>NZ_JBCAQT010000010.1:0-184832 GCF_038419845.1 Marinimicrobium sp. C2-29
GCTATCGGCTACTCAATGTGATCGACGACTTTAACCGCGAAGGCTTGGGCATCGAAGTCGACTTGTCTCTGCCCGCGCTGCGAGTTACCAGGGCGCTGGAGCAAATTATCGAGTGGCGCGGCAAGCCCGCGATGATCCGGTGTGACAATGGCCCTGAATACATCAGTGGCGAGCTGATCGCTTGGGCTGAACGGCACCGAATTACGCTGTTGCATATTCAGCCGGGCAAGCCTCAGCAGAACGCCTATGTGGAGCGGTACAACCGGACCGTTCGTTACGACTGGTTGGCGCAATACTTGTTTGACAGCATCGCTGAAGTACAGGAGTTCGCCACCCAATGGCTATGGAGTTACAATCACGAGCGTCCCAACATGGCGCTCGGCGGCTTTACGCCGAAACAGAAGTTGGCCACTGTGGCCTAGCTCTACTTATGGCCCCTGTTAAAAATGGGGGGATTACCGGCTGTCTGTTGCAGGAAGTCGTTCAGACTCTGACGATCCGTTTGTCTGAGACAAGATATCCATGGATACATTGGGTGTGGGCACACGGATGGCGTTGCCCGTGAGCTTGCCGTCGAGCTCCGGGAGCGCCTTGGCCACCGCCTTGGCAGCCCCGGTGGAGGTCAACACCATGTTCAGCGCCGCTGAGCGGCCCCGCCGGTCGGCCGAATGGTAGTTATCAATCAGGTGCTGGTCATTGGTGTAGGCGTGCACCGTCTCGACGTGACCATTGCGAATGCCAATGATCCCTACCATCAAAACTAAACACCTGACTTAGCGAGGGTTGCACTCTCAAGCGCTTCCGGGCTAACAAAGCCCAAAGCGCTGTGTCGTCTGTTTCGATTGTAGTCGACTTCGATGTATTCGAATACCCGTTGGCGCATGGCTTCTCTGTTGATCAAAGGTTCGTCTTGGATTGCCTCCACTTTCATGCTGTGAAAGAAGCTCTCTACGCAAGCATTGTCCCAGCAGTTGCCTTTCCGGCTCATGCTTTGTATCAGACCGTGATCGGCGATCGTACCCCGGTATAGGCCTGACGCATACTGGCCGCCCCTGTCGCTATGGACAAGAACACCTTTCGGGAACTTGCGCTGCCAAAGCGCCATCAGTAAGGCGTCATTAACCAGGTCAGCGGTCATACGCTCGCTCATGGACCAGCCAATGACCGAGCGCGAATGCAAGTCAATCATGACTGCCAGGTAGAGCCACCCCTCTGTTGTGTACAGGTAGGTGATGTCGCCGGCCCACTCCTGATTGGGGTGCTCTGCGGAAAAAGCAGATTAGGCGCGACAGGCAGCGAGTGATCACTGTCTGTGATGACTTTAAAGCGCTTGGCGGCCTTGGGCACCAAATCCTCGCTAAGTCGAGTGCCTAGTTTTGCTGGTAGGGATCACGTGCTCTCAACAGAAAGGCCTTTGCGTCCCGTCGCCTGCATCCTTTCAGAGCGGAAATCCTCTTCCAGTAAAGGGAGTATCTCCGGATGAGCGTCCAACACCCGCGATAGATCGCTGAGGAACGCGCCAAACTTGTGTGGCGAGCACAGATCAAATAAACTGCTTTGTGCCGTGCGGGATTCTCGCTTGGTAAGGCACTTTGTTTTGGATTTTGCTTTCTTGGTCGAAAACAATTCTACAAAGCATTAGTGCCTTTTTTAACCCTCCACGCGATATTTTCCCTTTTTTATCAGAATCTTAGCCGTTTATGGATGGGCACTAGCTAGTCATCTGGACCAGTTCAAGCACACTTAGCCACTAAATTCGGCTAAATCTAGCTCCCCCCTACTCATTGTAACTCATTGATTATTGAGGCATTCTTACATCAACCGACTATCCTGGCTGGACTGTTAATCATTGGGGCGCTGGTTCGAGCCCAGCAGGCGGAGCCAAATTCGAAAGCCACCCCTAATCGGGATGGCTTATATGGGTAAAAGATTGACACTCACTTCCTCAGATATAAAGCGATCAATGCCCTCTTATTCAATAATTGGCCCTTTCCCGAAATACCTGCGTTGTCGGGGGATCGTATAGGGTGTAGGTAAAGCTAATATTCTCGCCTTCTTCTACCGTTATAGACTGTTGCAGAGTATAGGTGAGCCCCATTTCTCCTCCACCAAGCAGCACTCCATCATTAAGCAACTCCGGAGAATCGCTGGCTTCGATAGTAGCAAGAATGGTCGTTCCATTGCGTATTTGCGCTTGCCGTAATTCAAAGTCCCGGTTGGAAGTGTTTGTTATCTGAAAAGTAAACGATGACCCTTCTTGATAGACATTGTCCACGAGTTCAACATTCGAGGAAGAAACCCCTAAAACAACCTGCAGGAAAGTCTCTACCACCCCAAGCTTTACAGTGCCTTGGGCGTTAGTGCCCGGAACCTGGGCCGTTATGTTGACAAAGCCTACCGCTTCACTTCCGGTTCCGTTGGTGCTTACCCTTGCATCCAGGGTAGTTAACTGTGTTTCCTCAAGCGCCAGAGCGTCGCTATCGGCGGAAAGCACCACCTCTGTTCCATTTTCAATCTCGCCGTCCGGACTGTTGGGAATGACTCTGGCTCCCAAAACCGTCTGATCAATGCCATCATCCAAAATAACGTTCGGGGTAGCCGTAAGAGTGATACTGGCGGGACCATCGGGCTTAGGCGCAATATCCAGCGTCGCAGTCGCCTGAAATTCTCCAATGAGCGCCGTCACCCCTGTTGTGCCCTCGGCGATGGCTGCAATCAGGCCCGGAGTTTCAGCATCCAGCTCTACCAGGCTGGGGTCTGAAAACGACCATTCGACTGCGGGGGTCAAAATTTCTGTGCTCCCGTCGTCGTAGGAGCCGGCAACTTCAAACTGAGTGTTCTGGCCCACTGCGCTCGAGGCAGATTCCGGAGTAATAGCAATCGACGTCAGCACGGCGGCCAATACCTCGATCGGCTGACCACTGGTGATCTCGCCCAGGGATGCCGAAATGGTGACATTCCCGGCGGAAACTGGCGACACTCGCCCTGGAGAGCTTTCATTGTCTACCGTGGCGACGTTCGTGTTGCTGCTTGACCAGATAGCGTCGGAGGTAACGTCCAGCTCCTGGCCGCCTTGATAGTGCGCAATGGCTTTCAGCTGCCGGGGTTCGGCCAAGTGCATAGAGAGCGGCGCTTCAATGATCAGTGCCTCGACAATGGGTGAGGTCACCAAAATCCGGGCTGCAACGCTTTCACTGGCCAGCTCCGCTCGAATGGAGGTTTCACCCTCGGCAAGACCTTCGACGTACTGGCCTTCGGCATTGGAGTTGATTGTCGCAATGCTTTGGTTGCCGACGCCCCACTCTACCTGGTCAGTAACCTCTTCTTTGGCACCATCGTCATAGAGGGCGTAAACCTGAACTGTCTGGCGGGTCAAAGCTGGCAGGGTCAGTTCGGAGGGATCGAGTTGCAATTCAGTTATTGCAGCAGCAACCTGGAACTCAACTGTTTCGGTTAGTGACACATCACCTTCCTGGTACTGGATTTCCACGGTGGGCGAAGCCACCCAGGCCAGTGACGTTACCACTATCGGGTCTCCGACTATCACCTCCAGCGAATCGGCGTCGGAAACCGTAGCATCCACGTCGCTGGAAACGTTCTTCTCACTACCGTCTGAATATTCGGCAACCACAGAGATCTCTGCATTTCCTCCAACAGCGAGATTGGTCGCACTTACGTCAAGAGTGAGGGCACTTAAAACTGGAGAGGAAGGAGGGTCGGGGTCGTTAACCTGGCCACCGCCACTATCGCCACCGGAAGAACCTCCTCCGCAGGAGCTCAGAATGGTAGCGACGAAGATAATAAAAAAATTTCTGATACTCGATTTAGCCGACATATACGCCCCCTTTGAGAAAGATCCTTAAGCCACTAGCCTGTAAAAATCAAAAATTGATTTGACAGGTATTTCCTGAAAAAGGGACTGTACCCTTTCAAGTAGTCAATATAGTAGCTTACTGGGTGAAACACCAGCAGTCGATGTCGAACGGGCTGCTAGATCGTGTCAAAGGGTAGGGGTAAGGGTACCCGGTAAGCGGGGTGTGTTACTGTCTCCTCCCGCACGCGGGTTTCCAGGCCGCCCGGGGATCATCCAGATAATCGGCGAGGCTGGTGTGAACACAGGGCTTTGACCCAATAACGTAGTGACCGGTCGTCGTTGCCCGATAGAGTTGGCTGTGGGGCCATTGCTCGGCGAGCTCTTCGGCCCAGGTCATCGGGGTGATGGGGTCCAGCTCGCCCGCCAACATCAGGGTGGGGACAGAAAGATCCCCGACAGGCGCCAGCGGTTGTTCAGCCGAGCCTAGCCACTGGCAGCTTTGCCACTGCCAGAGCGGGTCCAGAAACTGGCGAAAACGTGGGTGCTCGTCCACCACCGTTTGGTATTCCGCTTCCGTTCCCAGCCGGTGGTCCCGGCAGTCCACGGCCATGAACGTCAGGCTGGACAGAGACTCATCCAGCGCCTGATTCACAAAGGGCTCGATCAGCGGCCGCAGCGCCTCGGGGTCTGACTGTTGAACGGCTTCGAGGGCCTTCGGTATCTCGGGCCAGCGGCGCAGTTGATTGATGGCGGCAAACAGGGCCGACAGAAACCGGTGATCGTTGATCACCACGGTGCCGGGGCGGCGCTCCTGCCAGAAATCGATGGAAACCGACAGTGGATCGCGTTTGAGTTGTTCCAACGCGGCATCCAGTTGCGCGCTCAGGTTTCGCTCCGACGGCGCGCAATCGCCATCGCTCTGGCACCACTGGATAAATCGTTCAATGCCCTGGGTCATCACCTTGGGCCAACTCAGTAATCCGCCCTGATCGGGAGGGTAAACCGAATCGAGTATCAGGCTGCGCACGCGTACCGAGGTGTCGGCCTGATTGATCTCTTGCGCAACCGCGAGCGCCAGGCGGGAGCCATAGGAGACGCCGATCAGGTTCCATTCGCGAAAATCCAGCTCTGTCATCAGCCCGACGACATCCCGAGTGCTGGCACGCGTGCCAAAGGCTTCTGCGGCAAACCGGCCCGAGGCCTCCAGACGCGCAAAGCACTCGCGCAGTATCGCACTCCCCTCTTCCAGTTCGCGTTCGAAGGTGGCGTCATCACGCAATATTTCCCGACTGAAGTCGTCGTACTCGGGGCAGTCCAGCGCCGGTCGGCTGCCGCCCGTCCCCCGTCGGTCCAGTACCACCAGGTCGCGTTTCAGCCTGGCGTTTTCCATCCACGAACGCCAGTACCTTACCCCCTCCCGATCGATGCCCGCCGGGGCGCCGGGCCCACCCTGTAAATAGAGTACCGGATCGGACTGACGCTCGGCCGAGGGGGCCTCAAGTATCATTACCGGCAGCTGAAACGAAATGATTTCGGTCGACGGGGTCTTCAGAGTCGCGCAGCGGACTTCGGCCCGCCAGGAGGTATCAAAATCGCATTCATGAAAACGCAGCCGGTAGCCGGATTCACTTCCGGTTTCTGCTCGCTCGGATGGGGACTCACCCGGGAAAAACCAGAGCCCGATACCGGCCAGAACCAGCACCAGAAAGATCAACAGCCCAGTTCGCGGAGACACAGACAAGCTCAATGGACGGCTTCCCGACTGAGCAGCGCCCGGTACTCATCCGCCGGCATGGGTCGGGCCAACAGAAAGCCCTGCAGGTAGTCCACACCCAGGGCAACCAGTGCCTGTTTCTGGGATTCGGTTTCGACGCCTTCGGCCACCACCCGCAAATTCAACGCGCGGGCCATGGCCACACTCGCCTCCACCAGCGCACGATCTTTTGAGGAGCGGTCCATGCCATCAATGAAGCTGCGATCGATTTTTACGTAACGGAACGGATGCTGACGCAAGTAATTCAGCGAGGAGTAACCCTGGCCGAAATCGTCCATGGAAATTGCCACACCAAGTTTGATCAGCTGTTCAATCACATCCCTGGTTTCCAGTACGTTGCTCAGCAACACCCCCTCGGTGATTTCCAGAATCACACAGGCCGGGTCAATGCCGGTGGCGTCCAACGCCTGCTGCAGGTCACCGAGGATATAGCCATTGACAAACTGTTTGGGCGACACGTTGACGGAGATGGTCACCGACCGTTCCAGCTCCTGCGTCAACGCGACGGTTTCCCGAAAGGCCCGCTCCAGAACCATTGATCCCAGGGCCCGAGTCTGTCCACTTTGTTCGGCCACCGGAACGAATTCACCGGGCGAAATAAAGCCGGAGTCGGTAGGCCAGCGGACCAGCGCTTCGGCACCGGTAAATCTCTCCAGCGTCGGGTCGAAAATCGGCTGGAAGTGCACGGTCAACTGTTCTTCTGCCAGGGCGGTACGAAGCTTCTGCTGCAGATCAAACCGGTGTTGCATGTGGCTGGCCATGGCGGCCTGATAAAAATTGAAACAGTTTTTGTACTGCTTGCTTTGGTGCAGTGCCAGATCGACACTGCGCATTATCTCGTTGATGTCCTGGCCATCTTCAGGATAACAGGCAATGCCGGCGCTGGCGGTCACCGTCAGCTCCAGGCCTTGGGCGTGCACCGGCTCGGTCAGGGATTCCAGCAATTCGCCGGCCCGGCTGGCAATGCGGTGGCGCCCCTCAGCACCGGCGCACAACAGCAGAAACTCGTCGCCGCCCTGCCGAACGATCTGTTCGCCCGGGTGCAGCGATGCTTTCAGCCGCCTCGCGATAACACCAATCACCTCATCACCCTCGCGGTGGCCGAGATTGTCATTGATGTGTTTGAAATCGTCGATGTCCAGCAGCATGGCGCAGAAACCACGGCCACTGCGCTCGGCCTGGCGCAGCATACGGCGCATCACGCGCAGCCCATAGCGGCGGTTGGGCAACCCTGTCAGGTAGTCCGTATAGGCTTTGCGGCGCACCAGAGCCAGGTGGCGGCGCTTGAGCGTGAGCTGACGGGATAGAGACCAGCTCAGGCGGTAGGCCAACAGGTAAATGATGATGCTGGAGGCAATCACAAACAGCCAGCCTTTGGCCGTCTGCCAGAACAGGAAGCTGGCGGAGTCATCATCAACCCAGGAGAACAGCATGCGGTCAGACAGGAGTATCCATAGCGAGGCGATAGTCAAGTAAATCAGCGCAATCCGTACTGGGGTCATGGGGCACATCACTGGCAGCATCATCGATGCCCTGAGGATAGCAGCCATATACCAATTCGGCCATATCACCCGATTTGCTTGCGCCCGAAAAAACTATCGGGAAGGCAGCAGAGCGCTACACGGTTGCTATACTCAGCTCAGGTGTCCGCTGCGGGCTGCCAACCAAACGGGATTTGCCCCTATGAGCGCCCATCTCGGCGCTCCTGATGCCGGCCCCTGGCTACACGCGCAGGAATCACCCCTCAGAGCCGGCAGATCAGACCGAGAACGCAGCCCTGCGGGCACCGTCTTTTACTGGAGCGCCTTGCGCCAGTACACAGGCTCCGCGCCGAGGCACGTGTCGGTGACCGGCTCGCCCAGCAGGTCAAACACCTCATCCGCCTCGAACTCAGGCCAGTAGGCACTCTCATCCTGCGGTCCTTCGCTATCGTGCCGCCAGGCCAACAATATACGCGCCTCCGCTGTCTGAAACTCCAGCTCGTAGACGCCCGCCGGCGCGGAACGCCGGGCGACAAATTCGGCCTCACCCAGCGTTTCGAGAAACACTTTCAACGCACGATAGGGTGCGCGCTTGCGCCACGAGTCCCGGTCATCCACCAGACCGTAGCCGTGCGCCGACAGCCGCCACCAGAACACCCGCTCCACATGGCCGGAGCAGAGAGCGATAGCCTGGTAACGCACCAGATAGTTGGCGTACTCGGCTTCGCTCACACCGGGAGGATGGCGGCGGGCGTCTGGCCCCTCGTAGCCGGCACAGACCGGCGACCAGACACTGGTCCCCACCACCGGCCAGTTGACCTCGGAAATGATCACCCGGTCCTCACTGCGGGACGACCACTGGGCAATGGCTCTGAGCAGCACGCACTTCTCCAGGGTGGAGAAGGCCCCCTGGGGGTTTTCCGGATACCCTCGACGGTCGACGTAAAGATGATGCGACAGAGCACTCAACGGCTGCTGGCGGGGCACCTGATTGAGCATGGGCAGAACGTAATTGTATTCAAAATCAATGCAGGCCGGCCCGGTGAGCCGTATCTGCGGGTACTGGCGCTGCAACTCCAGAGCGGGCTGCAACAGCGCGCCGTACTCCCGGTCGGTCCAGACGCCCCATTTCATCCGGTTGACGGCGTGGCCGATCTCGATGTCTTCCACCTTGTCGGCAATGCGGGGGATGATCTGCTGAAGAAACGCTCGCCACGCCTCCGGCTCCAGCACGGCGCGCCGATCCTGCAAGAACGCCACCATGATGCTGACCCCTCGGGCCGCGAGCGTGTCGATAAGCTCAACCCCTCGCGCCCAATCCTCGGGTGTTTCGTGGTGACAGAACCGCACCAGAGCGGGCGGATTACCCAGCTCCTCCAGCATGGCCAACTCAGGCCCGATATAATCCGCTTTGGGGTGCAGCGCCACGCCCACCCCGTTGCGCATGCCAACCGGCTGTTTGAAATTCTGCGCCTGCAGGCGGCGATAGTGTCGGTATACGCCCGGGATGGCCCGCAGACTGTGCCAGAGCATGGACCACATGTAGCGGCGGGAGCGGCAGCGATTTTTCTCCGCGCGGGAGAGCACAATCATCGCCTGCGCCGATTTCTCATCCCAGATCCACAGATCCCGATCGTGGGGGTAATCCCCCGGGGGGTTGAGGGGCTTGCCCCGCAAGAGGGTTTTAAGACTGCGCAGCGGATGGCGCCAGTGGCGACTGTTGCGGTGACGCACAAAACGCGCCCGCTCCTGCGCCTCGGCCCGGTTCAGCTCGGGATCCACATCGTCATGATAGCTGTAGATGAACTTGAAAAACTTGCGATATTCCCCGGGCAGGGTCAGGCGCGCAATATCCCGCGCCCTTTCCCGGGGACCCACTTTTTCCAGAATGCGACCACGGTTGAGGTCGATGAATTGCGGTTGAGCCCAGCGCCCGTCCGGGTCCCTGGGTAGCAGGATATTCTGATTGCCCATGTCACCGTGCATGAAACCCGCATCGTGCATGGCCCGCACCGCCGGGGCCACCCGATTGAGCAGCTCGATCATGGCCTCATTGTCGGGATTGTTGCGGTACACATCGGTGAGGCATTCGCGCAGACTCTCCGCCTCACAGAAGAGGCAGAGGTAGTAGCTCTCCAGCAGACGGCGACCGTCCCAGCGCTCCACCACCGCCACCGGTTTGGGAGTACCGATCTGATGAGCGAGCAGATGGTCAGCGGCCTGAAAGGAGCGCTGAGCCGGACTGCCGCGGCGCGCGTCGTACCAGTCCTTGACCCGGGGCTGGCGCTTGTAGCGCTTGACCGCCAGGGTGCGGGGCTCGCCATTAATAAGGGTGCGCCAGCGAAACACCTCATCGCCGGCGGCCGCGACCAGATGTGCATCGGGGCCTGACAGAGCGCTGGCCAGCGACGCCAGGCTTTCCAGAAAGTCCGGTTGCTGGCAGGCATCAGCCACCTGGGCCCGATAGGGCCCAAGGGTCATTAATGTCGGATTGTCTCGGTCGGCCACAGGCGCTCCCCAACGCATAAAGATTCGGGTCATTCAAGGGGCGCAAAGCATGGCGGCTCGGGCGGGAAAAGTCCAGTCCCGAGGGGCTGAACCCCTACCTACTCGAGGTCATAAAGATCGGGCAGATCACTCTCGAACAGGGTCGCCGGATGGCGGTAAAACGCCTCAAAGTCCTCCGCGGCCTCATGCCCCTTGTAGGGGACATAAAAGTGGTCCCGATCCTCTTTCTCCCGGTTGGCGTTGCGCCACACCTGAACATAGGCAACCTGGCGGGTCCATTCGTTGGCCAGGAGCCCCGGCAGAAGCCGCTGCGTGAAAAAATCGGGCTGGAACAGTGTGTCCTGCCCGCCCTCGGTCATGGCGGGCAGCTTGCCCTTGTCGGCGGCCAGCTTAGCCAGCCGGGTCAGACTCTGTTGAAAGTCCTCGGCGCTCTGCTCGGGGGATGCCTCGTTCGCCTCGTGCCCCAGGTCCCAATAGTTATCGATTCCCAGAATGTCGACATAGTCATCGCCCGGGTATGCATAGAGATACTGCGATTCAAAGCGGCTCATATCGAGGCGGCTGCGGTCGGGCGAGAAGGCATAGAGCAGGTTATGCAACTGCTTCTCTTCCCGCAGATAATCCACCGTAAAACGCCAAAGGGCGACGTAATCCTCCTCCGCCGTCGCGCCCCGGCCCCACCAGAACCAGTCGCCGTTGTGCTCGTGCCAGGGGCGAAAAATTACGGGTAGAGGGTGAACCTCGCCTTCGGGAGTGGTGACGGCGAGCCCGTCGACAAATCCGGCAAACCGGTCCAGTGCTTTTTTCAGTGCGTCGTGCCACTCACCACCGGGCAGCAGGGCCCCGGCACCGGTTTGCGTATTCCAGGAGTCGGCTCCGGTGCCAGGGTGAGTCATATGCCATGAAATGGTGACTACGCCACCGCGTCGATAGGCCTCACGCATCCAGCCCTGCATGGCTTCGAAGTCTACGCCGTCGAGGTTTGCGGAGTCACCGCGTTCCAGGTGGCCGACATCCCAGCCATAGAGTGCCGGGTAATCGCCGGTCACCTCCTTCACGTCCGATCGACCGGACTCCTCCTTCCACTCCACACCGTAAGCGAGGCTGTCCTGGTGGCCGAACAGAAACGCCTCGCCTTGCAATTGGTGCAGATTACCGATGAGCGCCCGGGTGGGCTCACTGGCCTGTGGGTCGATCGGCGTCACCGGCTCGCCCGGCGAGCCGGTGACAGCCAGTCTGGAATTTTTCTCCGACTCGGAAGCGGAACATCCCACCAATGAGAGCACAAGAAAGAGTGAGAGCCGCATTGAGACCCTGACCAGGGTCCCGGAAAAACGTCGGGGCGCCAGGCCCTGGGCGGAAATGTGAAGGGGTAGTCGCAGCATATGACACCTGTGCCTGGAGGATCGCTATTGTTGTTTTGCTATCCGCTCAGCCACAAATAAAGGAGCGAACAACGGCTTGCATTGTAACCGGTTACAGGAGAAACCTGAACCCTCTTTCCAAAAAAACCGTGAATTGACCAATAAGAGAGTCCACTCCCCGCTCAGGGAGTGGATCAGACAGAGGGAGCAGCCAGCGTGCCCGTGGTGACTTTAATCCAGCAGGGAGCGGGCCCGCTCAACTTTCTCGCGATCTTCTTCCGACAGGCGCTCTTCCAGTTCTTCTTTGAGGGCTCCCTCCGCTTCGGACTTGAGTTCCTGCTCCACCCGCTCGCGCGCCCGCTGCATCAGCGGGTTGAGAATGGCGCGGGTCAGCTGTGCGGGCGTCAGGCCCTCCTGCCGGTCACCCAGCTCTTCCAGCTGAATGTCGCGCATGGTCAGGTTTCGCTGGCCCAACTCCTCGGAGCGCAAATCCAGGGTCGCTCCGGTAAAGCTGAGCTTCTCCACCATAAAGCGCACATCGGGACTTGCGGTGGTGGACTGTGGGGGCTCCTCCGGACTGTCGGGGCGCATCTGGTCGAGCAGGGTCTTGATGTTGATGTCATTCACCCCCTGATGCTCGGCGTTGAGTACCGCCCCATCGATCAGAATCTCCCGGATGACCACGACGTCCTCGGTAATGGAGCTGGGCTGTATCTCCAGCCCCACCTGGCTCACCTTGATGATGGGCCGGTCGGAGTAACCCTCGGGATTGGCAACGGCCAGACCGTGGATGTCTCCACGTCCCTCGGTCAGCTTGATGTTCACCCGATCAACCTGCACGTCGGTCTTGGTCACCATGGGGCCGACCGACTCAATGGCCGCCTCCACCAGGGTATCGAGATTCTTCAGACCGATGAACAGTGCAATGGCGATGACAACCACCAGGGCCACCAGAATGCTCACTATGATTTTTATCGCTTTCATGGGGTTTCCTTTTCGCTATGAACCAGGGTCTGATCCTCAGATTGGCCCATAAAATGGATTGGGGTCGCTAAAACCCTTATCATAGCGCCCAGCCAAAACGAGCGCCAATCAATTGCGTTGGAAATTTCTCCCGGTGTACAGGCCCGCCTCTATGTTTGACGATATTTTTGCCCTGAAACTGCTGACCGTAATGGTGCTGATTTTTGTGGTGATCATCGGCCTGGTTGCACTGGCGATTGCGGTCATGTACGTGACTGACGTAACCCAGCGCCGCCACACTATCCGGCGCAACTATCCGGTGATTGGCCGGTTCCGCTATTGGTTTGAACATCTGGGAGAATTTTTTCGGCAATACTTTTTTGCCATGGATCGGGAAGAGATGCCCTTCAATCGCGCCGAGCGCGCCTGGGTGTATCGCGCCGCGAAGAATCTGGATCTGAACCTGGGCTTTGGTTCTACCCGCGACCTGAACCCGCCGGGCACGGTGCTGTTTCTCAATTCCGCATTCCCCACTCTGGAACAGGACGCCTCGCGCCCCTCGGCGGTGACCATTGGCCCCTACTGCCGGCAACCCTACACCACCAGCGCCTTCTTTCATATTTCCGGGATGAGCTATGGGGCCATTTCGCGCCCCGCCGTGCTCGCCCTGTCACGAGGTGCAGCGCAGGCCGGCTGCTGGCTCAATACCGGCGAAGGCGGTCTGTCACCCTACCATCTTGAGGGCGGTTGTGACCTGGTGTTCCAGCTGGGCACGGCAAAATACGGCGCGCGCGACCTGAATGGCCAGCTGTCCGACGAGCGCCTCAAGGCACTGGCGGAACAGGACGCCGTCAAGATGTTTGAAATCAAGCTCAGCCAGGGCGCCAAGCCGGGCAAGGGCGGCATTCTGCCCGGAGAGAAAGTCTCGGCCGAAATCGCCGCCATCCGGGGCATTCCTGAAGGTCACCCCTCCATCAGCCCGAACGGTCACCCCGATATCCGCTCGGCTGAGGATCTGCTGGACATGATTGACCGGATTCGCCAGGTCACCGGCAAGCCCGTCGGCTTCAAGGCCGTACTCGGTGACAAGCAGTGGCTGCACGACCTGGTTGACGGCATTCGGGCCCGGGGCATTGACCGCGCACCGGACTTCATCACCCTGGACAGCGCGGATGGCGGTACCGGCGCCTCGCCCCAGCCGTTGATGGACTATGTCGGGCTGCCGTTGAAAGAGAGCCTGCCCTGGCTGTGCGATCTGTTGCAGGAGGCGGGGCTGAAGGAGCGCATTCGCGTGATCGCCTCGGGCAAGCTGGTGAACCCTTCCATGGTGGCCTGGGCTATTGCCTGTGGTGCCGATTTTGTCACCAGCGCCCGGGGATTCATGTTCTCCCTCGGCTGTATTCAGGCGATGCAATGCCACAAAAACACCTGCCCCACCGGGGTGACCACCCACGACCCGAAATTGCAAAAGGGGCTGGACCCGACCGACAAGGCCCAGCGCGTCGCCAACTACCAGCGCAACCTGACCTACAGCGTGGGGCTGATCGCCCACGCCTGCGGCGTGTCTGAACCCCGGCTCCTCCATCGCCGGCATGTTCATATGGCCCTGAATAACGGTCTGTCCGCACCCTTGAATGAACTCTACCCCGAACCCATCACTCTGATAGACAATGACGCCCAGGCGTCATCAGAGTCGCCATCATCGAAAGAGGTTAACCATGACGCCTAGTGTGCGCTTTTGCATTGCCCTGTTACTGTTTGGTTGGTTGCCGGCCCAGGCCGACGAAGCCGAGATCAGCGACTTTTCCTGGATGGACCGCAACCACATGGCGCAACAGGTCAAAAAAGTGGATGACCTGGCCCGCCAGCGCGTTGGCAGCCAGATACGCGAGGACAAATCCGACCTGGACACTCTGCAACGCATTATCGACCGGGATCTGGTCCCGCAGGACGACCGACTGCTGATGCAGGCCATGGGCGCCGTGCTGGGCAATGTCATGGTCAAGGAAGTGGACGAACTGGAGTGGAAAGTCTACGAAGACGAAAAGGGGCGCAGCCGCGCGCTCTGTGTGGAGGGGACGGAGCAATGTCTCTTCCCCATCACCATGCTCTCCCGCCGTATGTCAGTGGGCCTGAAACCGGACGTGAAAAAAATATACCGGGACGCAATGGAAATGGTAGAGCCGCTGTTGCCCGAGCAGCCCTACGGGGGCGCTTGACAGGCGCCAATTGAAAACGGCTCCCATTTGACTTGCTCTATCATTCTTGCCTAAAATGCAGCCCTCTCTCGGGGGAGTAACCGGCCAACCCGGCTCAGGGTTGGCGCCACTGTCAACATAATTGCGTCACAGCGCATGGCAGCGGCACCTGATCAGACAGCACCGCTGTGCCACTGATCAGGCTGGTGAGACCTGAGATACACAGGCCTCTCCCGGCGGGGCGGCCTGTGTATCTCTGGTTTTCAGCCCCGCCCGGACGATGTGATCAATGGAAGCTCTGATCAGCTCCACGTTGGCCGTAGCTCTGGCGGAGATTGGCGACAAAACCCAATTGCTCGCCCTGCTACTCATATCCCGCTACCATCGCCCCTACGCCATTGGCGCTGGCATCCTGGTCGCCACCCTGATCAACCACGCCCTCTCGGCCTGGCTCGGCGCCTGGATTGCCGGCCTGATTCCCGAGCACTGGATCCCCTGGATCATCAGCGGCAGTTTTCTCGCCGTGGCCCTCTGGACCCTGATCCCCGACAAGGCCGAAGATCAAAACGGCCGCTTTCAGCGCTACGGGCCCTTCATTGCCACGCTCATCCTGTTTTTCCTGGCCGAGATTGGCGACAAGACCCAAGTGGCCACCGTCGTCCTGGCCGCCAAATACGACGCCCTGGCCGCCGTGATCATCGGAACCACCCTGGGCATGCTACTGGCCAACATCCCGGTGCTGTTCGCCGGGCGCTGGCTCCTGGAGCGGGTGCCCCTGAGCTACGCCCGAGCCGTCGCCTGTGTGCTGTTTATCGCACTGGCGGTGCTCACCCTGCTTCGCACCAACGGCCAGATCTGACGCAAAGCCGGGCAGAGCATAGAGCATCCCGGCTCCTCCGGCGGCTAGTCCAGCTGCGCCTCGGCGTGACCCTGCTTCACCAGGACCGCCCGAATACGCTTCGCCGCCGCGGCAAGCGCGGCGGCCTCAACACTGTGCGCGTGCTCAAAGCTCAAATCCCCCATCGAGTCCATGGGCGCCAGATGAATATGCGTGTGCGGCACTTCCAGGCCGGCAATCATCATCCCCACCCGTTTGGCCGGATACGCCTCCTTCAGCCCCTTGGCCACCGCCTGACTCACCTTGATCAGATGCGCCAGGAGCGCCGGCGGCAGATCATCCCAATGATCCACCTCCTCCCGGGGCACCACCAGCACATGCCCCTCGCGAATGGGCTCGATGGTCATGAACACCACCGCCTGGTCGTCTTTCCAGACAAAGTGACCGGGAATATCACCGGCGATGATCTTGCTGAATACGCTTGGCATACAATCCTCCTTCTACGATCGGGCCTGTTGTAAACGCTCAGGATACCATTGCAGGAGGCTCGGGAGGGGGGTGCACTGTTTCAAGACCGTGAGCCTAGGGACCGTTCCCTGGCTCCAGCCGCTGCGGCGGATGCGCTTGACGCTTATCCGCCCTACGGGAGGCTCGGGAGGGGGTGCATTGTTTCAAGACCGTGAGCCGAGGGACTCGCGCTCTCGAGCGTACAGGGACGTATTCACCGCGTGTCTTGAAACAATGCACCGCCTCCCGAGCCGGGTTACAGCCGCCCTACCCTACAAAAAATACTGGCATCAACAAGCATAACCCCCTATACTCCGCCCCTCTTCAGTAAAGCCCTCTATGCGTTTGGGGAAATGGTGTTGCGGGGCATAACTGAGTCGACAAGGAAGGTCCAGGCTATGATCAATAGCCCCACGGCCCGGCTGGTCACAACAACCAGCCCGGGGGTAACAACCCCCACCGCCGACACTGTGCCGCGATAAAGTACCGGAACCAACGAGATCGCACCCTCTGACCACCACCCCCTGAAAAACGCCGCGCCCATTCCCGCTGCCAAGCTGCCGCGCGTCTATTGATTAGAAGGCTTTACCTCTATGTCCGAAGAAACCACCGACCTGCTCTTTACCGAACTGGGCCTGTCCGAATACGTCCTCCAGGCCATCCAGTCCGTTGGCTACGAACAACCCTCCCCCATCCAGGCCGCCGCCATCCCGCCGCTGCTGGAAGGCCGGGACATCGTGGGCATGGCGCAGACCGGCACCGGCAAAACCGCCGCGTTCGCTCTACCCCTGCTCTCGCGCCTGAACACCGAACAGCGCCAGCCGCAGATTCTGGTGCTCGCACCGACCCGAGAATTGGCCATCCAGGTCGCCGAGGCGTTCAAACGCTACGCCAGCAACATTCCCAACTTTCAGGTTGTGCCCATCTACGGCGGCAGTGACATGGCCGGTCAGCTGCGCCAATTGAAGCGCGGCGCACAAGTGGTCGTGGGCACCCCCGGCCGGGTCATGGATCACCTGCGTCGCGGCACTCTGGACATCTCCAAGCTGCAGAGCCTGGTGCTGGACGAAGCCGACGAAATGCTGCGCATGGGCTTTATCGACGACGTCGAGTGGATTCTGGAGCATACCCCAAAAGAGCGGCAGACCGCCCTCTTCTCGGCTACCATGCCCAAGCAGATCAAAAATGTCGCAAGCAAACATCTGAACAACCCGCACGAAATCCGCATCAAGAGCAGCACAGCGACCGGAGAAAACATCGAGCAGGTCTACTGGATGGTCAGTGGCACCAACAAACTCGATGCCCTGACCCGCATTCTGGAAGTCGAGCCGTTCGAGGGCATGATCATCTTTGCCCGCACCAAGAACGCCACCGTCGAGCTGGCGGAGAAACTGGAAGCGCGAGGCTACGCCGCCTCGGCACTGAACGGTGACATGAACCAGCAGCTGCGCGAGCGCACCATTGAGCGACTCAAATCCGGCAAGCTGGATATCGTCGTTGCCACCGATGTGGCCGCCCGCGGCATCGACGTGGAGCGTGTCAGCCACGTGCTGAACTACGACATTCCCTACGACAGTGAAGCCTACGTTCACCGTATTGGCCGTACCGGCCGTGCGGGCCGCACTGGCAAGGCGATTCTGTTTGTCGCACCGCGCGAAAAGCGTTTGCTGTACACCATCGAAAAAGCCACCCGCCAGCCCATCAAGCACATGGAGCTGCCCACAGGTGAAGCGGTGACGGCCCACCGGATCGATCAGTTCAAACAGCAGATTGACGACGTTTTTAACGCGGCTGTCGACCTGAGCTTCTACAACGATCTGCTGGCTGACTACAGTCACCAGAACGATCGCTCACCGGAAGAAATCGCCTCGGCCATGGCCTACTTGCTGCAGAAAGAACGTCCGCTGCAGGTGAAGTTCGCTCCGGTCAAATCCGAGCGGGCCGTGCTGGGCAAGTCCGATCGCGACAACAAGGGCCCCAAAAAGGCCCGGGTCAACGATGCCGATCTGCAGCGCTACCGTCTGGAAGTGGGCCGCAGCCATGAAGTGCGTCCTGGCGACATCGTCGGCGCCATCGCCAATGAAGCGAACATCGACAGCCAGTACATTGGCCACATCAAGCTGTTTGACGAGTTCTCAACGGTGGATCTGCCCAAGGGTATGACTCCGGAAGTCATGCAGGTTCTGAAAAAGGTCCGGGTACGCAATCGTCCGCTGAACATCAGCGAAGACAATGGCCCGCGCCACGACGGTCCGCCGGCCGGCAAGAAGCCCCGCACGGGCGGCCCCAAGCCCGAGGGCAAGCGCGCCCCCGGTAAGTTCGACTCAAAGAGCAAGACGGCCAAGCCCAAATCAAAGGTCCGCCACAAGGACCAGAAGAACAAGGGCTATCGGGCGAAAAACGTCGACAGCTAGAAACGAGCATGAGCAGTCAGGCTCAATAAAAAAGGGAACCCCTCGGGGTTCCCTTTTTTATAGCTGCTTTTAATGGCTGCGCTTTGGTTGACGCGCTTGTGCCCTACTCGTCAAACATCTGAATCATATAGCCGCCTTCAATGGCCGCTTTCATGGCCTTGTCGGCGTCAATGACCCGCTGATCATTGCGCAGGCTTTCCGAGACGTCCTTGCGCTTTTCGATTTCAATGTCGGTAAAGCCGGCGCGCATCAAGTAGACTTTGCATAGCTGCTCGGCACCAAAGCCGTCGACATAATCGATGTAGACAATAAACGGCTTCTTGTCCCCGACTGCGATATCATCGCGTGCCACCCGGGCGGTCGCGTTGACCGAAAAAATAAACATAAACGTCCTCAAATAGTCGGCGTTACACCGTCATAATGACCCGCACGGCATCTGTGCGCAGTTGCGCCCGGTTCAGATATTTCCCGGAGTCGGCCAGTTGTTGTTCCAGCATCTCGATTTCGCTCTTCCGCACGTTGGGGTTGACCTCCGCCAGTGCCTTCAGCCGGTCGCGCTCTTCGGTCAGAGCGGA
This sequence comes from Marinimicrobium sp. C2-29, assembly GCF_038419845.1. Lineage (NCBI taxonomy): Bacteria > Pseudomonadati > Pseudomonadota > Gammaproteobacteria > Cellvibrionales > Cellvibrionaceae > Marinimicrobium > Marinimicrobium sp. C2-29. The sequence goes on from NZ_JBCAQT010000010.1 coordinate 18,437, forward strand.
TGTCACCTGCTGACGCGCCTGCTCCACCAGCTCTTCCTGACGGGGCGCCACCAGCGCTTCGGCACTGTCCATCATCTGCGCCAACTGCGGACGCGCGTGCCGGACCAGATCCTGCGCGCTGGGGCGCGGGACTTTCTGCAGCAGGCCATCAAGCTTGCCCGCTTCAAGCACCGCGCTCAGATTCTTGCCATTGGCATCAATCAGCACCCGCAGAACCGCTTCCGGCAGATAGCGGTCCAGTTGCAAGGTCGGCGGAGCCGGACAGTGGAGCACAAACAGCGCCTCGAGTAGCAGCGTGCCCGGCTTGAGTCCCGGCAACTTGATGGTCGCCAGGGCCGTATTGCCAAACTCGCTGTGGGCAATCATTTCCTGGGCACCCAGAACCATGGGGTGCTCCCAGGTGACATACTGAATATCCTCGCGCGCCAGCGCCAGGTTCCGGTCGTAGGTGACCGTCATGCCCTCTTCCGCCAGGCCGGGGAAGTGCGGCACGCGCATCTGCTCGCTGGGGTGCACCACCCAGCTCTGCTCGCCGTGGTCGTCCTGGTCCACACCAAAGGCATCGAAGACGCGTTCCAGATACTCGGGCAGGGTATCGTCCTGATCCTGCGCCCGGAGCTGATCCACAAGTTTTTGCGCCCTCTGGGGCTGACAGGAATTCAGTTCCAGCAAGCGGTCGCGGCCGGCCTGGAGCTGGGCTCTGAGGGTCTCGGCACGCTCGCGGGTTTCCTCCAGCAGCGAGTCAAATGCCCCTTCCTCGTCCTCGACCAGAGCGGGCAGCAGACGCTCCTCGAATTCGTCATAGAGCGTGCGCCCCACGGCACAGGTCTGCTCGAAAGCGTCCAGCGCCTGATGGTACCAATGCAGCAGATTTTCCTGCGCGGTTTCGGTGTAATGTGGCACGTGAATGTTCACGTCGCCCTGCTGGCCGATGCGATCCAGCCGGCCGATGCGCTGCTCGAGCAGATCGGGATTGAGCGGCAGATCGAACAGCACCAGATCCTGGGCAAATTGGAAGTTGCGCCCCTCACTGCCGATTTCCGAGCAGATCAGCACCTGGGCGCCGGCTTCGTCGTCGGCAAAATAGGCGGCGGCGCGGTCGCGCTCCAGCAGGCTCAGGTGCTCGTGGAACACGGCCGACGCCAGCCCCTTGCGCAGACGCAGGTACAGCTCCAGCGCCTGAGCGCTGTCGGCACTGGCACAGATCACCAGGACCTTGGCGCCGCGGTTGGCGCGCAGGAAATCGTTCAGCCATGCCACACGGGGATCCACCAGCCACCAGTCTTCAAAGCTGTGCTCCGGCCAGAAGGTTTCGGGGTGGAGCTGGTCTTCCAGCGAGCGATCGCTCAGCGCCAGCAGCGCGTCATCATCCAGTTCCAGCGGATGCAGGTGCAGGTGACGGTCGGGAAAGCCCGATACCGAGGCCCGGGTATTGCGAAACAGGACCCGCCCGGTTCCGTGCCGGTCCAGCAGATGATTGACGGCGGCGTCCAGGGCGTCGGCCGGATCTTTTTCGGCGCGCTGGCTCAGGGCTTTGATTTCGCCTTTGGACAGAAAGGCCCCGAGCTCTCGCTCCAGCGACTTGGGCCAGGCCGGCGGTTCGCCCGCCCGCGCCTCAAGAAGCTGTTGCACCAGCTGATTGAGCGGCTCGTAGCGCTCGTGTTCCGCCAGAAACGCATCCAGGTCGTGGTAGCGATCCGGATCCAGCAGACGCAGGCGGGCAAAGTGGCTCTCGATACCCAGCTGCTCGGGCGTGGCGGTGAGCAGCAGCAGACCATCGGCCACCCGCGAGAGGCCTTCAATGCAGCGGTAGGCCTCACTGGGCTCGCCGCTGTGCCACTGCAGATGGTGGGCTTCATCCACCAGCAACAGATCCCAGCCGGCTTCCAGAGCCTGCTGGTAGCGCAGGTCACTGCCGGTGAGGAACTCCAGAGAACAGATGATCAGCTGTTCGCTTTCAAAGGGGTTGTCTTCGGCCTCGGCAATGGTGATTTCCTCCCCCTCGGGCAGGAGCGCGGGGTCGATGTCATCGAGACCGGCCATGGCCTGACAGCGTGCTTCATCCAGGAGGGTAAAACTGAGATTGAAGCGGCGCAGCATCTCCACCAGCCACTGGTGCTGGAGGCTGTCGGGCACCACGACCAGAGCGCGTTTGACCCGCCCGGTGAGCAATTGCTGGTGCAGGATCAACCCCGCTTCGATGGTTTTACCCAGGCCGACCTCATCGGCGAGCAGCACCCGCGGCGCCTGACGGCGGCCGACTTCACTGGCAATATAGAGCTGATGCGGCAGCGGCTGAACCCGCGGGCCACTCAGGCCAAACGCCGGGCTCTGGCGGTGGCGGTGGAGGGTTTCCAGAGTCTGGTGACGCAATCCGAAATGCGTGTACTTGTCGATCTGCCCGGAAAACAGGCGCTCGCGCGGAGTACTGAACTGAACAAAGCTGTCCAGTTCAAATTCGGGGATCATTTTTTCCTCGCCTTCAGCGGTGACCCCCTGGTAGGCCAACAGCAACCCCTGCTGCAACACCTCCTGAATGGTGATTTCGGTCCCATCCTGATGACGGACCTGCTCATCCACCTGATAACGCACGCGGCTGACCGGAGCACTGCGCAGGGCGTAGGTCCGACGCTGGGCGGCGGCGGGAAAACTCAGGGTGACCTGGCGCTCGTCCACTTCCAGCACAATGCCCAGACCCAGTTCCGCTTCGGTGTCGCTGACCCAGCGCTGACCGATCATATATTGCTCTTGACTCACGCGTGCCTCTTTTATCGCCTGTTTCAGGTTGCGCATGATACTGGCTGCAGCCCTCAATGCCAAAGGCTGATTGCGGTCCATGGTCCGAACCAGTATTTTTCGCGTAAAATAGCATTCCAAATCGTGCTTATTATGGGAATCAAGATGTTTGAGTTAGACACTCCAGTCGCGCCCCCTCCCGCCGTATCGTTCACATCCAGCCGGGAGCTCTACCCCGAGGCCGGTGGAGAAGGGCTGCCCCTGATCCGGATTGCCACCTCCCTGTGCCGGGCCGTGGTCGCCCCCCAGGGCGCCCAATTGCTGGAGTTCGAGCCCGCCGGGGGCACTCCTCTGCTCTGGCTAAGCCCCCGGTGCCAGTTCACCCCCGGCAAGGCGCTGCGCGGCGGAATCCCCATCTGTCTGCCCTGGTTTGGCCCTCACCCCTCCGACTCCAGCAAGCCCCAACACGGCTTTGCCCGCACCTCCGACTGGCACCTCACCCAGGTCTCCCAGGGTGATGACGGCCGCTGCGAACTCCGGTTCGAGTTGCGCCACCAGCCGGACGATCGGTGCTCCCAGGCCTTTACCGCCGAGCTGCGTATGGTTCTGGGCAACAGCATTGACCTGGAGCTGAGCGTCACCAACCGGGACGAGCGGGACTTCACCTGCACCTGGGCTCTACACAGCTACTTTCCGGTACCGTCCCAGGCCGAAGTGACCGTTCCGGTACTGGCGGGCCGCGACTATCTGGACAATCTGGAAAGCCATGCCCGGAAACACCAGGACGGCCCCCTGACATTTTCCGGCGAAGTGGATCGGGTATTCCCCGCCATTGAGGCCCCGGTGGTGATTGAAGGTCAGCCCCGCATTCGCATCGACCAGGAACAGAGCCCCAGCGTGGTGGCCTGGAATCCCGGTCCGGAGAAAGCCGCCAACATGGCCGATGTGGGACCGGGCAATCAGGAGGGTTTTATCTGCATCGAACGCGGCGCTGTATTGGACGAAGGCTGGCACCTGGCGCCGGGAGAGAAACGCAGTGGCCGGCTGGTAATCAAAGCAATTTAACCAGTGTTTTGGAGAAAGTACTCCAAAGTCAGCCTGCACTAAAAAGCAAAAAAGGCCCGCACATTGGCGGGCCTTTTTTTAATTGACTTAATCGACGTTTACCCGATCCATAAACGACGGGTTTACGGTCGGCAAGTCACTTACGCGGGCAGCAGATCTTTCACCGCGTCGCGCTCTTCCTGCAGCTCTTTCTCGGTGGCCTGCATTTTGGCGCGGGAGAAATCGTTGATCTCCACACCCTGCACAATTTCCCAGTCGCCGTTTTTGCACACACAGGGGAAAGAGTAAATCAGGCCCTTGTCGATGCCATAGCTGCCATCGCTGTACACGCCCATGCTGACCCAGTCACCCTCGGCGGAACCCAGAGCCCAGTCGCGCATGTGGAAAATGGCGGCGTTGGCGGCGGAGGCGGCTGACGAAGCGCCCCGCGCTTCGATGATGGCGGCGCCGCGCTTCTGTACCACGGGGATGAAGTCATTCTCGTACCAGGACTGATCCACCAGCTCCATGGCATTGGTACCAGCCACTTTGGTCTGGTGAATATCCGGGTACTGGGTAGAAGAGTGGTTGCCCCAGATGGTCAGGTGGGTAATGTCGTTGATGGTTTTGCCGGTTTTCTGGGCCAGCTGAGTCAGGGCGCGGTTGTGGTCCAGACGGGTCATGGCGGTGAACTGACGCGGGTCCAGATCGGGCGCATTGCGCTGGGCGATCAGGGCGTTGGTGTTGGCCGGGTTACCCACAACCAGTACTTTGACGTCACGCGAGGCGTGGTCGTTCAGTGCTTTGCCCTGCCCCGAGAAGATCTTGGCGTTGGCTTCCAGCAGGTCTTTACGCTCCATGCCCGGGCCGCGCGGACGGGCGCCGACCAGCAGGGCATAGTCGGCATCCTTGAAGGCTACGGCGGGATCATCGGAGCAGCTCATACCAGCGAGCAGCGGGAAGGCACAGTCGTCCAGCTCCATGGCTACCCCTTCCAGAGCCTTGAGTGCCGGCGTGATTTCCAGCAGGTTCAGGATCACCGGCTGATCGGCGCCCAGCATTTCGCCAGCGGCGATGCGGAACAGGAGGGAATAGCTGATTTGACCGGCGGCGCCGGTGACGGTAACTCGTACAGGTGCTTTCACAATGTGTCTCCGTTTTGAAAAAACTCACTGACAGTCGGAATCATACCGCTGTCGGGGTGACGAATGGTTGACCCGCGCCCGGCATATCGACCTGGTGGGCGTCGAGGTGGATTGTGGGCTGTCTTGTTGTGGGGAGTGAACCGATGCAGCCTGACGGGCGGACATTATAGGGGATTACCAGAAAATTTCACCTATCGGCGGCCGTTATTCGCCCTCGACGCCCGTGATGGCCTTGATGCTGCCCCAGGTTTTGCAGCCGGGGCAAAGCCAATGGAGCTGGTTGCCGGTGAACCCGCATTTTCGGCAATGGTGGCTGGGTTTGGCTTCCAGCACCTGGTCCACCAGCTGCTTGAGCAACTGCAGGTTCTCGCGGGCTCGCCCCTCCGAGTGCAGCAGATGCAGCTCCACCAGCCGACTGAGCATCTTGATGGTCGGTCGCTGGCGCAGCTGGTCGCCCAGGAAGTCCGCCGCGGCATAATCGTCCTGGGCCCAGCGGATCTGTTCTGCCATTTTGATCACCAGAGAGCTGCTCGGATACTGCGCCAGCAGTTCCTGCAGGTAGCGCTGTAGCCCCCGGTGATCGCCCAGCCGCTCGTAGCAGGTGCAGACCAGGTCCAGCCCCTCAACCAGCAATTCCGGGTCCTGGTGCGGTATCCGCTGCAGAACCTTGAGTGCTTCGCGATCATTTCCGAGGCGGCTTTCCAGCTCGCCCAGAAGCAGGCTGGCCCGAACGGACTGGCGATCAAACCCCAACGCCTTGTGCAGATGACGGCGAGCACCGAGTACATCGTTGCGCTCCATGGCGTCTTCGGCCAACTCACAACTGAAATGCGCTCGGGCGACCGCAGGCTCGCCCGAACCACGACCAAACCGGCGGTGACTCAACTGGTTGGCCGCTTCTATGGCATTTTCCCACTCGCGCTCATCCTGAAAGATTTCAACCAGGTGGCCCAGCGCTTCCACCTTGTACTGGCTGTTCACATCCACCAGCTCCTTCAGCAGCCCCTCGGCCCGGTCCAGCAGCCCCGCATGCACAAAGTCCCGGGCCAGCTCCAGCTGGGCTTCGTGCAACTGGGGGGTGGTCAGACTGGGGCGGGCCAGCAGGTTCTGGTGGATTTTGGTGGCTTTGGCTATTTCGCCCTTGCGGCGCAACAGATTGCCCAGCGCCAGGTGAGTCTCGAGTGTGTCGGAATTCACCTCCAGTGACTCCACAAACGCGTCCACGGCACTGTCGGCCTGCTCATTCAGCAGGTAACTCAACCCCTTGAAGTAGCTGGGACCAAAGTGATGGCTGTCCTGTTGCAGGCGACGGCCTCGCTGGCGCCACCCCAGGAAAAAACCCGCCGCGATGGCTACCAGGATCAGGCCGAACAAGCCAATATCCACCATAGCAATCAATCTCTAATGGGTTGCAATCGCAGTTGGGTCAACTCTTTCTCACTGCGCGCCAGCTGGCGCTCCCGCGCCCGCAGGCGACGTTTCAGCGGCAGCATGGAGAGCATGCTGAAGGCATAGCCCAGGAGCACTCCCAGGCCGGTGAACAGAAGCAGCCATATACCCAGAGACAGACCGGGCAACGACAGCCCGAAGAGACTCACCGGCACCACAGTGCCGTTTTCCAGCGCAAACCAGGCACCCAGCACAAACGCCAGCACCAGCGCAGCGATTTTGATCCAGCGAAGAATGGCCTTCATGCCGGGGTTACCTCTGCCAGACGGGGGATTGGATCAAGCGGGCCGGAGGCCAGTGGGGCCGCGGGCTCAATAATCTTGCAGGCTTTCGTTGACACGGTCGCGCATCTCCTTACCCGGCTTGAAATGGGGGACATATTTGCCTTCCAGTTCGACGGTCTCTCCGGTTTTGGGGTTGCGGCCCATGCGCGGAGCCCGGTAGTGGAGGGAAAAACTGCCAAAACCGCGTATCTCAATACGCTCACCGGATGACAGCACGTCAGACATGTGATCGAGGATCAGCTTCACCGCCAGTTCGATGTCCTTTACCGGCAGCTGGTCCTGCTTTTCGGCAATGTACTCGATGAGTTCCGATTTGGTCATGGCATCTGCCCTGTTATTGGATTCGAGAGCGCTGATGCGCCCCGTGCTACCTGCACTTATTTTTGTCCAATTTCAACAACTTAGGCTTAGCTTATAACGTACTTGGGAGACAAGCAAGGGGTGGGCCGGGCAGCGCCGGTCAATAGCGCTGCCCGGGGCTCGCGGTTAGTGGCTCAGTTCAAGCAACAGCCGATTCAGACGCTGCACATAGGCAGCCGGATCTTCCAGCTGGGTGCCCTCGGCCAGGTTGGCCTGATCGAACAGCACCTTGGCCAGATCCGCGAAACGGTCCTCGTCCGCCTCCTTGTCCAGCTTCTGCACCAGCGGGTGCTCCGGATTGATCTCGAAGCTGGGCTTGGTTTCCGGCAGAGCCTGCCCTGCCTGCTCGAGAATGCGGCGCATCTGGGCGCCCATTTCGTGCTCGGCGACCACTACACAGGCGGGCGATTCGGTCAGGCGGTGGGTAATGCGCACCTCGGCCACCTCGTCTGAGAGCGCCTTTTTAACCCGCTCGATCAGCGGCTTGAGTTCTTCGGCCTGCTTCTCCTGTGCCTTTTTCTCGTCTTCGCTGTCCAGCTCGCCCAGATCCAGCTCGCCCTTGCCGGCGTCCTGGAAGGCCTTGCCGTCGTACTCGGCCAGGTGGCTCATCAACCACTCATCGACGCGATCGCTCAGCAACAGCACTTCGATGCCCTTCTTGCGGAACACTTCCAGGTGCGGGCTGTTTTTCGCGGTATTGAAGTTCTCCGCCGCGATGTAGTAAATCTTGTCCTGCCCTTCCTGCATGCGGCTGATGTAGTCATCCAGCGATTGATCCTGATCGGCCTTGTCGGTGTGCGTGGTGGAGAACCGCAGCAGCTTGGCGATTTTCTCGCGGTTGGCGAAATCCTCGGCCGGCCCTTCTTTCAGCACCTGGCCAAACTCTTTCCAGAAGGTGGCGTACTTCTCAGGCTCGTTTTTCGCCAGCTTGGTCAGCATGTCCAGCACCCGCTTGGTCAGGGCCGAGCGCATGGTGTCGATGTTGGGATCTTTCTGCAGGATCTCGCGCGAGACGTTCAGCGACAGATCCTTGGAATCCACCACGCCCTTGATGAAACGCAGGTACAACGGCAGGAACTGCTCGGCGTCGTCCATGATGAAGATGCGGTTGACGTAGAGCTTCAGGCCACGGGCGCCGTCGCGGTTATACAGGTCAAAAGGCGCATGCTCGGGCACATAGAGCAGGCTGGTGTAGTCCAGCTTGCCTTCCACCCGGTTGTGACTCCAGGTCAGGGGGTCGGCGTAGTCGTGACTGATGTGCTTGTAGAATTCCTTGTACTCTTCTTCGCTGATATCGGAGCGCGAGCGGGTCCAGAGTGCGGTGGCGGTGTTGACCACTTCGTCCTCAGGCTCTTTGTCCTTGTCTTCCTCGGAGGTCTGCATTTTCTGCATGACCACGGGAATGTCGATGTGGTCTGAATACTTTTTCACGATCGAGCGCAGACGCCATTCATCGGCGAACTCTTCCGCGTCTTTGCGCAGGTGCAACTCGATGGTGGTGCCGCGTTCGGCCTTCTCGGTGGTCTCGACCACAAACTCGGCTTCGCCTTCACTCTCCCAGCGCACGCCCTCAGAGGACGGGGCACCGGCACGGCGGGTGGTCACCACGACCTTGTCGGCCACGATAAAGGAGGAGTAGAAGCCGACACCAAACTGCCCGATGAGCTGGGAGTCTTTTTTCTGGTCGCCGGTCAGATTCTGCATGAACTGGGCGGTACCGGATTTGGCGATGGTGCCCAGGTTCTCGATGACGTCATCGCGGGTCATGCCGATGCCGTTGTCCCGGATGGTCAGGGTGTTGGCTTCCTTGTCAGCGCTGACCCAGACTTTCAGGTCGCTGTCGCCCTCGTAGAGTTCGTCGTTTTCCAGCGCTTCAAAGCGCAGCTTGTCGGCGGCGTCAGAGGCGTTGGAAATCAGCTCCCGCAGAAAGATCTCCCGGTTGGAGTAGAGGGAGTGGATCATCAGGTGCAGCAGTTGTTTGGCTTCGGTCTGAAAGCCACGCGTTTCTTTCTGGGCATCCACGGTCATGGGGTTTGGCTCCTGTCGTATCAATGGGATTAAACACGCTCCCCAACCATCACTGGTCGGGGGGTTCAATTCGGTAGATGGGAAATGGGGGCGTTGGCGGGAATATCAAGGGGGCTTGATTGGCCGGGTGTTGGGTTTGGTGGCTGGGGTTGGAGCTCCGCCGTTTAGTGCTGCGGGAGGGTATACCTCTCCGAGACACGCCGTGAACCCATCCCTGGGGGCTCTCCACCGACATCCTGTCGGTGACGGTCTCGGAGAGGTATACCCTCCCTCCGCGGTGCCAGATTTCGAGACTCGGGAACTAGTGCCTTTGCCCCTCCAGTGAGCTTGTAGGGCTTCCTCGGTGGATTCTACGGAGTTCGGAGGACCGATTTGGGGTGGACTGTTCCAAGACCGTCAACCGCGGGACTAGTGTTGACGAGTTACAGGGATGTACTTGCCACGTGTCTTGGGACAGTCCACCCCGAAGCGGGCCGGACGTCGAATCAACCACCCAAAGCCTGTTGAAGCTCTATCCGCCGGCCTGCTTCTCAATCCGAACCCCCGAGAACGTCAGGTCCAGCTCGCCGTCTGTGGCCAGGCTGAACGGCTCCAGAACGCGGGTGAAGAACTCCTCGGGCGGCAGCACCAGACCAAAGTCCGAGCCCACATCCGGGAAGCGGTCCAGGGGGACGACCAGCGTCTGCCACCCCTGCCCCGCCAGCGCGCGCAACTCCCCGGTCACATCCACCGCCGAAATCGCCGACGGCCCACAGCCCAACTGCCAGATGACCGGCTCGGTCGGTGCCCGATCCACTTTCAAGTCCACCACCAGCGCACCGCCGTTGTGCCAGTAGTCGGTCAGCACTTGCCGATCGCGGGTGGCCAACGCCACCGAACCGTAGCCTTCACCGTTCCAGATGACCTGGCGGGCGTCTTCCTGAACCTCGCGGTCCACGGCGCTCACCGTGATGGTCGAGGCGCTCACGCGGTTGCCACTCATGGTGAACTTGTCGTTCTTGCCACCCTCGACATCGATCTGCCAGGCATCCAGCGGGCGCATTTTGAACAGCTCCCAGACGTCATCGGCTTCTTTCAACTGAAGCCCCTCTTCCGACAGATTGTCCGGCAGATTGCCCGATTCTCCATAGCTCAGCCCATAACCACAGTGAAACAGTGGATCGTAACCCGGTTCGCCCATATTAAGTGGCGCTTGATCGGGCCGCTTCGGCCAGGAGAAGCTCAGCTTGCCCTGGACCGGATAGCGGATCTCGCCGTCGGCATCGGTGAACATTACGTCGGCGACGCCCGCGCCCTCGGTGCCCGGTTGCCAGATCACCATGAACGCATCCGAGGCATTGAGCTCGCGATTGACCCAGAGGGGGCGACCGGTGATAAACAGCGAGACCACCGGCAGGCCGCGGGCCCTGAGTTTTTTCAATAGCTCCCAGTCGCGCGTATCGCGCGGCTTGTACTGGACATTCTGGACGTCACCCTGCATTTCGGCGTAGGGGTCCTCGCCAAAAATCACCACGGCAACGTCCACCTCCCGATCGCACTCACCCTCGGGGCTGACAATCACCTCACCGCCGGCCTCACTCACGACCGCTTCGATACCCGCGCGCAAGGTGGTGGCACCGGGGAAGTCATCCATACTGGTGCCGGTGCCCTGCCAGGTAATGGACCAGCCCCCCACCTGCTTGCTGATATTGTCGGCGCCATCGCCGGCCAGCAGGATGCGCTGCCTGGGATTCAGGGGCAGGCACTGGTTGCGGTTTTTAAGCAGCACCAGCGATTCGCGCACGGCCTGGCGGGCGATGGCCCGGTGCTCGGGGGCCCCTGGCACCGAAGAGTCGCCGGCCAGGGCGCGCGTGGAGGGCGCGCCCCGCTCGAACAGGCCAGCGCGCAACTTGACCCGCAGAATGCGGCGCACCGCATCATCAATACGGCTCTGGGCAATAACGCCCTCGCGCGCCTGCTCGACCGTATTGTGAAACAGCGTCTTCCAGTCCGGGTGCGGCACCATGAAGATGTCCAGACCGGCATTGACCGCCTGAGGACAGTTCAGCACCTCGGCGCCGGGGATGAAGCCATGGCCATTCCAGTCTCCCACCACCAGGCCGTCAAAGCCCATCTGCTCTTTCAGCACCTCGGTCAGGAGATGATAGTGCCCGTGCAGCGGCTCGCCATGCCAGCTGTTGAAAGAGGCCATGACCGCCTGAACGCCCGCTTCAATGGCGCTGAAATAACCGGCACCGTGAATGTTGCGCAACTGCGCTTCGGAATCGACGTTGTCGCCCCGATCGATGCCGTTGACGGTGCCGCCGTCACCGATAAAGTGCTTGGCGGTGGCAATAACGTGGCGATCGTCGAGGCACTCTCCTCCCCCTTCGCTCTGCAGGCCACCCTCGCCCTGCAGCCCCCGCACCATCTCGCCGGCGTAAGCGCGCACCAGGTCGGGATCTTCCGACCAGGATTCGTAAGTGCGCCCCCAGCGATCATCCCGGGCCACCGCCACGGTGGGGGAGAAATCCCAGTCCAGACCGGTGGCGACGATCTCGCGCGCCGTTGCCGCGCCGATCTGGCGAATGAGGCCGGGATTATTCGCCGCGCCCAACGCAATATTGTGGGGAAACAACGTCGCTCCCACCAGGTTGCCCACACCGTGCACAGCGTCCGTGCCCCACATGATGGGGATGGGCAAGCGGCCTTCGCTCTCATCCATGGAGGCCTGCCAGAAGCTGTCCGCCAGCGCGACCCAGTCGGCGGCCGGGGCGTAGCGATCGTCGTTGGGAACGCTGCCGCCGCCGTTGAGCACCGCCCCCAGATGATAGTCGCGGATATCCTGGGGCGTGACATGCTTGATTTCGGGCTGGATCATCTGCCCGACTTTCTGTTCCAGGCTCATCCGCTCCAGAAGCCCATCAATCCGCGCCTCGACCTTGGGGTCAGGCTCCAGAGCACTGCTCAGGTGGGGCCAGGTAACGGGGCGGGAGGAATTGAACATGACGACAGCGGCTCCGGGTGTTATTGAATGAAAACGGTTACAATCCGCGCATTCTAGCACAGGAAACCGGAGAAAAAGACAGCGCTGTCAATGCTGTGATTGCAATCACGCTTGATTCCCGGGTCTGTCGCCCAAAGATCACCGGTAGTGACCAGCTATACTGATCAAAACACCGAAATTGAGGTTTCCAAACTATGTGGCAGCAAACCGAATTCCGTCTGGCACCCAAGCGCCGGGGCTTTCACCTGATCACGCGGGAGGTGATGGACGCCCTGCCCCCGATTGACCATCTGCGTTGCGGATTGTTGCACTTGTTTGTGCAGCATACCTCCGCCTCGCTGACCATCAACGAAAACGCCGATCCAACGGTTCGCGGCGACCTGGAGCGGCACTTCAACGAATTTGTGCCCGAGCGGGCGCCCTACTACGAACACGACTACGAGGGCGACGACGACATGCCGGCCCACATCAAATGCTCCATTCTGGGAGCAAGCGTCACGGTACCCATTACCGACGGGCAGTTGAACCTGGGCACCTGGCAGGGCCTGTACCTGTGCGAACACCGCAACCGGGCGGGCAGCCGCTCGCTGGTCGCCACGGTTCAGGGCGAACCACACCAGTAACATTGAAAGACCGGCTTCACGGGGTAGAACGCTATGGAATACAAGGACTATTACAAGGTGCTCGGCGTCGAGCGCGACGCCAGCCAGGATGAGATCAAACGCGCCTACCGCAAACTGGCGCGCAAATATCACCCGGACGTTAATCAGGAGGCCGGGGCCGAAGACCAGTTCAAGGAATTGGGAGAGGCCTACGAGGTACTGAAAGACCCGGAGAAACGGGCCGCCTACGACCAGCTCGGCAGCAATTGGCAGCGCGGCCAGGACTTTGAGCCACCGCCCGACTGGGACGCGGGCTTTGAGTTCAGCGGCGGCGGCTTCACCGACATGGGGGGCGGCCAGTTCAGCGACTTTTTCGAAAACCTGTTCGGCGGCGGTGGCTTCGCCGGTGGCGGTTTTGGCGGCGGCCAGAGAGGTCGCGGCGGTTTCCAGAGCCGGGGAGAGGATCACCACGCCAAGATCATGATCGATCTGGAGGATGCCTTCAGCGGCGCCACCCGCCAGATCACGCTGCGTCACCCCGAGACCGACGCCAGCGGACGGGTACAGATGAAACCGCGAACGCTCAACGTCAAAATTCCCAAAGGCATCAAGCCGGGCCAGAACATCCGCCTCTCCGGCCAGGGCTCGCCCGGCTCGGGTGGAGGCCCCGGTGGCGACCTGTACCTGCAGGTCGAGTTCCGGGAGCACCCGCTTTACCGTCTGGAGGAGCGGGACCTGTACCTGGATCTGCCGCTCGCGCCCTGGGAGGCGGCGCTGGGGACCAAGGTCAAGCTGCCGACACCAGAGGGCAAAGTCGACCTGAAAATCCCGGCGGGTACTCAGGGTGGCCACAAGCTGCGCCTCAAGGGGCGGGGCCTGCCCGGCAAGCCGCCCGGCGACCTCTACGCCCAGATTCGCATCGCCTTGCCTCCGGCCCATACCGAAGAGGCCAAAGCACTCTATCAGCGCATGGCCGAGCTGTCTGACTTCAACCCGCGCTCACACCTGGAGAACTGATCATGAGTCCTGTGACCGAAAAAGGCCTGAGTGGTCCGATACTCGAGGAGGAAGTACAGCTGAGCCTGGGCGACCTGTCCCGTGCCTGCTGCGTGGAAGCCGACTTCATTGTGGAATTGGTGCATGAGGGCGTGCTCGATCCGATCGAGCCGACCCGCACGCGCTGGACCTTTACCGGGGTGAGTCTGCTGCGCCTGCGCAAGGCGGTGAACCTGCAACGGGACCTCGGGCTCAACCTGGCCGGCGTGGCCCTGGTGCTGGAACTGCTGGAAGAAACCGAGCAGCTGCGCAGCCGGTTGCGCCAACTGGAAGCGCTGGAACTGGGACGGGAACGTTAAAGCCGACTCTCTCTCAGCGGTCTCAGCGACGGGGGTTCTTCTGCATCGCCTCGCTGAACGCCGCCGCCATGATGCCTGTGGGCATGGCAATGATGCCGATCCCCGACAATGCCGTCAGAGCGGCGAAGAAGCGCCCGATTCCGGTCAAGGGGTAAACATCGCCGTAGCCGACGGTCGTCAGGGTGGCGACCGACCACCACATGGCTCTGGGGATACTACCAAAGGCCTCGGGCTGCAGCCCGCCTTCCAGCAGATAGAGCATCATGGACGAAAACAACAGCACCAGCAGTGCCAGACCAAAACTGACGTACAGCTCAAACTGGCGGGCCCGGACCGCCTGCCCCAGAGCGCGCAGGGCAACGGAAAAACGCCCCAAGCGAGCCAGGCGCAGTATGCGCAACACCCGGATCAGGCGCATGAACAGCGCCTCCATACCCACCAGCCCCAGAAACAGGGGCAGAATGGCGAGCAGATCAACCAGAGCCGGGAATGTCAGAACGTACCTCAGGCGACCCAGGATCGGATGCCGGAAGCGGGGGTCCTCCACCGCCACCCAGACCCGGGCCAGATATTCGATCACAAACAGGCTGCCGGCCACCCACTCTATCGCCAGAAACCACGATTCCCGACCGATGCGAATGCTCGATTCGGTTTCCAGAATGGCCGCAAAAGCGGTGACCAGGATAAGCACACAGATGAATCGATTCAGGCGCGAGAGCCCTTCCGCCGGCCAGGCTTCGGGCTCGAGCTGGCGGAACAGGCGCCGGCGCCAGGATAGCGTAGGGGTAGGAACCACCGGCTCATTCATCGCCCCCCCCCCTTTCAGAACGGCGCAGGGCAATGGAACTGGACCCGGTCACCGCTCACGGGGTGGGCAAACTCCAGCTCGGAAGCGTGCAGCAGCAGCCGATCGGCCATCTGTCGGACCACCTCCGGGGCGTAAAAATCGCAACCGAGGATGGGATGCCCCAGCGCGCGGCAGTGCAGGCGCAACTGGTGCGACCGGCCGGTGACCGGATAGAGCGCCAGACGGGTGGTGTTGGCCTGCGCATCGCGCTCCAGCACCCGGTAGTCGGTCACCGCCGGTTTGCCCCCGGCGCAGATCTTGGATTTGGGGCGGTTGTCGGCGTCCGGGGCAATCGGCTCCTCAATGCGCCCCTCCTCCGCCTCGACCCAGCCGTGCACGACGGCAATATAGGTTTTGCGAACCTGACGCGCCTGAAATTGCCGGCTGAGATGAGAGAGGCTGGGCTTATCGAGCGGCACCACCAAAAGCCCGGAGGTATCAAAATCCAGACGGTGCACGGCGTGAACCCCCGGGAAGTCCACTCTCAACCGCTCGATGACGCAATCGCGGTTCCAGGTGCTGCGCCCAGGCACACTGAGCAACCGGCTGGGCTTATTGACCACCACAAAGGCCTCATCCTGGCGTAGAATCTCCAACGGCTCATGGCAGGTTGGCAATACCGTCAGTTGGTCAGTCGCCTTCTGGTTGGCCACCTCTTGGTTAGTCGATCGTGTCATGATGAATAGAGACCCAAGGCTCGGATTTTACTGGACTGTTTTATGAACAATGGCAAAGACGACGACAAACCGCAACGGCCCGGCTTTTTTCAGATCGTGCTCAGCACACTGGCCGCGGCCTTTGGGGTGCAGAGCAGCAAGAACCGGGAGCGCGACTTCAAAGGGGGCAGCATCGTTCCCTATGTCCTGGCCGGCATCATCTTTACGGTGGTGTTTGTCGTGGTCGTGGTACTGGTCGTTCGTCTGGTGCTGGCCAATGCCGGCATGTGATTTTCAGCCGCAGTGCTGCAGTGATGAAAGCGCTAGACGTGGCGCCAGAGCGACATCGAATCAATATCGGCCGCGCGCAGCATCTTCTGGATATTGCCCTTGAACGCCCGCAATTCCGTGGGATGAAGCTGATTCAGAAAGCGGTTCTGGTGGCTCTCCGCCGCCCGGTTGAGCTCTTCAACCAGGGTTTTACCGGCCGGTGTCAGGTGAATCTTGACGGAGCGCCGGTCCAGGCCATCGTGCACCCGCTCTAGCAGCTGTTTCTCCGCCAGCCGGTCCAGTAACCGGGTGACGGCCGAGCGATCCACCGCGATGTTATCGGCGATCTGCGCGGGTGTTTCCGCCAGATCGTGGAAAAGCACGTTGAGAATCATCCACTGAGGCCAACTGACCTGATGCTCGGCCAGCTCCCTATTGAACGCCTCGCGCATGGCACCGGCCAGGCGAGCGATCCAGAAGGTGAAACTGTTGTGCAGGTGGAAACCCTTGGTGACCGGGCGATCAGAGCCGAGCATACATCCCTCTTCCAGGTTGAAACGGTGGGGCGACAAACGCCAAAACGCTAAACCACTGTATCTTGCCAGAGTTTAATTGAACGAACAATTATTTCAGGTTACACCAGCCAGTGACAGCAAGTCGGGGAAGGAAGCGGCAGAGTGAAGCTGGGGGGTGCTGGCGGCGGTTGGCAAACCGCCGCTGGCTGTCGTACGACCGGCCCGACCGATATTTACTGGCCGCTGATCCAATAAACGCAGGTGAACACAAAGATCGCGATCAGTGCTACAGCGGCCACCGCATCGGCCACGCTGTCGCCATTGTCGGCCATTTCATTGGACTCGTTCATCATCTCGGTATCATCAGACATTATTGTTATTCTCCTCTCAGTGCTCAATAACAATGGTTCGAATAAGTGGCTGCTTTGGGCCTGCCCGAAGAGGCCCACTTTAAGGCGGAATCTAACCACAACTCTTCTACCGTGGCAAGTATCCGGGCCCGGATAGGACGAAAACGCGATACCGGATATAACGAACGGGCATTAGTCTAGCCCAAATGATTCGTTCAGAAGCCGACGGTTTGTTGCTACACTCCGGGTACCAGATTGTTGTTCCAAACCGCTTGGGGTCGCGCCGCGAGCGGTTTTCGTGTATTCTTCGCGCCGGTCAAAACCCGGTATTCCCAGGGTCTGACAGGGTCTTGTTTCTACCCTGTTTCCCGCAACTTCATTGGCAGTACAGGTCACTCAGCTTTCTATGTACATTTACGACGAATATGATCATCGCATCCAGAGCCAGCGCGTGACCCAGTTCCGCGGGCAGATGGAGCGCTACCTGGACGGACAGCTGGAAGAGGCCGAGTTTCTTCCCCTGCGTCTGCAGAACGGCCTTTACGTGCAGCGTCTGGCGCCCATGCTGAGAATCGCGGTGCCCTACGGTCTGATGAATAGCCGCCAGTTGCGGCAGATGGCCCATATCACCCGCACCTATGACAAAGGGTACTGCCACATCAGCACCCGCCAGAATATCCAGCTCAACTGGCCGCAGCTGGAAGAAGTGCCGGATATTCTGCAGTCCCTGCTCGACGTGGAGATGCACTGCAACCAGACCAGTGGCAACTGCATCCGCAACACCACCACCGATCAGTTCGCCGGGGTTGCGCCCGATGAACTGGTGGATCCGCGCCCCTACTGCGAACTGATTCGCCAGTGGTCCACCTTCCACCCTGAGTTTGCCTTCCTGCCGCGCAAATTCAAAATCGCCGTAAACGCCAGCCAAACGGATCGGGCAGCCATGAAGGTGCACGATATTGGCCTGCAACTGGTACAGAACGAGGCGGGCGAGACCGGATTCAGTGTATACGTGGGTGGCGGCCTGGGCCGCACCCCCGTGGTGGGCAGCCTGATCCGCGACTTTATCCCGGAAAAACATCTGCTGTCCTACCTGGAAGCCATTCTGCGCATCTACAACCAGTTCGGCCGCCGGGACAACAAGTTCAAGGCCCGCATCAAGATCCTGGTGCGCGCCATGACCCCCGAGGTTTTTGCCGAAAAAGTGGAAGCCGAGTGGGAGCACCTGCGCGACGGCAGCACCACCCTGACCCAGGCCGAAGTGGACCGCGCCAAAAGCTACTTCACCGAGCCGGCCTATGAGAGCCTCGACGAGGCGAAAGAGCAAGCCGTTGTGGATCGGCAGGCGAATGACAGCAAAGCCTTCTCCAACTGGCTGATGCGCAATGTCAGCGGCCACAAAAAGCCCGGTTATGCCGCCGTGACCCTGTCACTCAAGCCCACCGGTATCTCGCCGGGAGACATCACCGACAGCCAGCTGGAAACGCTCGCCGATCTGGCCGACCGCTTCAGCTTCGGCGAAGCGCGCACAACGCATGAACAGAACATGGTGCTCGCGGATGTGAAAAAATCCGAGCTGTTCGACCTCTGGCAGGAAGCCAAGGCCGCCGGCTTCGCAACCCCCAACATCGGCACGCTGACCGACATCATCTGCTGCCCCGGCGGCGACTTCTGTTCACTGGCCAACGCCAAGTCGATCCCCATTGCCGAGGCCATCCAGCGCCAGTTTGACGACCTGGATTACGTCTACGACCTGGGTGACATCGACCTGAACATTTCCGGCTGCATGAACGCCTGTGGTCACCACCACGTGGGCCACATCGGCATCCTCGGGGTCGACAAGAAAGGCCAGGAGTTCTACCAGATAACCCTGGGCGGCAACGCCAGCAACGACACCGCTCTGGGCAAGGTGATCGGGCCGTCGTTCAACGCCGAGGAAGTGCCGGATGTGATGCAGAAGATCATCGACGTCTACGTCGAGCAGCGCACCGAAGAAGAACCCTTTATCGATACCGTCAACCGTCTGGGTATCTCCCCCTTTAAGGAGCGTGTCTATGCCAAAGCTAGTTAAAGACGGCGCCATCATCGAGAACGACTGGACGCTGATGGCCAAGCCCGACGGTGAGCCGGCCGAGGCGAGCGTCCCCGAGGGTAAAGTCATCGTGCCGCTCAAGGTCTGGCAGGCACAGAAAGACACGCTGAAATCGCGCGACTCGCTGGGCGTCTGGCTGGACACCGACGAAACCGCCGATGAGCTGGGTGAAGAGGCTAGGGAATTTCCGCTGGTGGCCGTCAACTTTCCCGCTTTTGCCGATGGCCGGGCGTTTACCACCGCCCGGATGATTCGCGAACGCTACGGCTTTGAAGGCGAACTGCGCGCCGTGGGTTACTTCCTGGCCGAACAGGCCAACTACCTGCGCCGCTGTGGCGTCAACGCCCTGGACTTTGGCGAAGACCGGCAGCAGCACCTGGAAGCCGCCGTCGAGGCGCTGAATGACTTCACCGAGTACTACCAATCCTCGGTCGACCAACCTCTCCCCCTCTTCCGCCGCCGCGCGTAAAAAAGGGGACGAAAAAAGGGGACGGAGGGATTTAATTTTGATCAAATTGATCAATTTTTAACTCCTCCGTCCCCTTTTTAGCTGGCGCCCTTTTTTGCGCTAAAACTCCAGGCAGATTTTGCCGAAGTGACCGCCGGATTCCTCGTAGCGGAAGGCATCAGCGATGCCGTCCAGGGGGAAGCTCCGGTCGATGATCGGTCTGATGCCGGTTGTCTCCAGTGCGCGCACAAAATCCTTCTGGTGGGCCCGGCTGCCCACAATCAGCCCCTGCAGACGCGCCTGTCTGGCCATGAGTTTGGCGGTGGGAATCTCGCCTTCGCTTCCGGTCAGCACGCCAATCAGGGCAATGTGACCGCCAATCCGTACCGCATCAATCGACTGCGGGAGCGTTCCCGGGCCGCCCACTTCAACCACATGGTCGACGCCGCGTCCATCGGTCAGCTCTTTCACCCGCTTACCCCACTCCGGCTCGGTTTTGTAGTTGATGGTGTGGGTGGCGCCCAGGCTTTTGAGCCGCTCGATTTTTTCATCGGACGAGGAGGTGGCAATCACCCTGGCCCCCATCGCCTGGGCCAGTTGCAGGGCAAAGATAGACACCCCACCGGTCCCCAGGGTCAGCACCGTGTCTCCGGCCTTGAGCCCGCCATCGACCACGAGGGCTCGCCAGGCGGTCAGCCCCGCTGTTGTCAGAGTGGCCGCCTCCGCGTGGCTATAACCCTCGGGCGCGTGAGTGAAGCAGCGCTCCGGGCGGACCACCTGCTCGCGCGCATAGCCATCGATGCCATCGCCCGGGGTGGTGGCAAAGTTGCCCACACGCGCCGGACCATCCTGCCAGTGGGGGAAAAAGGTCGACACCACCTTATCGCCCACCGAGAATTCGGTGACGCCCTGCCCCACGGCTTCCACCACCCCGGCACCGTCAGCCATGGGAATACGTCCGTCTTCGGTGGGTATCGCCCCGGCGACAACCGCGTAATCGTGAAAATTGAGAGAGCTGGCATGCAGGCGCACGCGCACTTCGCCTTCCCCGGGCTCACCCGGTTCCGCACGTTCTTCGATGGCCAGTTGGTCCAGGCCACCGGGCTTGTTCAGAATTGCGACTTTCATTGGAATCTCCCTGAGTTTCCGAAAAGTATGTGGCCCCAGCATAACGCCACTGGTGTCCAGATCGAAACGTTCGCGCGTGACCGGGCGTTAAGTAACGTAAATCGCCCGGCGACGACTCAATCGGGTCCGGCTACAGCGCCTGAATCTCGGCCCAGATCCCGGCATCGACGGGGATTCCCTCCCGCTGATTCTCCACCCGACGAGCGAGGGCACCCTCTCCCGGGTAGCGCAGAGTCCCCTGGGGATCAACCGGCTGCGATTGACGGTAATCGTCAATGATCCCGGAGACGATCCGGTTCAGTTCATTGCCTGAGCTCAACTTCGCCGTATCAATCGCAATAAACACCTGGGACACCCCGAACTCCTCCCCCTGTCGGGATATGTCAGCGGTGGAGCGCCCGCCAGACAGAAGCACAGCGAGTATATCCAGCAGCAGTGACAGGCCCGACCCTTTCCAGTAACCCACTGGCAATGCCCGCTGACTCTGCAACACGGCCGCGGGATCCCGGGTCAGCTGGCCAGACTCATCGTACCCGCCGGCGACGGGCAACAACCGCCCCTGCCGTTGAGCCGACTCCATGGCGCCATAGGAAAATTGCGACTGTGCCATATCCAGGACAATCGCCTCGTCCTGGTAAGGCACGGCCAGCACCAGGGGGTTATTTCCCAGTCGGCTATCCAGCGCTCCCCAGGCCGGCATATTGGCAATCGTGTTGGTCCAGCCGATGAAAATGTAATTTGCGCGCGCCGCCTGCCAGCCGTAAGTGCCTCCGCGCATCCAATGGTTGGTGTTTGCCATCCCGACACAGCCAATGCCATTGTCCGCTGCCAGCGCCATGGCGCGCTCCGTTGCTTGGACCGCATTGAGAATACCGGCCCCGAGACGACCATCCCACTGCTCTACCCCTCCGAAGGTGCCCGAGCACTCGGCCCGTTCACCCACTTTGACATGGCCCCGGTCAACCAGATCGATAAAACGGGGAAACCGGTTGAGCCCGTGGGTATAGACTCCATCCAGACTGTTGTCGGTAAACGTTTTTGCCAACAGCCGCGCGTTCTCATCGGTAAACTGGCGTCGCTGCAGAATCGCAAACAGGGTTTGCTCAATGGCTTGGGCTGGCAGGCGGATCGGGGAGCTCTTGGACATAACGGTTCCTGACCGGAGTGAACAACAGTGCACTCAATGCATTATGGTTCTGCGAAAAACGGCTTGAGACGCTCTGCCTCCCACATGGTGTCCTGGTAACCCAGTTCCATCAGCTCGGTAATGAAAGACTGATGAAACAGCAAATAACTCGCCGCCGTGGTACCGCCACCTTTGGCGGTGGCGCCGATCGCTCGCAGGAAAAACCGCAGACTTTTGGGCAGATAGCGCACCTTGCGCCCGGCAATATCATCCAGTGCCCGGGAGGGGGAGATCACCCGATTCTCCACCGGACGTAACGACATATCGGCCTGCGCCAACTGATCCTCGGGAATCATTCCGATCAACTCATTGATGCGCTCCAGGTGCTCCAGATCGCCCTCCAGGGCGTCGATAAAGGCGCTGTTGAAGAGCTGACCCACAATCTGGGCCATGGAGGGCGAGTGCCGAACCGGTCGCCGTTTCGAGGGCCGTTTCTGCTCCCGGTTGCTACTGACACCCACCACAAAAACCGCATCCGCGCCCAGGTGCAGCGCGGGACTGATGGGCGCCAATTGGCGTAACGCGCCATCGCCAAAATACTCTCGATTGATACGGACGGCCGGAAAAATCGTGGGAATGGCGGAAGAGGCCAGAAGATGCTCGAGCTTGAGCTTGGTGGGGACGCCTATGCGCCGGTACCGGTCCCACCCTTCCAGCTCCGGCGCACCCTGAAAAAAGCTGACCGACTCGCCAGAGCTGTAGCCCATGGCGCTGACCGACACCGCCGACAGTTTGCCACTGGCAATGGCCGGCTGCAGGTTCTCAAAGCGTATGGCCGTGCCCAGAAGATGCCACAGCGGACCGTTGTCGAGCATTGACAGGGGGCGGGCACGACCGACCCCCTCGTTGAACAGCGAGACACCGAGCAGACCCAGCCCCTTGGTCAGATCGCTCCAGCCGTGGCGGTAGATGTGCCCCGGCGTCAGACCCCGCCAGATGGTGGCCAGCGAAGTGACCGCTTCATTGAAATTGCCCGGATGACAGGCCAATGCCAGCGCATTGATTGCCCCGGCCGACGTACCACAAATGATGGGGAAAGGATTCTGTGTATCCTCCGGCAAAATCGTCGCCAAGGCCTGTAACACACCCACCTGGTAGGCGGCACGTGCGCCGCCACCCGACAGGATCAGGGCTCGTTTCATGGCACCTCTCTAAGGGGTTCAATCAATAGGGCTCAAATCAATAAATCAGGTCTCAGCGTATCAGGTCGACTTCTGTGCTTCCGGTTCCTCGTTGTCCCGAAGCTCGCGGCGAAGTACTTTCCCCACATTGGTTTTGGGCAACTCACTGCGGAACTCCACGCTGTGGGGTACCTTGTAAGCCGTGAGGTTTTTCCGGGCAAATTTGCGAATTTCCTCGACCGACAGCTCTCGGCTGGCTACAACGTAGGCCTTGACCTGCTCCCCCGTCTCTTCGTCGGGCACTCCCACAACGGCCGCCTCAACGATATCCGGGTGAGTGCAGAGCACATCTTCCACTTCATTGGGGAAGACTTTGAAGCCGGAGACATTGATCATGTCTTTTTTGCGATCGACAATTTTGATGTAACCATCGTCCGAGATTGACGCCATGTCACCGGTCTTGAACCACCCGTCCGCGTCCATTGCTTTGTCGGTTTCTTCCGGGCGATTCCAGTAGCCCTTCATCACCTGGGGCCCCCGGACACACAGCTCACCGGACTCGCCTCTGGGCAGCTCGTTGCCATCGTCGTCGATGACCTTGCACTCCGTATCCGGAAGCGGCACGCCCACCGTGCCCTGGCGGATGGCGCCGGGAGGACTGATGGAGACCACCGGTGAGGTCTCGGTCAGACCGTAGCCCTCATAGATCGGAACCCCCGTTATCTCCTTCCAGCGTTTGGCCGCCGCCGCGGTCAATGCCATACCACCTGAGGCGGTCAGGCGCAGGTGACTGAAATCCAGCTGTGCAAACGCGGGCTGGCGACAGAGCGCATTGAACAGGGTATTGAGTCCGACAAAACAGGTAAACGGCTGACCCTTCAGGGTTTTGATAAAGCCTTTGATATCGCGCGGATTGGGAATCAGCAGGTTGTGATTGCCCAATGCCATGGCCGAAGTGCAGTGCAGGGTAAAGGCATAGATATGGTACAGCGGCAGGGGCGCCACATAGAGTTCCTGATTGACCCGGAACTCGCCCTCCATGTGCTTGTTGACCTGCCACATGTTGGCCACCAGATTCCGGTTGGTGAGCATCGCCCCTTTGGCAACGCCAGTAGTTCCACCCGTGTACTGCAGGACCGCGAGATCTTCCGGGCCACGTTCGACTTTACGGAAGGGCTGCTCGGGCTTTTTGAGGGCTTCGAGGAAACCGATCTGATGGGGAAAGTGGAAGTCGGGCACCATTTTCTTGACGTATTTGACCACCGAGTTGAGCAGGACGCGTTTTAGCGGTGGATGCAGGTCCGCCAGTTCGGTCACGATGACCTGCTCGACTTTGGTCTGCTCAATCACCTCGGCCGCGCGATCGGCAATATTCGCCAACACCACCAGGGCGCGAGCACCCGAGTCCTGAAGCTGATGCTTGACCTCACGCCCGGTGTAAAGTGGATTGGTGTTGACCACCACCAGGCCCGCCCGCAAGGCCCCCAGGACTACCACCGGATACTGCAGGACGTTTGGCAACTGCACCGCGATCCGGTCACCCGGCTCGAGCCCGGTGCATTGCTGCAGGTAAGCGGCAAACTGGCCCGACAGCCGGTCGACATCGGCATAGGTCAGAGTGTGCCCCAGGCAGGTGAAGGCCTTGCTCCCCGAATACTGCTGGCAGGCCTGCTCCAGAACGTCCGCTACCGAGCGATCATAGTCATCAGTCATGGTCACCGTGCTCCTTTCAAGTTTCCCGCTTGCCGTGCCCTCGCGGCCACTACGTCGAGCCATGCGCATCTGGGCGACAATCTGGTTGTTATCTCTAGTGATTATCGGTGCCCAGAGAGTGACTTGCAACTTAAAAGCGGGAATTAGCGCCCCCGGCCCAGTCTGGCCGGGGGACGCCATTGGGCCGGGCGGCCCATCAGAGAAAGGTCAGTCAAACAGACGGTCGAGAAACCGCTGGGTTTTATGCCAGGAATCGGCATCCGCCTCGGCATCATACGCCAGGGGCAGCTCGAACTGCTCGCCCTTCCCGGTCGCGTCCGGATTGGTGAACGCGTGCTGGGCGCCCTCGTAACTGTGCACCTTGAAGTCAACATTGGCGGAGCGCATCTCCTGCTTGAAGCTATCCACCTGCGCTTTCGGAACCATGGGGTCGTCCTCGCCCGTGAAGACCAGCACTTCGGCTTCGATATCGCCCTCAGAGGCCGGCGTCTCGGCGGAGAGCATGCCGTGATAGCTCACCACGCCGTCGAGGTCCAGGCCCGCGCGCGCCATGTTCAGGACCACAGCGCCGCCAAAGCAATAACCGAGCGCCGCGATCTGATCGGTAGCCACGGTGGGCTGTTCACGCAACAGCTCCAGCGCGGATTCAAACCGGTCTTTGGCCGCTTCCTGATTGCTCATGACCGCCTGCATGAATTCGTTGGCTTTTTCCGGATGCTCGGCGTACTTGTCACTGCCGTACATATCGAGCGCAAAGGCGGTATAGCCCAGCTCCGCCAACATGTCGGCGCGCTTGCGAACGTAGTCACCGTGTCCCCACCACTCGTGGACCACGAGCACGCCAGGGCGCTCCCCCTGAAAGTCATCATCGTAGGCCAGGTAACCGGTAAAATTCTCGCCGTTGACCTGATAATCGATTTCTTCGGATTTCAGCTCGGCCTGGGCCAACAGAGGGGTGCCCAGGATAGCGGATGCCAACACCAGGGGTTGCCATAGCGAAAGGGTGCGTTTCATACTCAGTCTCCTTAAGTTGTCTGTAAACAGTCAGTCACTATACGAGCGTCGACCCGCGCTGTATCACTTCCGGACGGCGCGGCCAGTTCCGTATTGGCCTACAGATCCGCCAGGCGCCAGACGTCGTAAGCGGGCTCCTCATAGGGATGAGCCTCCCGCAAGGCCGCCAGCGCCTGTTTTATCAGATGATCGGCGCACACCAGCTCAACCCGGTATTCGGAGGCGCGCTCGACCTGCCCCTGTTGCCCCAGAAACGGCTGACTGCCCTCAAGCGGCCGGAACTGCCCCTGCCCCAGCGTCTGCCAGGCGCAACTGTCATAGTCGCCAATGCGGCCGGCTCCGGAGGCAAAAACGGCCGTTTTGACCGCTTCGACATGAGTTTCGGGGACAAAGAAAACAAGTTTATACACGTCTTTCCTCCCTTACGCTGATTGACGTCGGTTGACGCTATTTGGCCCGATACATGATGCCGGGATCACAGCGAACCATTTCGAATAGCTCCGAGGCACCGGCCAGCCCCTCGGACGAGCCCAGAAACAATATTCCCCCCGGCTTGAGGCTGCCGTGTATCTTCTGCAGAATTCGCCGTTTGAGATCCGTGTTGAAGTAAATCAGCACGTTGCGACAGAAAACGGCATCGAACTTCCCCAGACCCGCATAGGAGTCAAGCAGATTCCAGGCCTTGAATTCAATCCGGTCGCGAATGATGGGCTTGACCCGCCAGATGTTTTCAGCCGGATTATCGAAATAGCGGGCCTGCCGCTCCTGGGACAGCCCGCGTATCACCGAGAGTTTGTCGTACTCGCCTCGACGGGCCTGATTGAGCACGATGGATGACAGGTCAGTGGCGACAATCTGCACCGGGCGGGCCAGGGCACCCATACGCTGGCGCTTGAACTCCTCCACCATCATACTCAGGGAATAAGGTTCCTGCCCCGAGGAGCAGGCCGCCGACCAGATACGGATCGGCCCGGCCATTTTATTCGCGGACGCCATCCATTCCGGCATTAGCGTATTTTTGAAATGATCGAACGGGTAGATATCGCGAAACCAGAAGGTCTCGTTGGTGGTCATCACATCGATGACCTGTTCCTTCAGGCGACGATTGCGGTTGTGCTTGAGCTCCCGGACCAGATCGCTGAAGTTCGCCAGCTTGTACTCTTCCAGCAAGCGCCGGATGCGGTTGGACACCAGATACTGTTTGTTATCCCCCAACGCAATACCGCAGGCATCCTGCAGAAACTGCCGAAAGTGATCAAACTCCGCCTGATCGAAATTGTCGCGCTTTCCCGCCGCTTCAGTCATTAAAGGCTACCACTCAAAGTCTCGCGTTTCCCTCGGGCCTACTCACCTTCGGGGTCTATCAGCGCTTCACCCGTCATCGCTTTTACCCGGTCATTGACCTGGTGCGCCAACTCATCCGGGCTGAACTTGGCCAGAAAATTGTCGGCCCCCACCTTCTCGACCATGGCCCGGTTGAACACACCGCTGAGCGAAGTGTGCAGCAAAATATAGAGATCTTTCAATTGCGGATGGTTGCGGATCTCCGCCGTGAAGGTGTACCCATCCATCTCGGGCATTTCGATGTCGGAAATGATCATCACCAGCTCCTGCTGGGGATCCTTGCCCTCGGCCATCATATTGAGCAGATAATCCAGCGCTTCACGACCGTCTTTCTTCAGGGTCGTCTGCAGGCCGATGGACTGCATTACCCGCTGCACCTGCTTGCGCGCAACCACCGAATCATCCACGATCAGCACGTGCTTCTGCACCACGCGCTC
Source organism: Marinimicrobium sp. C2-29 (assembly GCF_038419845.1). Classification (NCBI taxonomy): domain Bacteria; kingdom Pseudomonadati; phylum Pseudomonadota; class Gammaproteobacteria; order Cellvibrionales; family Cellvibrionaceae; genus Marinimicrobium; species Marinimicrobium sp. C2-29. The sequence goes on from NZ_JBCAQT010000010.1 coordinate 45,547, forward strand.
ACCGATTCCGTCTTCCAGCACGCCGTCGCTGATGCGCTCGTTGACCGGAGCGGCCTCGGCCAGAATTTTCTCCACATCCACGATCTCGACCAGCTGATTCTCCACCTCGGTCACTGCCGTCAGATAGTGTTTGTCCCCCGCCCCGCGGGGTGGCGGGTGAATATCGCTCCAGTTCATATTGACGATACGATCCACCCCGCTGACCAGAAACCCCTGCGCCGTGCGGTTGTACTCGGTAATAATGACAAAGCACTTGGCCACATCCTCCAGCGGCTGCTTGCCGATGGCCAGATTCATGTCCAGGATCGACAGGGTCCCCCCGCGAATATGCGCCACGCCCCGAACCACCCGGTTGCGCCCGGGAATGGCGCTCAGGGGCGGACAGGGCAACACCTCTTTCACTTTAAACACGTTGATGCCATACAGCTGCCTGCCTTTCAGGCGAAACAACAGCAGCTCCAGGCGATTTTCGCCCACCAGTTTGGTTCTCTGGTTTACATTGTCCAGCACACCGGCCATGCCAACTCCTCTTCTACCTCAATCGTATCAAACCCGGTCACCCGGACTGGTCGCCCCCTGCCTGGCAGGATTGCGGCACACTTTTTGCTCTAATCTACTATAAGACTCTATAGCGGCTGAATTCCGTCACTCTTTACCTCTGGAACGCCCTTGACCGGGCTCTAGCCAGAAGAATAGGACAAAACATGGGCCTGTGTCGCCTTCTCCACAAACTGAGTACCAACACCGGGCATCGGGCAGGCCTACTGGCCCTCGGACTGATCCTGATGTCGCCGGTCTGGGCTCAGCCGCCAGAAGCTCAGAGCGGGCACCAGGATATGGGCCAGCTGCGAGCGAGTGTAGGCGACTTTCTGCGCAAACACTACGATCAACCGGAAGTTTCCCGGCTTGAGGTCAAGGTCGGCCGACTGGATCAGCGCCTGCGTCTCAGCCGCTGTGAACAACCACTGTCAATGAGTGTCAAGGACCCGGACCTCGCCGGGGGCGGCCTCACCGTCCACACCCGCTGCCCCGGCCCTAACCCCTGGGCGCTGTACGTACCGGCCGATGTGGCCGTATTCCGGCCCGTGGCGATTGCCAGCCGCAGCCTGGGACGCGGTCACCGGGTCAGCGAAGGGGACATCGACATTGAATTGCGCGACACGGGTCGGTTGCGTCAAGGTTTTGTCGCCGGGCCAGACGAGTTGATCAACCTGGAGCTGCGCCGCCCCCTGAAACAGGGAGAGGCCTTCCGGATGGGAATACTGATCGAGCCGACCGTCGTCAACCGCGGTGATCAGGTCCGGCTGCGGGCCCGCACCGGCAGTGTCAGTGTCGACACCCAGGGCACAGCCTTGGGGTCGGGACGGGTGGGCGACCAGGTCCGCGTGCGCAATGACCGCTCCGAGCGCGTTGTCAGAGGCAAGGTGGTGGCCCCCGGAACCGTCGAGATTGTTCTATAACGCGAATCAGGTCACATTTGCCTCAAAGAAAGATTAAAGTTATAAAGATGCCGGCCGACAACCTGATCAGAAGCCCAATTAGCGGCTCTCTTTTGGCTCACCAGCTCAGGCTGGCATCATCGAATATGTTGGGGAACATACTATGGTTATTGACACAAACAACGGTTTCAAGCCCGGTGGCACCGGCAACAACAGCGCCCGGCCAGCGGGAGTGACACCCCGCGAAAACGCCGCCCAGAGCGACAAAAGTGCCGGCAGACCGGCTCAGACGCCGCAGGACAGCGTGGTTCTCAGTCAGCAGGCCCAGAGCATGAACCGCCTGGGAGAGGCCGTGGCCGAACTGCCGGAGGTGGACTCTGAGCGCGTCGCGAGCCTCAAGCAGGCGATTTCGGAAGGCCGTTTTGAAATAGACGCCGAGCGGATTGCGGAGAACATGCTCAACCAGGACGACCTACTGGGCTAGACCCGGCTGGATCCGACAATGACCCTCTTCCGGGTGGTACTCCCCAACACTGACCGCCCCAACTCCGCCCGGAATGAGCACGAACACAATCGATGATGACCCGAGGTGACCATGAACCCGTCTCCAGATCTGGTCAGCTCCATGCTGACAGAAGACTCCAACCATATTGATCAGCTACGCCAGTTACTGACCCGTGAACGCGAAGCGCTGGAAAAGCGCGAGCACACGTCTCTGGCTGACCTGATTGATGCCAAGAATCAGCACCTCGCGGCCCTGGGCGAGCACGCCCTGCAACGCCAGAACTGGCTCCGGGCCGCCAACCTGCCCTGCGATCATCAGGGTTGGCAGCGGTGGTTGAGCCAGAATCCCACCCTGAAAGCACAGATGCCGGCCTGGGAGACCCTTGCGGAACAGTTTCGCGCCTGCCGGGAGCAGAATGAAGTCAACGGCAAAATCATCAGTCGCGCCCAGCATACCCTGGGGCAACTGTTCAATCTGCTGCGCGGCCAGGACAACTCGGCGCCGGATCTGTACAACGCCAGAGGCCGCACCGGCTCGGGCGGAGGCTCACAAACGCTGGTCAAGGCCTGAGTCTGCGGTTGGGGACGCCGGCTCAATGGGCCCGAAACCGATTTTTGAGTTGTGCTGCGGCCCGCAGATCAGTAGGATTACCGCCTCCGAAACGTCCTCGTAGCTCAGTAGGATAGAGCGACGGCCTCCTAAGCCGTAGGTCGCAGGTTCGATTCCTGCCGAGGACGCCATTTAACCGCCACAGCTCCCCCCATGCCATGAACCTGCTGCTGCTCACCGAAACCGATCTGCTGTCACCCCAACGAGCGCAGATCAGCGACAAGCGGCGGCTGGAACACATCGTCAGAGTTCTTAAAGCGCGGGAGGGCGACACTCTGACAGTGGGTCTGTTGAATGGCGACTGGGGCGAAGGGCTGATCAGCACACTCAACGAGTCGGCCGTAGTACTGGAATTGGCGCTGAACCGGCCCGCTCCGGCGCCGCTGCCCTTGACCCTGCTCCTCGCCCTGCCCCGGCCCCAGCAAATCAAGCGCATTCTGCAGACGGTCGCCGCCACTGGCATCAAAGAGCTGCACCTGATGCAGACCCGGCGGGTCGAAAAGAGCTACTGGCAATCGCCCTCGGTCACCGGGGAGGAGATCCACCGGCAACTGGTCCTGGGACTGGAGCAGGGTCGTGACACGCTCATGCCCCGCGTGCACTTGCACAAGCGTTTCCGGCCCTTTGTGGAAGATGAGTTGCCCGGCCTGCTGGACGAGCGCCTGGCGCTGGTTGCTCACCCCTACACGAGCGCGCCCTGCCCCGCTCAAGTGACACAACCGACCGTACTGGCGGTTGGCCCCGAGGGCGGGTTCAATGACTTTGAAATCGAGCGCTTTGCCGAGGCGGGGTTCCAGGGAGTGCACCTGGGTGAGCGGATCCTGAAAACCGAAATTGCCATTCCCTTTCTGATCGGGCGGCTGTTCTGATCGGGCGGCTGCTCTGATCGGTCGACTGTTTTAAACCGGCAGTGACCATTACTCTTCGGCGAGTGAAAAACGCTTTTCCAGCAACTGATCAAATTCACCCAGGGGGATGCCCGGACTGAAATAAAACCCCTGGTAGTGGTGGCAGCCATACTTCTGCAGGATATCGAACTGCTCCTCCAACTCGACCCCCTCGGCGACCACTTCCAGGTCCAGCAGGCGCCCCATGGTAATGATGGTTTCCACCAGTACCCGGTCATTGCGATCATCGATGATGTCCCGAACAAAACTTTTGTCTATTTTCAGCACACTCACCGGCAACTGTTTGAGGTAGCTGATCGATGAGTAGCCGGTACCGAAGTCATCCAGCGAAAAGCTGATGCCCTCTTCAGCCAGGCGCCCCATGGTGACCACCGCTTCATCGACCTGCTGAATCACAATACCCTCAGTCACTTCCATTTCCAGCGAACGCTCTGGAATGGCGTAGCGATGCAGAATATCAATGACATCATCGGCAAACGCCGCGCGCCTGAACTGGCGTGGACTGATATTGACGCTCAAGCGCATGCCCTTTTTCCACCACCCTCGGCTTTTCCAGTGCACCAGCGTCTGGCAGGCGGTCTCCAGCACCCACTGCCCCACTTCCAGAATCAGCCCTGAAGTTTCCAGCACCGGGATGAAATCGGCGGGCGAGATGGTTCCCTTCTCCGGGTGCTCCCAGCGCAGCAGTGCTTCGGCCCCAATCACATCGCCGGTCACCATGTTGAGCTTGGGCTGATAGACCAGCCTGAACTGATCCTTCTCAAGGGCACGATGCAGATCGCCCTCCATCACCAACTGGCGGCTGACTTTATCGGCCATCTCCTCGTTGAAAAACTCGATGGCATCGCGACCCTTTTCCTTGACCTGATACATGGCGGTATCGGCATAGCGCAACAGCTCGTGCACGCTGTTATTGTTTTCCGGGTAAACGGCCACCCCCACACTGCAACTGATGCGCAGATCCAGGTTATCCGCATGGTAGGGCCGGGAAATCACGCTTCTGATCTTTTCGGCCACCTCACCGGCACGCAGAGCGGCGATCGACATGTCGCTATCGAGCACCGTCAATACCACAACGAACTCATCGCCACTGAGGCGCGCCACGAGATCTTCATCGCGCACGGTTTTCACCAGCCGCTGTGCCACTTCCTGCAGCACCTTGTCACCTACCGGGTGGCCCAGCGAATCATTGATGTTCTTGAACTGATCCAGATCGATGAACAACACCGCCCCGCAATACCGATGCCGCTCGGCCCGACGAATTTCCAGCTCCAGTCGTTCGACCAACTGAATCCGGTTGGGTAAGTTCGTCAGAGCATCGTGATGGGCCATGAACTCCATTTTGGCCTGGGCATTCTTACGCTCTGTTACATCGACAGACACCACCATCGCGACGGTTTCGTCGTAAAACTCCAGGGGCATCACGTGCGTCTGCAGATACAGCGTTTTTCCCGCGTGAGTCAAAAAGGTCTCTTCGTTGATCTCGATATCCGCCCCCTGGAAAATCACGCGCTGATCATTGCGCAACAGCAGGTCGATATCCTCGACAGCGTCCTTGAACAGTTCACGCACATTTTTGCCGCGAACGTCCTCCGGACGGCGGGCCAGCAGGTTGGCCAGGGCAACATTGGCAAACAGATACTCCCCCTCGGCATTGCGGGCTCCAACCATGACGGGCAGGCGATCAATAATCTGGCGCAGGTGCTCTTCGCTTTTGCGCAATGCCAGCTCCACAGCGCGACGTTTGGCCAGAGACAACTCCACCGCATTGAACAGCTGGTTACTGCTCTCCACCAACTGGGCCAATTCATCATGGCGCCCGGGCAAACGGGTCAGGCGCTGCGCTCCGGGCTCTTCCGGGTCGATACTTCGAATCTCCCGGGCCAGGCGCACCAGCGGTTTGGTCAGAATCAGATAAAAGGCGAGGAACAGCAACACCACCAAGAGGGCGTTGCGAATAAGGCCGGTTGCCAGATTCAACCAGGAGCGTCGGTAGAACTCGGACAGTGCCTGGTCCTTGTCCATGGCAAGCCACAGTTCGCCCGCCGTGTCCGAGCCGTAGCCGGGAATCGACAACTCCGCCCGATACTCCCGGGTCTCCGCTGTGAGAAGTCGGGTCAACCAGCGGGTGGAGGACTCGGTGCGCGGTTGTTGCCCCTGGGCGAGAACATTGCCCAGTTCGTCCTGGACTCTGACGGCATAGATGAAGTCGTAATTCAGAAGTCCCGTCACCACCTCGGTCGCCAGGTCATCGTCCAGGGTGTGTACGGCGCGGGCCGCCGGCGGCGTGGAGACTTCGATCACCCGTTCGAGCAACTGGGCCAGCTCTTCTTTATGCGCCTGAAAGTCCAGGTATAGCTGGATCGAGCTCATCAACAGCCCGAGCGCAAACGCCAGGACAATGCCGATTTTGGCCAGTCTGAAAGAAATACCCCGAAACAAGGACGGTAACTTATTCATTTATCGTTATGGTCCCATGCCAGAAAGCGCTGCGCGAGGCCCGACCCGGCAGTAGAAGCCGAGTTGCCGCTGCCGAGATCGGTGAACATGCCCGCGTGATTCTGCCACAGACTCTCCTTGTCGTCCATTTCAACATAATGGTCAGAGGGATACACTGTCGACCGGAAGCAGCTCGTGCCCCAGCGACTGGGCGACAGCCGGATGGGTGACCCGACCGGCATGGACATTCAACCCCCGGGCCAGACCCGGGTTGTGCGAGAGAGCCTCCAGCCCCGACTCGGCCAGTGCCTGAATGTAGGGGAGTGTCGCATGAGTCAATGCAAGGGTGGCGGTGCGTGCCGCCGCTGAGGGAATGTTTGCGACGCAGTAGTGGACCACGCCCTGTTCAACATAGGTCGGCTTTCCGTGTGTGGTGGCACGCGAGGTGGCGAAACACCCCCCCTGATCGATGGCCACATCCACCAGCACTGCGCCACTGGGCAGCTGCCCGACCTGCTCGGCCGACAGGAGCTTGGGGGCGGCCGCTCCGGCGACCAGTACAGCACCGATCAGCAGATCGGTATGCGGCAGAGCGCGCTCCAGAGACTCGCGTGTCGCATATTCGCAGCTGACCCGCCCGGTAAAGCGCTCATCCAGCTCGCGCAAGCGTGGCAGGGACTTGTCCAGCAGGGTCACTTTTGCCCCCAGGCCGACGGCCATCTGGGCGGCCTGGGCACCGACCACACCCCCACCGATTATGGTCACCTGGGCCGGTGGCACACCGGGCACACCGCCCAGAAGAATGCCCCGTCCGCCCTGGTGCAGCTCCAGGTGGTGCGCGCCCGCCTGGGTGGCCAGCCGCCCCGCCACTTCCGACATGGGTGCCAACAGGGGGAGGCCGCCGCGCTCATCGGTCACCGTTTCATACGCCAGACAGCTGGCGCCGGAGTCCATCAACGCCCGGGTCAATTCCGGTTCGGGTGCCAGGTGGAGAAACGTGAATAACAGATGCTCGGGAGTGAGCAACCCGTACTCGGACGCCTGGGGTTCCTTGACCTTGACGATCAACTGCGCCCTGGCAAACACCTCGGCCGCCCCGCCTAAAACCTCGGCGCCCGCCTCGCGGTAATCCTGATCGGTAAAACCGATGCCCTCGGCACACCCGGTCTCGACGAAGAGGCTGTGCCCCCGGTCGGTCAATTCGCGTACCCCGGCCGGTGTCAGACCAACCCGGTATTCATCGGCTTTGATTTCGCGGGGGACTCCAATACGCATAACCACTCCATCAAGACTCACGCCCATGAGTCTCAGTATAGGTGAACTCAGGACACCTGCAGGGCCGGAATAAATTGCTGTACCGTTTCTGCGGAAGGCTCTTTTAAGTCAGCGGAAGGCTCTTTTGAGGGTGATTCCTCCGACGTCGAGCCCGCGTCGCGTGCCTCCGGGTCGATATGCAGCCCGGCGAAATCAAACAGCCGGGTATCGGCCAGCTGCGAGGGCGCCACATTTTTGATCGCCGAGAAGATGGTTTCGGTGCGACCGGGGTACTGTTTTTCCCAGTCGGTCAGCATCTGCTTGATCACCTGCCGCTGCAGGTTGTCCTGGGAACCGCACAGGTTACAGGGAATGATCGGAAAAGCCTGGTATTCGGCGTACTCGGCCAGGTCGGCCTCTTTGCAGTAGGCCAGGGGACGAATCAGCACATTGCGCTGGTCGTCCGACAACAGCTTGGGCGGCATGGCCTTGAGCTTGCCCCCATAGAACATATTCAGAAACAGTGTCTCAATAATATCGTCCCGGTGGTGCCCCAACGCGATCTTGTTGGCACCGATGTCGTTGGCAAAACTGTAAAGCGTACCCCGGCGCAAGCGCGAACACAGACCACAGGTGGTTTTACCTTCGGGAATCACGTCTTTGACGATGCTGTAGGTATCGCGCTCGACGATATGATAGGGCACCCCCAGGCGGCTCAGGTAATCCGGCAAGACATGCTCGGGAAAACCCGGCTGTTTCTGGTCCATGTTCACGGCCACCAGCTCGAAGTCGATGGGCGCCGTTTTCTGCATGCTCAGCAGCATGTCGAGCATGCCATAGGAATCCTTCCCTCCCGACAGACACACCATTACCCGGTCGCCCTCCTCAATCATCTGATAATCGGCAATGGCGGTCCCGACCTGGCGACGCAGACGCTTTTGCAGTTTGTTGAATTCAAGACGCTCTTGGCGCGCAGCTGGCTGGCTCATATCACTCACAGACTCGAACTTGACCGGTTTCAAAGCCGCTATTGTACGGACTTTGACCGCGACAGGGAATTGCCGCCCGGGCGGCAGCGCTTTGCCGCCGGGGAGCTGGCCTGGAGCTCAGAATTTAACCCCGCCGCGCAGGCCACTAGGCCCCCGAGAGAATTTCAACACATGGCATATGCTTTGCAATGCTTTCGTTGACGAACCTTTCACGTAACCCGGGAAGATAAAGACCCATGGCGCTTCTGAATCAACTGTTCCATAAAATGACCGCCAAACCCGCCCCGGCACAATCGCCCGAGGCAACAGTGCCGCCTCCCGAGCCAGAGTCCGCCCGGCGCCTCCGGCCGCTGCTCGATGGCAAACGTCTGCTGAAAGTGCAGATTGACGGTCGGGAATATCAGAGTCTGTTGTTGGCGCTGGACTGCGCCCGCGGCCTGCTGTGGCTGGATGAGCTCTTCCCGCGCGCGCGCCCACTGGTGACCGGAGACGAACTGACCGTCAGCCACTACCAGAATCATCAACTGATTGAATTTACCGGCCCGGTGGTGGGGTCTGGTCGGGGTGGCTTCGCTCTGCCCCTGCCCGAGTCCGTTTACTGTGGCCCCCGACGGCGCTGGCCGCGGCTGGATGTATTTGGCTGGCACCCGATCAGCGCCCAGCTGGCGGTGCCCGGCCAGTCCCCCGCCAGCGCCGAGGTACACAACCTCTCCGCCGGCGGTGCGCGCTTGAGCCTGAGCGGCGACTGGCGCCCGCTTCTGAGAAAGGGGGAGGTTTTGCCCCTGTGTGCGTTTACCGTTGCCCCCGGTATCCGTGTTCGCTGTCGGGTCCGGGTGTGTGCCTTCAGCCTGAATCAGCGGCCCTGGCGCCAGACTCTGGTCAGTCTGGCCTTTGTCGACCTGGATCGGCAGAGCCGGGAAGACCTGGCCCGCTTTGTCGCCCATAGGGTGACGGCCCAACGCCATGCGCCCGCCGAGGCGGCCTAGTGGGCCCGGGGCAACGTCCGACGGGTCGTTTTTAACGGCTCAAGTTCTGCGATCCTTGCCGATAACGAGGGTGATTAGCAGGTCAACTTGAGATCTACGCAGGAAGCTTTGTATGCGCAACAACGGCCCCACGACTGGCAGAGACATCCCTGTCAAAACTGGCGAAGAGCTGGTCTCTTCTACCAATACGAGAGGCGTCATTCAGTTCTGCAATGACGTTTTTCAGGAAATATCCGGGTTCCCCCGCGACGAACTGATCAACCAACCGCACAACATCATCCGTCACCCGGACATGCCCGAAGCGGTTTTCGCCGGCATGTGGGACGCCCTGAAGCGCGGACGTCCCTGGACCGGCATCGTCAAGAATCGCTGTAAAAACGGCGATCACTACTGGGTGGATGCCTATGTGACGCCCCTGCGGGAAAACGGGGTGGTGCAGGGCTACGAGTCGGTTCGGGTCAAACCGGACAGTCAGCGGGTGGCCCGCGCCGAAGCCTGCTACCGGCGTTTGAAAGCGGGAAAACCCGCCGCCCCGGCCCTGCTGCGTTTCTGGCAAAAGATCCGCACTGGTGCCCAGGTATCGGCATTGAGCCTGATCATTCTGCTGATCGGCGGCGGCCTGGCCGGCCTACTGACCCCACCCCTGGCGATTGCGCTGCTGGCCGGCAGCGTGCTGATCGGTGCGGCTACGCATCTGCTGTTGCTACGCTATCTACAGTCCCCTCTGACCCAGGCGCGGGAAATACTGCACGATCCCCTGGCCGCCTATATCTATACGGGACGGGGCGATGTGCTGGGGGAAATCGAGTTTGCCCAGTTGGCACTCAAAGCCCGGCTGCGTACCGCCCTCGGGCGCTTCGGCGAGTCGGCCGGCGAGCTCCATCGCCATGCAGCCAGAGCACAGGAACAGGCATCGATCACCCAACGTGGCATGGTTGAGCAGAGGCGTGAGACCGAAAGCGTCGCCCACTCCATGCAGCAGATGGCAATCGCGGTGCAGGAGGTCGCCTCCGGGGCGAGCGATACCTCCGGTGCCACCCGCGATGCCATGACCGAAGTCACTCAGGGCAATCAGATCACTGAGACCGCCGGTCAGGCCATCGGCGAACTTTCCGGCACGGTATCCGACCTCGGCAGTGTCCTGACCCAGCTGACGGCCGACAGTGGGGAGATCGCCAAGGTCATCGACGTGATCCGCGGCATCGCCGAGCAGACCAACCTGCTCGCGTTGAACGCCGCCATTGAAGCGGCCCGAGCGGGCGATCAGGGGCGGGGGTTTGCGGTCGTTGCCGATGAAGTGCGCACCCTGGCACAACGCACACAGGACTCCACCGGCCTCATTCAGAATATCATTGGCAAACTGACCCAGGCCACCGGGCAGGCGGGTGAAGGCATGGATCGCTGCCGGAATCTGGCCGACCGCAGTGTGGAGGAAATGGGCAATGTGTCCCAGGCTCTGACTTCCATCAGTAAGGCCGTGCGGAACATTGATCAGATGTCGCATCAGATTGCCGCCGCCGCTGAAGAGCAGTCGGCCACGGCCATGGAAATCGAGCAGAACACTCAGCAGATCAGCGATATTTCCGGGCGAACTCAGGAAGAGGTCGCCAGCGCCGAAGCGCTGAACAAGGAGATGGAGAGGCTCTCCCTGAAACAGCGCGAGTTGATCCTGCGCTTCGGCTAGCGGGCTTTACGGAGGGCGGGACTATTGAGCGGCGTCCAGCCCCTCAAGCAATCCTGCCATATCGTCAGCGTGCTCTTCTTCCTGAGCGAGGATATCCTCGATGATGCGCCGAGAGGTGGGATCATTCTCGCCCAGATACCGGGCGATTTCACGGTAGCTGTCAATGGCAATGCGCTCGGCTACCAGATCTTCCACGACCATCTCGCGCAGGTTTTCACCCTCAACGAATTCGGCATGCGAGCGTGTCAGCAGACCCTCGGGTGAAAAATTGGGTTTGCCTCCAAGCTGCACAATCCGTTCGGCCAGCCAGTCAGCGTGCTGCTGCTCCTGATCGGCATGCTCGAGAAACTCGGCCGCCGCAACATTGGCGCTGATGCCTTCGGCGCGGAAATAATGACTCTTGTAACGCAGCACGCAGACAATTTCCGTGGCCAGGGCTTCGTTGAGAATATTGATGACGTTTTCCCGATTGGCTTTGTAGCCCTCCGTGACGGCGCCCTCTTCGATGTGTTGGCGGGCCCGTTCACGCAGGGTTTTGACATCCGTCAGAAATGGTTGGTCGGTCATAATCTTCTCCTTATGCAAAAGGTCAGGATATCACTTCGCCCGACCTGAATCACGGCCAACCCCGATCCAGCCGGGGTGGGGAGTGTTAATTACTGCAAAGATCGCGGCGACCACCCCCACCAACAAAAGGCTGTAATCGCTGGTCAGACCCAGCCAATAGGCCACCAGCCCCGCCTTGAATGACCACACCAGCGGCAGAACCCAGAGTAGCCAGTGTGCCCGGACACGCAGCAACAGAGCGAAAGTGACCACCACGGTGGGACCGGGTGCCGTGCCAAACCAGCGCGCCGCCGACAGTGCCGCAGGCCATTCCTGCCCTGCATTCAACTGGGCCACAAAATCCCACAGCGGCAACCCCAGCAACCCGATACAACACATTACCCCGGACAACCAGGCCGAGCCGGGGGCCCGAAAGGCGGCGCCAGATCGCAAGCCCCAGCCACCGGCCCACAGAAGCCCCAGCGTCTGTGCGAAGAACAGCCAGGCCTCGTAGCGGGCGAGAAAATCATAGTCGAGAAACGTCTTCACGAAAAACAATTGCCCGACGAGTGCCCAGGCGAGAGCGAGCACCCACAGCGCCCAGAATCGGGCCACGGGCCCCGGTGCCGCGCGGATCAACCACCAGAGTCCGGGAAGCAGCCCGAGGTAGAACAACACAATGAGCCAGCCATAGGAGGACTGGTAACTCTGAAAGACTGAAAACAGTATTTCTCGACTGTAAGGCAGCATTACAGGCTCTGAACGTACTGGGCCATGCGTTCACGCTGGCGGGCATCCGGTATCACACCGCGCATGGCCGCCATATTCTCACGCATGTGTTCCACCTGTGTGGTGGCGGGAATGGCGCAGGTGAGTGCGGGATGGGAGATGATGAATTTCAGGAAAAAGTCCGCCCAGGTTGTGCAACCCACCTCATCGGCCCAGTCGGGCAGTGGCTCGCTCTGGTAACGATGAAACAGCTGTTTCTGCCGATAGGGCCGGTTGGCGATGACCGCAACACCCCGATCCTGAGCCAGAGGTAGCAGCCGGTCTTCGGCTTCCCGGTCAACGATGTTATAGGTCAGTTGGACAAAATCCAGCGGCTCTTCTTTCAGGATTTCCTCCAACTCCCCGTGACGTCGCCCATGAGAGGTGGTCACCCCGATGTAGCGCACCTGCCCCGCTTCTTTCATATCGCGCAAGAGCGCCAGATGCTCGCGCCAGTTGACCAGATTGTGAACCTGAAGCAGATCAAACGCTTCCAGCCCCCACAGATCCAGGGAGTCGCGGATCTGCGGCCGACCTTCATCGCGGGTCCAGACCTTGGTGGCGGAAAACAGCGAAGACTCCTGCTCCGGCAATTGCTCCATAAAATAGCCCATCACCGCTTCGGCGGTCCCGTACATGGGCGAGGAATCCACCAACTGCCCACCGAGTTCAAAAAAGGTTTTCAGCACCTCCAGGCGAGCCTTGCGCAGGGTCTCATTTTCCCCGACATTGAAGGTGATCCAGGTGCCCATGCCGACACTGGGCACCGACTCTTCGCCACCGGGAATGGTTTTGGAGAGAAAACGATCGTCCTGCGCCAGTAGCGATGAAGCTCCGAGGCTCAGGCCGGAAAAGGCCCCCAGCCGAGCTATGGCCCCGCCGGCCACAAGATTGCGGCAGTGGGAGAGAAAGCGTCGACGTGCCCGGGATGATTCATTGACCATGGGGACCTCCAGTTGCGCTTTGTTACCTGCACTCGGTTGCATTCACTCGATCGTGACGGGCTGCCTCAGGGTCACGAACTCCTCGGCCAGCGTGGGGTGAATCCCGATGGTCCGGTCAAAGTCGGCTTTGGTGGCACCGGCGGTGAGCGCTACGCCCAGCCCCTGCATGATCTCCGCCGCCTCCGGGCCCACCATATGGCAACCTACCACCCGATCGGTTGCCCGATCCACAAGCAGTTTGACCAGAGCCCGCTCGTCCAGATCCGTCAGCGAATACTGCATGGGTCTGAAGGCGCTCCGATACACATCAATCTCGGTATATTCTTCCCGCGCCTCCCGCTCCGTCAAACCGACCGTCGCCATCGGCGGCTGACTGAAGACGGCTGTGGGAATATCCCGGTAGCTGATCGGCCGGTCATCACCGGAAAACAGATTGCGCGCCATAGCCATGCCCTGGGCCAGGGCCACCGGCGTCAGCTCCATCGGACCGGTCACATCACCCAGCGCGTAGATCGAGGGCTCGGCGGTCTGAAAATGCCCGTTCACCGACAGGTGGCCGTCATCGGCGATGTCCACCGCGGTGTTCTCCAGCCCCAGCCCCTCGGTTTTGGGCTTGCGACCGGTGGCGTACATCACCAGATCGGTATTCCAGGGCGCGCCCTCCTTGGGCGTCACCCGATAGTCACCCGCCCCGGTCTGTTCCACCGCACTGATGTCGGTGTTGAAGTGCAGATGAACGCCTTTTTTGGGCATCTCACTGGCCAGATGATCCCGCAGATCCTGATCGAAACCCCGCAGAAACAGATCCCCCCGATAACACAGATGGGTTTCAACGCCCAACCCATTGAAGATACCGGCAAACTCCACGGCAATGTAGCCGCCCCCGACGATCACCATCCGCTGGGGCAACTCGTCCAGATAAAAAGCCTCATTGGAAGTGATCACATGCTCGCGCCCGGGAATATCCGGCACCCAGGGCCAGCCACCGACCGCAATCAGAATCCGCTCGGCACTGATTTCACGCTCCCCGACACTCACCCGATGCGGCCCGAGCAGACGTGCGCTGCCATCGATGATCTCCACCCCGGCCTTGTTCAACATCCGCTCGTAAATACCGTTGAGCCGCTCGATTTCGCGATCCTTGTTCCGACGAAGCTCGCTCCAGTCGAATTTGATCGAGCCGGCGTGCCAGCCGTGACCCAGAGCGGCGTGGAAAGCCTCGCGGTAGTGGGAGGCGTAGACAAAAAGTTTCTTGGGCACACAGCCGACATTGACGCAGGTGCCGCCCAGGTAGCGCTCTTCCACCACCGCGACCTTCGCCCCGAGTTGCGCGGCAATACGGCTGGCCCGCACCCCACCGGAGCCGGCGCCGATGACCAGAAGGTCGTAGTCGTAATCAGCCATTGTTGTGTCTGCTCCCAGTGTTGTTTGTTGCGTTAGATGTAGTTGTGCGGCATCCGTGTAGTTTTCTTGCCTTGTTCAAGTCGGATGCGCCTTAGGCTTATCCGACCTACAAGGTCGCACAGTGGTTTCTACAAAGTGCAGAGGACCGCTTCGGGGTGGACGTTATGCCACCACTCGAGTCACTCCTGCCAACTGGTTGATTCCTCCTCTGAGAAAGCCTCCTCCAGCGATACCTGCAACTGTTCTCTGACCCAGCTTACCAGAGCATCCTGGTGTTTTGGCTGCCACCGGTCCTGCTGCAACAGCTTGGCCCAACTGAGCAACTGCACCTGCTGATTGCGCCGCCACTGAGCCGCCTCCGCCCGCAGCGCAATCGCACTGCGCTCGGCATGAGGCTTGAGCCATAACTGCCGGGTGAAGGTCAACGCCCGGGCCATGACCACCAGCGGAAAATTGGGGTGCTTCACCGGCCCCAACACTTGTTGCTCGTACGCCAAGGGTAACCACCCCAGACGCCTGCCCGGCAACTGGCGGGACGCCAGCCAGCCCCCCACCGAACCCAGCACCCCACCCCCGAGCGCACCCGCAAACAGCGAACTGCCCCCCAGGCCCAGATCCACCATCAGACCCGTGGCGGCGCCGGCACTGCCGCTGACCACCAACAGATCCCGCTGCTTCAGGCCCCATAGATACCAGGTTTGAGTATTCATCAGACTGTCCGTGTCCAGCTCCCACTGGGCATCGCGCTGCAGCTCGCTGGCGGTGTGCCCCCATTCCTCTCGCAGGCGCTGGAAATAATCCGACTCCCGCGCATCCAGAGCCGCCTGTAGGCGCTCCTGGGCGCGCTGACGACCAATAGCCCCAGGGACCCTGACCGACTCAGACTGAAGCAGCTGCTCGCACCAGTAGGCCGCCAGCGCCTCGCTGACGCTGTCCAGGCGTGCCCGGTCGCGCCGCTCCAGCCCCTCGATCAACTCGCGGACCGGCGCACTCCAGCCCGGCTCCAGCTCACCCAACGCCCGCAACAGCGCCCGCCGGGCGGGCATGGTCGCCGTCAGCGGGTTGAATACCCGCACCCACTGAAAAAACTGCCCCAGCGTACGCTGCCAGGATTCGCGTTGGCCCTGGTCGTCCATGGGGTTGATCAGCGCCAGGCGGGGCTGACCGGTCCAGCGCAGAATCTCCATTTCCGCCTCGTCCAGCGGCGAGGGAGGCTGGGCGCCATCGACAACGTACAGGATGCCCGCCCCATCCATGATCGGGGCGAGCAGCGCGAGTTCGTCGGGAAAGCGCTCCCTGTGACCCGGCTGGTCGAGAAAGGCCCGGACCCGGGCGGGCCGGTCGCCGGGGCTGACCTCTTCGGCCTCCAGCCAGGCCAGCACCTGACGCGCCCGCTGAAAGCCCGGCGTATCGACCAGGGTCAGCAGAACGCGACCGTTCAGGGCGAATTCAAAGGCATCCGCATGCCGGGTGGTGCCGGACTCGGGACTGATACGGACGCTGTCGTTTTCCGTCAGGGTGGAGACAATGGAGGATTTGCCCCGATTGGGGTGGCCCACGACGCAGAGCTTGGGGGCAACGGCGGCTCGGGTCATGGCGTCACCCAGGTGAGCTGGTGCTGTTGAGCGAAGCGGCGCCAGCTGGCCAGATGACGCTCGGTTTGAGTCTGGCGGTCGGTCAGGGCGAGAAGGCCCTGCTCCACCACATCATTCTGGCGGGCCCGCTCGATCAGGTCGGCCATCTCCCCGACCGGCGAGCGATTGGCACTCACACGCCAGAGCAGACGCTCGGGAGCAGCGACCAGAAGCTCGTCCAGCGCCCGTTTATCGTCCTCCCAGGAGGCGCGGCCGAATTGGGGACCACTGACGTGAGATTCAAGCTCCCAGTCGGCGGTCACGGCCGCCTCCCAGGCGTGCAGAGGCGTTTCTTTCAGCGGCGTTTCAGTGCCCGCCCGGACCGGTGTCATCGGCGGCGCGGTCACACTGGGTGCCCGTGCGGCCCGGGCCAGGCGCCACCAGCGCCCGTAGCTCAAGCCGGCCAGCAGCGCCCGGGGCAGCAGGTTGTAGCACAGGAGGCTCGCCATCAAGAATGGCCACCAGTCGCCCGCACGCTCTGTCGCCGTCGCCTCGGGGTCAATGCGCCGGTAGCGGGTGGCTTCCATCAGGCCGCTGTCGGGAACGGCTGCGGGCCAGAGGTTCTCCCAGGGACGGGCGCTGGTCTCGAGGATCGATAGCAGCGTGTGCTCACCGCTCAGCAGGGTCGAGCTCCAGCCAAAGGCCAGATCGGTGAACAGCAGCAACACCAGAAAGCCCAGCAGAATCCCGGCGCCGAGCCAGAGCCAGAAGGCCTGGAGCAGCCAGAGCATGTGCCAGCGCTGTGTGCGGTTGGGGTACCAGTGCAGTCGCTGGTGGCGCCAGCGAAACAGCCAGGGGCGGTCACGGCCCCACAACAGGAAGGCCACCGAAACCAGCGAGCCCAGCAGCGGCAGGCCGGCCCAGAGCAACCAGAGCCAGAGCACGTTGAGCCGCCCGCCCGGCGCGTAGCCAAGAGACCCGGCCGCCACCAGCACACCGACCAGCAATGCCAGAGGCCAGACATAAAACGGCAGTTGCACTCGCGCGCTGGGGGCTCCGGCAGGGGTATCAGTCATTAAGGTCCGTCATCATCCCGAGTCAATGGTTGAGCGTCAGGGGGCCGCGTGGCCCACGAGCTCGGCAAGGGACGATTTAACCATATTCGGGCATCAGACTTCGATATCAATCTTGCGCCGCTGGCGACGATCCTCTGAACGCATCTCTACCAGAGGTTTGCGACGGTGTCTGCGCCGGTCGGCCCGGCGGCGTTCGCGAATGGGGGCCACCGGCGTGGTGTCGAACACCTGCTCGCTCACCGGCAGGGTCTGATCATGGGCGCGGGTGGTATTGATTTTGGTGCGCGCGCTGGGCGGTAGAGTACTGGTAGGACCTATGTACGTCATATCGACCTCCAAATAGAGCCGCCGCAACGCGACGTTATTACTCTCTATATCGGAGTTTGACCGGAAAACTTGACGTTTTATCCCCTTTTTGTGGATCAGGTCTCGTTATCGTCAATTTTTTGGGCATTTGGGCGGTCGGGCGAGAACCAGGCCAGTTGACGGTGCAACCGCACCACCTCCCCCACGATCAGCAGGGTCGGCCCGTGTACATCATTGGCGGCGACCAGCTCGGCCATGGTCTCGAGCGTCCCAACCAGTACCCGTTGATCCTGGGTGGTGCCCTTCTCGACCAGAGCAACCGGGGTTTCCGGGTTGCGGCCGTTCTGGATCAGGGTCTGGCAAATACCCTCCAGACCGACCAGGCTCATGTAAAACACGAGCGTCTGTCCCGGAAGCGCCAGCTCCGGCCAGACCAGGTTGATGTCATCCGACTTCAGGTGCCCGGTAACGAAGCGCACGGACTGGGCGTGATCCCGGTGGGTCAGCGGGATGCCCGCATAGGCCGCGCAGCCGGAGGCGGCGGTGATGCCCGGCACCACCTGAAAGGGAATTCCCTTGGATGCCAGAAGCTCGATTTCCTCGCCTCCGCGACCGAAAATGAACGGGTCGCCCCCTTTGAGCCGCAACACCCGCTTGCCCTCCCGGGCCAGCTTGAGCAGCAGCTCATTGATGTTCTCCTGGGGCATACTGTGGTCACTGCGCCGCTTGCCCACATAAATGCGATCCGCGTCCCGGCGCACCAGATCCATCACCTGAGGCGAGACCAGCCGGTCATAGAGCACCACATCCGCCTGCTGCATCAGACGCAGGGCTCGCAGAGTGAGTAGTTCGGGGTCGCCGGGGCCGCCGCCCACCAGATAGACTTCGCCCTCTTTGTCGACGTACTGCGGATTGGCCAGATCTTTCTCGATCGCCTTTTCCGCTTTGTCTTCCTGGCCGGTAAAAACCAGTTCGGCAATCGGCCCCTGCAGTACCTTCTCCCAGAACCGGCGCCGATACTCCTCGGGAAACGCCTGCTTGACCCGCTCGCGCCAGCGACTGGCCAGCTGCGCCAGCCGGCCGTAAGTGGCGGGCACCAGAGTCTCGAGCTTGGCGCGCACCATGCGCGCCAACACCGGTGCCTCACCGCCACTGGAAATGGCAATCACCAGAGGCGAGCGGTCGACAATGGCGGGGGTGATAAAGCTACAGAGCGCGGGGCTGTCCACCACATTGGTGGGCAGATAGCGGGCCTGGGCTTCATGGGAGATACGCTGATTCAACTCGTTATCGTCGGTGGCGGAGCAGACCAGCACCACCTCGTCGAGGTCTTCGCTCTGGTATTCGCGCCAGTGCAGTTCGCCGTCTCCGTCCCGGGCCAGCTGTTGCAGCTCATCGGATATCTCCGGGGCCACAATACACAACCGGGCCCCCGCCCGGGCCAACAGCCGACCCTTGCGGGTGGCGATATCGCCGCCGCCCACCAGCAGACAGCGGCGCTGTTTCAGATCGAGAAAGACGGGAAAGTAATCCATAACAGGCGACCCTACCCCGGACGGTTAATTAAAACCGAGAAATTTGGTTCCGCCCATATACGGCTGCAGCACCTCGGGAATGGTGATGCTGCCATCTTCCTGTTGATAGTTTTCCAGCACCGCCAGGAGCGTGCGACCGATCGCCAGACCGGAACCATTGAGCGTGTGCAACAGCTCGGGCTTGCCGGTCTCGGGATTGCGGTAGCGCGCCTTCATCCGCCGGGCCTGAAAATCGCGAAAGTTACTGCAGGAAGAGATCTCGCGATACCGTTCCTGGGACGGCACCCAGACTTCGATGTCGTAGGTTTTGGCGGCGGAAAAACCCAGATCGCCGCCACACAGAATCACGGTGCGGTACGGCAGACCCAGCTTCTGCAGAATGGCTTCGGCGTGACCGGTCAATGCTTCCAAAGTCTCTTCAGACTCTTCCGGGCGCACAAACTGCACCAGTTCCACTTTTTCAAACTGATGCTGACGAATCAGACCACGGGTGTCCTTGCCGTGAGCGCCCGCCTCACTGCGGAAACAGGGCGTGTGGCTGACAAAGCGCATGGGCAACTGCTCCGCGCCGTCCAGCAGGACATTGCGTAGAATATTGGTCACCGGCACTTCGGCCGTGGGAATCAGATAAAAACAGCGCTCATCGCTGAGCTTGAACAGATCCTCTTCAAATTTGGGCAACTGACCCGTGCCGGTGAGCGAGTCCGCGTTGACGATAAAGGGAACATTCACCTCCTCGTAACCGTGCTCCTCAATATGCGTGTTCAACATGAACTGCGCCAGAGCCCGATGCAGGCGGGCAATCCCCGAACGCATCAACGCGAAGCGCGCACCGGTCAATTTGCTCGCCGTATCAAAATCCAGCCCACCCAGACGCGCGCCCAGATCCACATGATCGGCAATGGGAAAATCAAACTCACGCGGCGTCCCCCAGCGGCGGACCTCGACGTTGTCATCCTCGGTCGCCCCTTCGGGCACCTCGTCCGCCGGGATATTGGGAATGCCACTGAGAATATCGTCCAGCTCCGCCTGAATCTCATCCAGCTGCGCCTCCGCTTCACCCAGCTGCTGCTTCAATTGACCGACCTCGGCCAACAACGGCTCCACATCCTCGCCCCGGCCCTTGGCCTGACCGATGGATTTGGCACTGGCATTGCGCTCCTTCTGCAGATTCTCGGTCTTCACCTGCACCTCGCGCCGCCGCTCTTCCAGCGACGTCAGACGCGCAACATCCAGCTCATAACCGCGCACTTTCAGCGCCTTGGCCACTGTCTCGGGATTGGTACGAACAAGTTTTGGATCCAGCATAAAAAGTCTTATTGATTTCCGAATGAATTGATTGAAAAAGGACTCAATGCCCCTCTATTCCAGTTATTCCTAAATTCCTAATTTCTCAAATCTACCAGTATGGCACCGGGCCTGAAGGGGTATCCCTGTCAGGAACTGTAGGAGGCAGGACGCCGACTCCAAGCGTACACGGACGTATTAACAGCGTGTTCCTGACAGGGATACCCCTTCAGGCCACTTTAATAAAACCACCAAGCGACAATTAACTCCAACAAAACCACTAAACAGCAAGCGCAACCCGAGCCAAATAAACAGCCGCAACAACAGCCAACAAACAACCCACCAACGTCAGCAACCCATACACCACCGCCATCGTCGGATACCCATTCTCCCACAACAACAACGCATCCAGAGAAAACGTCGAAAAGGTCGTGAGCGCCCCAAGAAAACCGGTCATCACCAGCGGCCGAAACTCCGGCGCCAACAACCCCCGCTCAACAATCAGCACATACACCAGGCCGATCAAAAAACAACCCACCAGATTGGCCACCAGCGTTCCCAACGGAAACTTCGGCCCCAACACCGGAAACAACCAGGTTGTAAACGCAAACCGCCCCATTGCACCCAAAGCACCGCCGAGGGCCACCGCTAACCATTGCATTGACTATTGAATACCCCGTGTTTGCTGCATCACGCACGGTCCGCTTCGGGGTGGAGTGTTCCCAGACACGTGGCAAGCACTTCCCTGTAACTCGTCAACACTAGTCCCGCGGTTGACGGTCTGGGAACACTCCACCCCAAAGCGGCCCTAAGTGCTTCGTATAACCCAAACAGTTAACGATAACGCTTGATCGGACTCTTCTCGTCCAGCTCGCGAAAATACGCCAGTTTCTCCCGAATGCGCTGCTCCAGTCCCCGATCCACCGGCTCGTAGAAACGCCTGTCGGCCAGCTCCGGGGGCAGATAACTCTCGCCCGCCGCGTAGGCACCCGGTTCGTCGTGCGCGTACCGATACTCGGCACCGTAATCCATTGACTTCATCAACTTGGTGGGTGCGTTGCGCAAATGCACCGGCACTTCATAACCCGGATGCTCTCGCACCAGCGCCATCATTTCGTTGAAGGCATTATACACAGCATTGCTTTTGGGTGCTGCCGCCAGGTAGACCAGCGCCTGGGCGATGGCCAGTTCGCCCTCGGGGCTGCCCAGCCGCTCCTGGGTCTCCCAGGCGGCGAGCGCCAGGGGCAATGCCCTGGGGTCGGCGTTGCCGATATCCTCGCTGGCAATGCGCACCACCCGGCGGGCCACGTAGAGCGGATCGCAGCCGCCGTCGAGCATCCGGGCCATCCAGTACAGGGCGCCATCGGGGGAGGAGCCGCGCACCGACTTGTGCAGCGCTGAAATCTGCTCGTAAAACAGATCGCCGCCCTTGTCGAAGCGGCGGATGTCGCCGGCCAGCACTTGAGTGAGCACCGCCTTGTCGATCACCTTGACGCCGTTGCCCTCCTCGGCCAGATCGGCGGCGATCTCCAGCAGGTTGAGCGACTTGCGGGCGTCGCCATCGGCGGCCCGGGCCAGAGTATCCAGCCACTCGTCATCGATCTCGATTGGCTCCGCACCCAGCCCGCGCTCCCTGTCATCCAGCGCCTGGCGCAAGACCTGACGCACATGGTCCAGCTCCAGCCCGCGCAGCACGTACACCCGGCAGCGGGACAGCAGGGCGTTGTTGAGTTCAAAAGAGGGGTTTTCGGTGGTCGCCCCGATAAAAATCAGGGTGCCGTCTTCCACGTAGGGAAGAAAGGCATCCTGCTGGGCCTTGTTGAACCGGTGCACCTCGTCCACAAACAGGATCGTCTTGCGCCCGCGCGAGGCGCGCTCCTGCTCGGCCACCGAGACCGCCGCCCGGATGTCCTTCACCCCGGACAGAACCGCCGACAGGGTCTGGAAGCGGGCGTCGGCCTGCTCGGCGAACAGCCGGGCGAGCGTGGTCTTGCCCACCCCGGGCGGCCCCCAGAGGATCATCGAATGCAGATGGCCGCGCTCAATGGCATCACGCAGCGGCTTGCCGGGCGCCAGCAGGTGTTCCTGGCCGATATAATCAGCCAGCGAACGCGGCCGCATCCGCGCGGCCAGTGGCTGGTACGCGGGCGGACTGTCGAAAAGATCGTCGGCCATCAGTCGCGCAGCACATCCACGCCCTCGGGCGGCTCAAAGGTGAAGCGGGAATCGTCCACATCCACATTGCGCTCAAGATCACGGAGCTCGAAGTAGGACACCTGATCGAGGTTGTCGTACATCCGGATCTCCCGCAACAGCCTGCCATCAAACACCAGAGACAGCGACCGGAACAGGCCCTCGTCCTCGCGCGGCTTCAGGGAAAAAACATCCAGCCCGGCCTCACTCTCCGTATGGGTCACCTCAAACCGTTCGCTCAGCTCAGTCAGCTCATCACTCAGAATCAGAGCGGGCGTCTCCTGCAGCTCTCGATTATAGTCACGCACCGTGACCTGCATCAGATCCGGATCGTAAAGCCAGATGGTCTCGTTATCGGACACTAGCCTTTGCTCAAATGGCTCCGTCGTCTGCCAGTCAAACTTGCCGGGACGGGCCATCACAAAATGCCCCTTACTCTCCTCCAGCACCATACCGTCGGCATCGGTCAAAGTCTGAGTAAACTCCCCCTGCAGACTGGTCATATCATCCAGCCGCTCCCGCAGATCGGCCGCCACATCACGGTTGTCTTGCGCGCACAGGGGCAGGCTCAGCAAAAGTAGTGTTGTGAGCGCCAGTAACTTGTTTTTGACCATAGTGATATCCATTGCTGATTGTCGCGAAATCGTAGTCTCGGGCCCGCACGGAATACCTACGATGTGCAGAGGCCCGATCTGGGGTAAGTGCTTCCCGGACCGTCACCGACAGGATGTCGGTGGAGAGGCCCCAGGGATGGGTTCACGCCGTGTCCGGGAAGCACTTACCCCTGAGCGGGCCGGCCGTGAAGCCCTACATAAAATACCTACAACAAACTGTCTCTCTAATTCTTAGGCACCAAAACCTCTCTATTACCATTGTGGCCAGCTTCGGACACCACGCCCGCCGCCTCCATTGTATCGATCAACCGCGCCGCCCGGTTATAACCGATGCGCAACTTGCGCTGCACACCCGAAATCGACGCCTTGCGCGAATCGATCACATGCGCCACCGCCTGATCGTAGAGCGCATCGCCCTCACCGGCATCATCGCCCTCCTCCCCGCCGGGCATCCCGGGAACAGGAATATTACTGGTCGTGCTCTCATCCGTAATGCCCTCCAGATAATTGGGCTCACCGCGCTTCTTCCAGTCGGCCACCACCTTGTGCACCTCATGATCATCCACAAACGCCCCGTGAACGCGCTCGGGCATACTCTTGCCCGGCGGCAGATAGAGCATATCGCCATGCCCCAGCAACTGCTCCGCCCCACCCTGGTCCAGAATCGTGCGCGAATCCACCTTGGACGACACCTGAAATGCAATCCGGGTGGGAACGTTGGCCTTGATCAGGCCGGTAATCACATCCACTGACGGTCTTTGAGTCGCCAGAATCAAATGAATTCCCGCCGCCCGCGCTTTTTGTGCAATCCGGGCAATCAGCTGCTCAACCTTCTTGCCCACGATCATCATCATGTCGGCAAACTCATCGATCACCACCACGATCGAGGGCAGGTGCTCCAGCTCCGGCGGCGAGGCCTCGGCCTCCCCCGCCTCGTAATGCTCATCGGGCTTCCAGAGCGGGTCGGTCAGGGGCTCTCCGGCCTTGCGGGCCTCCTCCACCTTGCGGTTGTAGCCGGCCAGGTTACGCACACCCATAGCCGCCATCAGCTTGTAGCGCCGCTCCATCTCACCCACACACCAGCGCAGGCCGTTGGCGGCGTCTTTCATATCGGTAATCACCGGGGTCAGCAGGTGCGGTATGCCCTCGTACACAGACAGCTCCAGCATCTTCGGGTCCACCAGCATCAAGCGCACTTCTTCCGGCGAGGACTTGTACAGCATGCTGAGCAGCATGACGTTGACGCCCACGGACTTACCCGACCCGGTGGTGCCCGCCACCAGCAGGTGCGGCATCTTCGCCAGATCCGCCACAATGGGTTCGCCCGCAATGTTATGGCCCAGCACCATGGTCAGCACCGAGCGGGACTTGCTGTAAACCTCGGAGGCCAGCACTTCGCTCAGACGCACGATCTCGCGATGCTCGTTGGGGATCTCGATCCCCACCACGGATTTGCCGGGGATGACCTCCACCACCCGGACGCTGATGACCGCCAGCGAGCGGGCGAGATCCTTGGCCAGATTGGTGATGCGGCTGGCCTTGACCCCGGGAGCGGGCTGAATCTCAAAGCGGGTGACCACCGGCCCGGGCTGGACCGACTCGACTTCCACCTCGATGCCGAAATCCTTGAGCTTGAGCTCCAGCAGGCGCGACATGGCCTCCAGCGACTCCTTGGAGTAGGACTTGTCGCTGTGCGGGTCGGCCGGGTCCAGCAGCTCGATAGAGGGCAGATCCCCCTCCGGCGGTGTGGTGTCTTTGGGCTCGAACAGCGAGGCCTGGCGGGCGGGCTTGGCGACCGGCTTGGGTGGCGATTTTTTGACCGGCTCGGAAATGGTGGGGGGTACCCGCTTGGCCTCCTTCTCCACCTGTTTGGCCACGGCTTCGCGCCGGTGTTTCTGGGACTCCCGGGCCGACTTGCGCTCGGCCCGCTGGCGCTGCCAGTGCTGAAAGCCAGACCGGACCCGCTCCACGGTCAGCAGCGTGAGCCGCCCGGTTTCATCCATGAGCGCCAGCCAGGAAAGATCCGTGAAGATGGTCAGGCCAAACAGAAAGATGGCGAGTAATACCAGGGTACCGCCGGTGTAACTGAAGGCGCCCTCCACTCCCTCGGCCACGGACGCGCCCAGAAGTCCGCCGTTGGAGAAAGGCAGACCGGTGCCCTCGGGGTAATGCATGCTGGCGATACCGGTACCGGCCACCATCACCAACAACAGGCCCACCACACGCAGGCTGATCAGCAGCCAGTCAAAGCCGGGTTGACGGTCCCGGTCGCGGAAGACCTGCCAGGCACGATAACCCAGCATGACCGGAAACAGGTAGGCCAGATACCCGAACAGCGACAGGAACACATCGGCCAGCCAGGCACCCGCCGGACCACCGGCGTTATGCACGCGGCTGTTCTCCCCGGTGTGCGACCAGCCCGGATCACCCGGGTCATAGGTCACCAGGGCCAGCATCAGGTAAACACTGACCGCCACCAGGCCGATCAGCGCCCCTTCTTTGATGATCCGCACCAGCACACCATCCGCATGAGCGGTGGTTGGGGCGGTTTGACTGGCTTTGCTGGTCTTCAAAACAAATGGTTCCCGTGTTGAGCGCCGTGGTTGCGCGCTATTCTATCGACCCACTGCGCTTTTGCAAAAGAAGCCGTCGCGCAATCGGAAAAGAAGTCGCCAGATTACCATTAAAGAAAGCAATGCCTGGCATTGGTTCATACTATTTTGCGCCTCGCGGACGATTCACTTATGATGAGCGCCGTTTATTCACCCCTCCATTTTTTCAATCGCAATCTAAAGGACGTCAGATCATGAGCGACGCACAGCACCATCGCCTGATTATTCTCGGTTCTGGTCCCGCTGGCTACACAGCGGCCATTTACGCCGCCCGCGCCAACCTCAACCCCGTGCTGATCACCGGCATGCAACAGGGCGGTCAGCTGACCACGACCACCGACGTGGAAAACTGGCCCGGTGGTATCAGCGAGCTGCAGGGACCCGACCTCATGGTGCAGATGCAGGAGCACGCCGAACGGTTTGACACCAAAATCATATTTGATCACATCGACAAAACCGATCTGAGCGAGCGCCCCTTCACTCTGACGGGCAGCGAAACCTACACCTGTGACGCTCTTATCATCGCCACCGGCGCCTCGGCCCAGTACATCGGCCTGCCCTCAGAAGAAGCCTTCATGGGCAAAGGCGTGAGCGCCTGCGCCACCTGCGACGGCTTTTTCTATCGCGATCAGAAGGTCGCCGTGGTCGGCGGTGGCAATACCGCTGTGGAAGAGGCGCTGTACCTGTCCAACATTGCCAGTGAAGTCACCCTGATCCACCGTCGAGACAAGCTCCGGGCGGAGAAGATCCTGCAGGACAAGCTCTTCGCCAAGGCGGAAAACGGCAATGTCCGGATCATCTGGGACCACACCCTGGATGAGGTGCTGGGTGATGAACAGGGCGTGACGGGCGCCCGTCTGCGCAGTATGCTCAACGAAAGCACAGAGGAAATCGACGTTCAGGGCGTGTTCATTGCCATCGGCCACAAGCCCAATACCGATATTTTCGAAGGCCAGCTGGATATGAAAGGCGGCTACATCAAGGTCAAAAGCGGCCTCAACGGCAACGCCACAGCGACCAGCGTCCCCGGCGTTTACGCCGCTGGCGATGTCTCGGACTACGTCTACCGCCAGGCGATCACCTCGGCCGGTACGGGCTGCATGGCCGCTCTGGACGCCGAGAAGTATCTCGACGAGCACGAGGGCTGATGGCGGAAAATGGATTGTCGGGGGCTTCGCGTTCGCCTGAGCGCTGCCCCTGAGTGATACGCCCCGGCCTTCGGTCCGCGCGACGGCCGGGGCCGCTCCTTCACGGAGGTAGCCCATGATTACCCTTCCCTGGATCGACCCCAACCGCCTGGAGTTTCCCGACACCAGCGAAGCGCTGGATGAGCCCAACGGGTTACTTGCCGGAGGCGGCGATCTCTCCACTGAGCGTCTCCTGCACGCCTACCGTCGCGGCATTTTCCCCTGGTTCGAAGACGGTCAACCCATTCTCTGGTGGAGTCCGGACCCACGTGCGGTCCTGTTTCCCGAACGCCTGCATGTGTCCCGTTCCCTGCGCAAAGTGCTGCGCAAGGGCGAGTTCGTGGTCACCGCCGATCACGCCTTCGAGTCGGTCATGCGGGCCTGTGCGGCGCCCCGCGCCGGAGCGGTGGGCACCTGGATTACCGACGAGATGCTGGCGGCCTACACCGAACTGCACCACCGGGGGTTCGCGCACTCGATCGAGGTCTGGCGCGACCAGGAGCTGGTTGGCGGCCTCTACGGCCTGGGACTCGGACGGGTCTTTTTCGGCGAATCCATGTTCAGTTGGGCCGACAACGCCTCCAAGGTGGGGTTCGTCCACCTGGTGGCCCAGTTGCGGGCCTGGCAATTCCGGCTGCTGGACTGCCAGGTCAGCAGTGGCCACCTCTTCAGTCTGGGCGCCGAAGAGATCGCCCGTAAAGACTTTGAAAAAATCCTGCTAGACTGTGCTTATCTGCCGTCCATCAGCGGCCCCTGGCAACTGAACGCGCCGGTGACCTGAGCGCTCGCTTCCGGAGTGAAGAGGAGGATGTCGTGACCGATCTGTCAAACCTCAAGCTGTTTGCCACCCAGCCGCACCCCTGCAGCTATCTGGATGACGAAGAAGCGACCACCCTGTTTATCGACCCGAGCGCGCCGGTCGATCAGGGGCTGTATACCCAGCTGTCACAAATCGGCTTTCGTCGCAGTGGTTCGCACCTCTACCGGCCGCACTGCGCCAGTTGCCGGGCCTGTATTTCCTGTCGAATCCCCGTGGCCGACTTTGCTCCCAACCGCACTCAGCGCCGCTGTTGGCGCCGAAACAGCGACCTGGAGCTCGGGTTTGTCGACCACATCGACACCGATGAGCACTACAACCTCTACGCCGACTATATCGAGACCCGGCATCGGGACGGCGACATGTACCCCCCGTCCCAGGCCCAGTACAACGCCTTTCTCAGCAGCGAATGGGGCCTGACCCGCTACCTGGAATTCCGCTTGCAGGGACGACTGCTGGGGGTCGCGGTATGCGATCGGCTGAACGACGGCCTGTCGGCGGTTTACACCTTTTTCGACAGCCGCGAATCGCGTCGGAGCCTCGGGGTCTTTGGTATTCTTGCCCAGGTCGAACAGGCGAAAGCATTGGGGCTGAGTCACCTGTATCTGGGCTACTGGATCAAGCAGTGCCATAAAATGGACTACAAAACCCAATACCGCCCCCTGGAAATGCTGGTCAACCGTCGCTGGGTTCGCCTCAAATAGCGAAATTACCGCCATTTACCCTTTTCCCCTTGGCCTTTCGGCACAATTCAGGCACAATTCACGCCTATTTTCACGCCCACCCGGGCGAAACGTTCAGACTCAACGCACTGAACCCGGTCGGTCACAGCTTGACCGACAGTTCCGGGGGCAGTGCACAGCAAGCTGAGGAAAAGGCCGAATGGCGAAAGAAGACAATATTGAATTTGAAGGCGAGATCATCGATACCCTGCCCAACACCACCTTCCGCGTCAAGCTGGAGAACGGGCACGTGGTCACCGCTCACATCTCGGGCAAGATGCGCAAGAACTACATCCGCATCCTGACCGGCGACAAGGTCAAGGTGGAAATGACCCCTTACGACCTGACCAAAGGTCGAATCACCTACCGCTCGCGCTAACGCCCTTCCGGGGCGTTCCGCCCCGCCTCCAATGCCGATGCCATATTGCAGTTCGCTGCACATCCTTGTGCTCACGTATATGACCGCCAGGGATGGCGGAAATGCCGAAATGGCAGGAGCATATTTCGGCCCGTTCATCCTGAACATAAAAAAACCCGCCAACTCTTGAGCTGGCGGGTTTTGGTGCTGCACGGGATTACTGGCGACTGATCTAATCCTTGCCGCTGATATCCAGCGTCAGCTCGTCTTTCGCCGGGTCCACATCGACAAAGATGGAGCCACCGCCTTCCGACAGGGTGCCAAACAGCACGGCCTCGGCCAACGGCTTTTTGACCTTCTCCTGGATCAGGCGAGCCATGGGGCGAGCGCCCATCTTCTCGTCGTAGCCGTGTTCGGCCAACCAGTTGCGGGCGCCATCGGACACTTCCAGTGACACTTTCTTGTCGTCCAGCTGAGACTGCAGCTCCACCAGGAACTTGTCCACCACCGTTTTGATCACCTCTTTGCTCAATGCACCGAACTGGACCGTAGCGTCCAGACGGTTACGGAACTCGGGGGTGAACATCTTCTTGATGGCCTCTTTGCCATCCAGGGTGTGGTCCTGTTTGGTGAAACCAATGGAGGGCCGGCTCATATCCTCCGCCCCGGCGTTGGTGGTCATGATCAGGATCACATTGCGGAAATCCGCCTTGCGACCGTTATTGTCGGTCAGGGTGCCGTGATCCATGACCTGCAGCAGCAGGTTGAACACTTCCGGGTGCGCCTTCTCGATCTCGTCCAGCAACACCACACTGTGCGGATGCTTGGTCACCGCGTCGGTCAACAGACCGCCCTGGTCGAAGCCGACATAGCCCGGAGGCGCACCGATCAGACGCGAGACGGTGTGCCGCTCCATGTACTCGGACATGTCAAAGCGGATCAGTTCGACCCCCATGCACTTGGCCAGCTGCCGCGAGACCTCGGTTTTACCGACACCCGTGGGACCGGCAAACAGGAAGGAGCCGATGGGCTTCTCACCCGTGCTCAGGCCCGCCCGGGACAGCTTGATCGAGGTGGACAGGGTATCGATCGCCTCATCCTGACCAAAGACGGTCATCTTGAGGTTGTCATCAAGCTTGCGCAGCTGCTCCTTGTCGGAGGAGGACACGCTCTTGGGCGGAATCCGGGCAATCTTGGCCACCACCGCCTCGATATCCGAGACGCTCACGGTCTTCTTGCGCTTGCTGGGCGCCTGCAGTTGCTGGTAGGCACCCGCCTCGTCGATCACGTCGATGGCCTTGTCCGGCAGGAAGCGGTCGTTGATGTACCGCTCGGACAGCTCGGCGGCCGTACGCAACGCCGGATCGGTGTAGCGCAGCTTGTGATGCTTCTCAAAGCGGCTTTTGAGCCCCTTGAGGATCTGGTAGGTTTCATCCACCGTGGGCTCTTTCACATCGACCTTCTGGAACCGGCGCGACAGCGCCCGATCCTTTTCGAACACGCCCCGGTACTCCTGATAGGTAGTGGAACCCAGGCAGCGCAGCTCACCCGAGGAGAGCATGGGCTTGAGCAGGTTGGAGGCGTCCATCACCCCGCCGGAGGCTGCACCCGCACCGATGATGGTGTGAATCTCGTCGATGAACAGAATCGCATTGTCCTGCTTCTTGAGCTCGCCCAGCAGGCCTTTGAAGCGCTTCTCGAAGTCACCCCGGTACTTGGTACCGGCGAGCAGTGCGCCCATATCCAGCGAATAGACCACACTGTCGGCCAGAGCATCCGGGACAGCCCCGTCGACAATGCGCTTGGCCAGGCCTTCGGCGATGGCGGTTTTACCCACACCGGATTCACCCACCAGGAGGGGATTGTTCTTGCGCCGGCGCGACAGAATCTGGCTGACCCGCTCCACTTCGTACTCACGACCGACCAGCGGATCGATCCGGCCCTGCATGGCCTGCTCGTTCAGGTTGGCGGCAAAGCTCTCCAGAGGGCTCTGGGCCGGGGCCTCGCCCCCGACCGACTCTTCGTCATGCTGCTCCTGGGCGCCATCGTTGCCGTGGTCGGACTGACCCGCGACCTTGTGGATGCCGTGCGTGATGTAGTTGACCACATCAATGCGCGCCACACTCTGCTGTTTGAGGTAGTAAACGGCCTGACTTTCCTGCTCGCTGAAGATCGCCACCAGAACGTTGGCGCCCGTCACTTCCTGTTTGCCGGAGGACTGGACGTGGAATACCGCCCGCTGCAACACCCGCTGGAAGCCCAGCGTGGGCTGGGTTTCGCGCTCGGTGTCGTCCTCCGGGATCAGGGGCGTTGTCGAATCGACAAACTCGATCAGCTCCTTGCGCAGCTGACTCAGGTCGGCGCCGCAGGCACGCAGCACATTGGCCGCCGACTCGTTATCAATCAACGCCAGCAGCAGGTGCTCTACCGTCATGAATTCGTGCCGCTTGGAGCGGGCACCCTTGAACGCCAGGTTCAAGGTAATTTCCAGGTCTTTACTTAGCATCGCTGATAACCTCTAACAACAGTATCACCTGTCTTCGTCTTCCACTGCTTCGATTTCACACATCAGTGGATGTTCACTTTCCTCGGCATACTGGTTCACCTGGGCCGCCTTGGTTTCCGCGATATCCCGGGTGTAAATGCCACACACCGCTTTGCCCTGAGTATGCACTTTGATCATCACTTGCGTCGCTTTCTCCCGGTTCATGGAAAAAAAAGTTTCCAGAACCTCCACTACAAACTCCATCGGAGTGTAGTCATCGTTGAGCATGACCACCTTGTACATGGACGGGCGGCGCAGCTTCGGTTTGTCCTCCTGTACTGCGACACTGCCGTCGTCAACGTGATCCTGATCCGGGTCTTTATTTAAGGTTAGATGATAGATTGCCATTTTTCCTATCGGTGTCGTGTACAAAAAAGAAAAAATCCGCATTTCCCATGGGACTCGACTCAATATACGGTTTATTGTACCGGATCGATGCCCCCTCCTCCTACTCCCGGAGACAGACCTTTACTTGACATGGCCATAAAACTTCGATACAAAAGCTAAGTTGGTCAAAAAAGCACCAAAAAGTGGCACCCTTAGCGCTTTTGGATATAGCCTTTTGATATGGTCCAACAGACTCTAATAACGAAACTCCCGTGGAGGTGCCTCACCTCACGGCAACAGAAGGATTCCCACCATGCCTACAGGTACAGTCAAATGGTTCAATAACGCCAAGGGCTATGGCTTCATCTTACCGGAAGAAGGGGGTGAAGATCTGTTTGCCCACTACTCCGCGATCCAGATGGAGGGTTACAAGACCCTCAAGGCCGGCCAGATGGTGGCGTTTGACGTCACCAAAGGCGACAAGGGCTATCACGCCACCAATATCATTTCTTCGGACTCACCGAATGCTGAACGCCATCAGGCCAGCGATCAACGCGAGTACCGGTCGGCGAGCGAGAGCGCTGAGGCCAGCCAGGAGTCCAGTGCGCGCATGACCACTCACTGACAGTGATCAGTCAGCAATAAAAACCCCCCGCCACTGCAGCAGTGACGGGGGGTTCAGGGCAGTCGGGCGGAAACCCGCCGACCTCTCACCCATCACACGCTAGGCGTTCTTCAGGGCCTCGAGAGCGCTGTTGAGTGTGGTGCTTGGGCGCATCACCTCGGTCAGTTTGGCCCGATCCGGGCGGTAGTAACCGCCGGCATCCACGGGCTTGCCCTGGGCGCCGTTCAGCTCTCCGACAATCCTGTCTTCCTCGGCCAGGAGGGTTTTGGACAGCTGGGTGAAGCGCTGTTTCAGCTCGGCGTCGTCGTCCTGAGCCGCCAGCTCCTGCGCCCAGTAGAGGGCCAGGTAGAAATGGCTGCCCCGGTTGTCCAGCTCACCCACTTTGCGCGACGGCGACTTGTTGTGCTCCAGGAACTGGGCATTGGCCCGGTCCAGCGCATCGGCCAGCACACCCGCTTTGGTATTGCCGGTGGTTTTACCAAAGTGACGCAGGGACTCCACCAGCGCCAGAAACTCACCCAGCGAATCCCAGCGCAGATGGTTCTCCTCCAGCAGTTGCTGCACATGCTTGGGAGCGGAACCGCCCGCGCCGGTTTCAAAGAGGCCGCCGCCGTTCATCAGGGGCACAATGGACAACATCTTGGCACTGGTGCCGAGCTCCATAATGGGGAACAGATCGGTCAGATAGTCCCGCAGCACGTTGCCGGTCACCGAGATGGTGTCCTTGCCCTGGCGGATGCGATCCAGGGAGAAACGCATGGCGTCCACCGGGGTCATGATGTGGATCTCCAGACCGGTG
The DNA here is from genome assembly GCF_038419845.1 of Marinimicrobium sp. C2-29. NCBI lineage: Bacteria > Pseudomonadati > Pseudomonadota > Gammaproteobacteria > Cellvibrionales > Cellvibrionaceae > Marinimicrobium > Marinimicrobium sp. C2-29. The sequence continues at coordinate 78,599 of NZ_JBCAQT010000010.1, forward strand.
GTATCGTGGTCCTTGAGGTACTGCTCGACCTTTTTCATCACTTCGGCGTCATGGGCCCGCTTGGAGTCCAGCCAGAACACCGCCGGATCACCGCTCTCACGGGCCCGGTTGACGGCCAACTTGACCCAGTCGCGAATGGGGGCGTCTTTCACCTGGCACATGCGCCAGATATCGCCCGCCTCGACCTCCTGCTCCAGCAGAACGTTGCCCTGAGCATCGAGCACCTGAACCTTGCCAGCGGCCGGGACTTCAAAGGTCTTATCGTGAGAGCCGTATTCCTCGGCTTTCTGGGCCATCAGACCGACGTTGGAGACACTGCCCATCGTGGTGGGATCGAACGCCCCGTTGACTTTACAGTCTTCGATCACCGCCTGGTAAATGCTGGCGTAGCAGCGATCCGGAATCACCGCCTTGGCGTCATGACGATCGTTGTCCGCTCCCCACATTTTGCCGGAGTCGCGGATCATGGCGGGCATGGAGGCATCGATGATCACGTCGCTGGGGACATGCAGGTTGGTAATGCCTTTATCGGAGTTGACCATGGCCAGGCTGGGACGGTCCTGATACACCGCCTCCACGTCGTTGATGATCGACTCGCGCTCCTGCTCCGGCAGGGACTCAACGCAGGAGTACAGATCACCGATACCGTTGCGAGGATCGAAGCCGGCCTTCTTGAGCGCCGCTTCGTGTTTCTTCAGGGCATCGGCGTAATAGACCGAGACGGCGTGACCGAACAGGATCGGATCGGACACTTTCATCATGGTGGCTTTCAGGTGGAGCGAGAAGAGCACGTCCTGCTTTTTGGCATCTTCGATCTGGGCTTCCAGGAACTCCTGCAATGCCTTTTTGCTCATGACCGCGGTATCGATGATTTCACCATCGAGCAGGGCGGTTTTTTCTTTCAATACCCGGGTCTCACCCTCGCCCGTCACCAACTGAATCTTGACGTCGGTCCCCTTCTCCACCAGCGTGGACTGTTCGCTACCGTAGAAGTCACCGTGTGACATGTGTGCCACATGGGATTTGGACTCAGAGGACCACTTGCCCATTGAGTGCGGATTCTTGCGCGCGTACTGTTTGACCGACGCCGGCGCGCGGCGATCGGAGTTGCCTTCGCGCAGCACCGGGTTGACCGCACTGCCCTTGGTTTTGTCATATTGGGCTTTGATGGCTTTTTCTTCGTCGTTCCTGGGCTCTTCCGGGTAGTCGGGAAGGTCGTAACCCTGGCTCTGCAGCTCCTTGATGGCCGCTTTAAGCTGAGGAACGGAAGCACTGATGTTGGGCAGCTTGACGATGTTCGCCTCTGGCGTCTTGGCCAGTTCACCCAGCTCTCCCAGTTCATCGGCAATGCGCTGATCTTCGGGCAGGCGATCGGAAAACTGAGCAATGATACGCCCGGAAAGCGAAATATCACGGGTTTCAATACCAACGCCGCAGGGTTCGGCAAACGCCCGAACAATGGGCAGCAGCGAATAGGTCGCCAGCGCCGGGGCTTCGTCGGTTTCCGTGTAGATGATTTTGGAATCGGTCATGATAAGCTGTCACTCCATCTTGTCTGGGGGTGTGCCGGTGTGTCAATCGGTCGCATTATACCAGTAATGACCGCGCCCGGCATGAATCGAGGTTTCGTTTTGGCCAGTCTGTTGTTGTTCAATAAGCCCTTTGGGGTACTCTCGCAGTTTACCGACACCGAGGGTCGGGAAACGCTATCGGCGTTTATCAACCGCCCGGGCGTCTATCCCGCCGGCCGGCTGGATCGTGACTCCGAGGGTCTGCTGTTGCTCACCGACGATGGTCAGGTGCAGCACCAGATCGCCCACCCGCTCCACAAGTTGCCCAAGGTCTATTGGGTGCAGGTGGAGGGCGAGCCAGACAAGGCGGCCCTGCAGGCGCTGCGCCAGGGGGTGCGACTGAACGACGGACTCACCCGACCGGCCAAAGCCCGGGTGATCCCGGAACCGGCCCTGTGGGAGCGCCATCCGCCGGTGCGCGAGCGCAAGTCGGTGCCCACGACCTGGCTGGAGCTGACCATCACCGAGGGCCGCAACCGCCAGGTACGCCGGATGACAGCCGCCGTCGGCCACCCTACCCTGCGCCTGATCCGCGCCCGGATCGGCACCTGGTCCCTGGGAGAGCTCCAGCCCGGCCAATATCGCACCGAACCGCTGCACCTCCCCAAACCCAAACCAACGCCGAAACGTCCCCGTAGGGCACGGTAAGCGTCAAGCGCACCTGCCGTTGCCTCGCCCTCTGTCTCTGCGTCACGTCCGGCCCGCTCAGGGGTAGGGTCTTCCCGGACACGGCGTGAACCCATCCCTGGGGCCTCTCCACTGACATCCTGTCAGTGACGGTCCGGGAAGACCCTACCCCAGATCGGTCCTCCTCACGCTGTAGAGCCCACCGTGCGTTCCTGTAGGGCTGGTAAGCGACAGCGCACCTGCCGCAGAGGTAATCAATTTCCAACAATCTTTCTGGAAGGGTTGTATCTACAAGGCTCCGAGGACCGATTTGAGGTGGACTGTTTCAAGACCGTCAACCGCGGGACTAGTGTTGACGAGTTACAGGGACGTACTTGCCACGTGTCTTGAAACAGTCCACCTCAAAGCGGTCCGGACGTGAAGCAATCACGGAAGTTTCATTTGACCTACACCTTCCCGCAGCACAACAATGCGAAGTACCAAAACATGACGGCAGGTGCGCTTGACGCTTACCGTGCCCTACACAAAAGCTGTGGCCGGCCGAAATAAGTGGCAACAACAGACATAAAAAAAGGCGGCCCGAGGGCCGCCTTTTTAGTCTGAAAGATTTACCAGCCTGTGGCTTCTTTCAGGGCCTCGCCGATATCGGCCAGGCTGCGGACGGTCTTGACGCCCGCATCTTCCAGCGCGGCGAACTTCTCATCCGCCGTGCCCTTGCCGCCGGCAATGATGGCGCCCGCGTGGCCCATGCGCTTGCCCGGAGGCGCGGTCACGCCCGCGATGTAGGAAACCACCGGCTTGGTCACATTGGCCTTGATGTAGGCCGCCGCTTCTTCCTCGGCGCTGCCACCGATTTCGCCGATCATCACAATGGCTTCGGTCTTCGGATCGTTCTGGAACATCTCCAGGATATCGATGAAGTTGGAACCCGGAATCGGGTCACCGCCGATGCCCACACAGGTGGACTGGCCGAAACCGTGATCGGTGGTCTGCTTGACCGCTTCATAGGTCAGAGTGCCTGAGCGCGACACAATACCGACTTTACCGGCCTTGTGAATGTGGCCCGGCATGATGCCGATCTTGCACTCGTCCGGCGTGATCACACCCGGGCAGTTCGGACCAATCAGGCGCACGCCCAACTCGTCGCACTTGACCTTGGCATCGAGCATATCCAGCGTGGGGATACCTTCGGTGATGCACACGATCAGCTTGATGCCGGCGTTGGCCGCTTCCAGGATGGAATCCTTACAGAAGGGGGCGGGCACATAGATGACAGAGGCCTCAGCGCCGGTTTCTTCCACCGCCTGCGCCACTGTGTTGAAAACCGGCAGACCCAGGTGAGTCTGGCCGCCTTTACCCGGGGTCACACCGCCGACCATCTTGGTGCCATAGGCAATGGCCTGCTCGGAGTGGAAGGTGCCCTGTGCGCCAGTAAAACCCTGGCAGATGACTTTGGTGTCTTTGTTGATCAGAATGCTCATTATTTACCCTCCGCTGCTTTAACCACTTGCTGAGCAGCGTCAGTCAAGCTGGTCGCGGCGATGATGTTCAAACCGCTGTCCGCCAATACCTTGGCACCCAGTTCGGCGTTATTGCCTTCCAGACGCACGACAACCGGCACTTTAACGCCCACTTCCTCCACGGCGCCAATCACGCCCTCGGCGATCAGGTCGCAGCGGACGATACCACCAAAGATATTGATCAGTACCGCCTGGACGTTTTCGTCGGACAAGATGATTTTGAACGCTTCGACCACGCGCTCTTTGGTCGCGCCGCCGCCCACGTCAAGGAAGTTGGCGGGACGACCACCGTGCAGCTTGACGATGTCCATGGTGCCCATGGCCAGACCGGCACCGTTGACCATGCAGCCGATGTTGCCGTCGAGTGCCACGTAGTTCAGCTCCCACTTGGCCGCGCGCGCTTCGCGTTCATCTTCCTGGGAGGGATCGTGCATCTCGTGCAGATCGTCGTGACGATAGAGCGCGTTGCCGTCGATGGCCACTTTGGCATCCAGGCAGTGCAGGTCGCCCTGGGTGGTGATGACCAGCGGATTGACCTCGATCAGCGCGATGTCTTTTTCCTTGAACAGCTTGGCCAGACCCAGAAAGATCTGAACAAACTGCTTGATCTGCTTGCCTTCCAGACCCAGCTTGAATGCCAGATCACGGCCCTGATAGGGCTGAGCACCGACCAGTGGGTCGATGGTAGCCTTGAGGATCTTCTCCGGTGTCGCTTCCGCCACCTTCTCGATTTCAACGCCACCCTCAGTGGAGGCCATGAACACGATACGACGGCTGGCGCGGTCAACCACGGCGCCCAGGTACAATTCCTGGTCGATATCGGTGCAGGTTTCCACCAGAATCCGGCTGACCGGCTGGCCCTTTTCGTCGGTCTGGTAGGTCACCAGGTTCTTACCCAGCCACTCTTTGGCAAAGGCTTCGATCTCGGCTTTGCTCTTGACCAGCTTCACACCGCCAGCCTTGCCACGGCCACCCGCGTGCACCTGAGCCTTGACCACAAAAGCGTCACCACCAATGGTGTCGGCGGCAGCTACGGCTTCAGCGGGAGTTTGTGCCGCGACGCCCTTGGAGACGGGCAGTCCATATTGAGCAAACAGCTGTTTACCCTGATACTCATGCAAATTCATGATGCGGTTCCACATGTCTGTTGTCGATTCTGTGCCTCTCTCGGGCGATGCAATCGACAGAAAATGACCAATGACAGGCCGCCCAATGCGGCCTGCCCCCTGGGTGAGTTCACTAACTCATTGTCATTTGTATTTATTATTAACGCTTCTTCTTGTTGGCAACATGGATCGCATGACCATGCACTGCCAACGCTGCTTCATGCACTGCCTCGGACAGAGTCGGGTGACCAAACACCATCAGACCCAGATCCTCGGCACTACTGCCGAACTCCATTGCAATTGCCACCTGCTGAATCAGATCGGCGGCGCTGGGGCCGACAATATGGGCACCGAGAATACGGTCGGTGTCAGCATGGGCAATGATTTTGACCAGACCATCGGTATCATTGGCCGCCATCGCGCGGCCGCTGGCCGCGAACGGGAAGGTACCCACCTTGTAGGGCTCACCGTCGGCCTTGATCTGCTCTTCGGTGCGACCGACTGAGGCCACTTCCGGGTGGGTGTAAATGACATTGGGGATCACGTCGTAGTTGATCGCCGTCTTCTGACCGGCGATACGCTCCACCACCATCACACCCTCTTCCGAGCCCTTGTGTGCCAGCATCGGGCCACGAACCACGTCACCCACGGCCCAGACACCCGGCGCGTCGGTCGCGCAGAAATCATCCACGTAAACAAAGCCGCGCTCGTCCAGGTTCACGCCACTGTCCTCGGCCAGCAGACCTTCGGTGTAGGGACGACGACCGACACTGACGATCAGCTTGTCGAAGGTTTCCTGCTGGTCATTGCCGTCTTTGTCAGTATAGGTAACCGTGACCTTCTTGCCTTTGGTCTCGGAGCCGGTGACCCGACAGTTCAGACGGATATCCAGCCCCTGCTTGGTCAGAATCTTCTGTGTTTCTTTGGCAATCTGCTGATCCATGATCGCCAGGAATTTTTCCATTGCTTCGATCACGACCACTTCAGAGCCCAGGCGCTTCCAGACACTGCCCAGCTCCAGACCGATCACGCCGCCACCGATCACACCCAACCGCTTGGGCACAGAATCGAACTCCAGAGCGCCGGTGGAATCAACGATCAGGTCGTTGTCCACTTTGGCCGGGGGAATATCGATGGGCGTGGAACCGGAGGCCAGAATCACATTGTCGGCTTCCAGAGTCTGGGTTTTGCCGTTGCTGTCGGTCACTTCCACCTTGCGGTTGGCCAGCAGTTTGCCGGTGCCGAATACCGAGGTTACGCCATTGGCTTTGAACAACGACGAGATGCCGCCGGTCAGCTGCTTAACGATTTTATCCTTGCGCTCCATCATGGAGGGCACATCGATGGATACGCCCTTGGCGGTGATCCCGTGGGTCTTGAAGTGATCGTTGGCTTCGTAGAATTTGTGCGAGCTGTCCAGCAGCGCTTTGGAGGGGATGCACCCGACGTTCAGACAGGTGCCGCCATTGACGCCCTTGCCCTCTTTATTCTGCCATTTTTCCACGCAAGCGGTCTTCAGGCCCAGTTGCGCCGCGCGGATCGCCGCGACATAACCAGCGGGACCGGACCCAATCACAATTACATCAAACTTGTCAGACATATTTCTTTTCCCGAGTTTGCACGGTGTGTCGACCTCGAACTGCCCGGGTCGACGACGTTAATGCGGTGGTTTTAATTCGATCGAAGGATGGCAAAGCGGGCAGCCATGCTGCCCGCCATCACCCTAGACTTCCAGCAGGATCCGCGCCGGATCTTCCAGCAGGTCTTTGATGGTGACCAGGAACTGCACGGCCTCCTTCCCGTCGAGCAGACGGTGATCGTAGGACAGTGCCAGGTACATCATCGGCTGAATCTTGACTTCACCATTGACCGCCATGGGCCGTTCCTGGATTTTGTGCATGCCCAGAATGGCCGACTGCGGCATATTCAGGATCGGAGTCGACAGCAACGAACCGAACACACCGCCATTGGTGATGGTGAAGGTGCCACCAGTCATCTCTTCGATGCCCAGCTTACCGGTCTGAGCGCGCTTGCCGTAGTCGCGAATCGTGCTCTCAACGTCCGCCAGCCCCATGGTTTCCGCATTGCGCAGCACCGGTACCACGAGTCCCTTGTCAGTGGACACGGCAACACCGATATCCTGGTAGCCATGATAGACAACATCGTTGTTGTCGATCGAGGCGTTGACCGCCGGGAACCGACGCAGTGCTTCAACAGAGGCTTTGACAAAGAAGCCCATGAAACCCAGGCGTGTGCCGTCGTGGGTTTTCTCGAACTTGTCTTTATACCGGGCGCGCAAGTCCATGATCGGCCCCATGTTCACTTCGTTGAACGTGGTCAGCATGGCCGTGGTATTGGACGCTTCCAGCAGGCGCTCGGCAATGCGCTTGCGCAGGCGGGTCATGGGCACGCGCTTCTCCGGGCGGTCACCCTGCGGCGCTTCAACCGGCGCTTCGCCCGCCTTGGAGGCACTGCTTTCAGAGGGCGCTTCGGCGGCGGACTTGTCACCACCAGACTCGTTACCTCCGGACTTGACGTGATTGGCCACATCTTCTTTGGTGACGCGACCATCTTTGCCGGTGCCTTTGATGGAATTGGGGTCAATGTTGTTCTCTTCCGCCATTTTGCGCGCGGCCGGGCTCAGGAGCTTTTCGCCGTCGTCGGAACCCTTGCCCTCGTCGGCCGAGCTCTGGTCAGAGGCGCTCTCCTGCTTGGCGGGAGCGTCTTCTTTCTTCCCCTCATCTTTGGATTCGCTCTTGTCCGCGGATTTCCCGGCGGCACCCTCTTCAAATTTGGCGATCACCTCATTGCTCTGGACGGTATCGCCCTCCTCTTTGAGGATCTCCGACAGACTGCCATCGGCCGGAGCGACCACTTCAAGCACGACTTTATCGGTCTCGATATCGACAATCAGCTCATCGCGTGAGACCGATTCACCGGGCTTTTTATGCCAGGTGGCGATACTCCCATCCTGTACGGATTCGGGGAAAGTCGGGGCTTTAATATCAATACTCATTCTTTGTCCTTAGCAATCGCTGTGGATTCTTTGTCGAACACTGGCGCTGGCTTAAACGCTGAGCGCCTCGTTAATGAAACGTTTCTGCTCCTCCAGGTGCACCGACGCATACCCGGCCGCTGGTGCCGCTGATGGGTCGCGCCCCACATAGCTGAGGAACAGCTTGGGGTTATGGTCGTATACCACACGCCGCATGTGGTGCTGACTGCTATACCAGGCCCCCTGGTTCATGGGCTCTTCTTGACACCAAACCACATCTTTCAGGTTCTTGAACGGTGCCAGTGCCTTCTTTAATTCTTCTTCCGGGAAGGGATAGAGCTGCTCGAGGCGGACCAATGCCACATCCTCCTGTTTGCGCTCCATCCGCTCTTCCAACAGATGGTAGTAGACCTTGCCGGCGCACAACACCACCCGCTTGACCTTCTTCGGGTCCACATCCTCATCGGTGATCACATTGTGGAAGTAGCCATTGGCCAGATCTTCCAGGCTGGAGGTGGCCAGCTTGTGACGCAGGATCCACTTCGGACTCATCACCACCAGCGGACGGCGCATGGGGCGAATCACCTGCCGGCGCAGCATGTGGAACACCTGAGCCGGTGTGGTCGGGATACAGACCTGGATATTGTGCTCGGCGCACAGTTGCAGGAACCGCTCCAGACGGGCCGAGGAGTGTTCCGGACCCTGGCCTTCATAACCGTGAGGCAGCAGCATGGTCAGGCCACACAACCGCCCCCACTTGTGCTCACCACTGGTGATGAACTGGTCAATGACCACCTGGGCGCCGTTGGCAAAGTCGCCAAATTGCGCCTCCCAGATGACCAGCCCCTGAGGGGTCGTGGTGGCATAACCGTATTCAAAAGCCAACACGGCTTCTTCCGACAGGAAGGAGTCGTACAGATCAAAGGACGGTTGGTCGTCTTTCAGGTGCCGCAGGGGAATGTAGGACGAACCGTCTTTCTGGCTGTGCACGACCGCGTGGCGGTGGGAGAAAGTGCCCCGGCCGGTGTCCTGGCCGGTCAGCCGGACGCCGTAGCCTTCATCCAGCAACGTGGCATAAGCCAGGGTCTCGGCCATACCCCAGTTGATGGGGAGTGCGCCGCCCGCCATCTTGCGACGATCGTCATAAATTTTACCCACCTGCTTCTGGACCACAACGCCATCGGGAATCTCGCACATCTTGTGCCCCAGCTCCTGCAGGCGCTTGAGCTCAACACTGGTATCGCCGGGCGTGTTCCAGTCGTGACCGATATACGGGGTCCAGTCGACAAACAGGGAGCGGTCGGGCTCACTCACCAGTCCATTGGCGACGTTGTCGCCACGGTCCAGGGAGGCGCGATAACTGTCCATCATCTCCTGAACCTGCTCGGACGTGACCACACCCGCCTCGATCAACTTGTCGGCATAGAGCGCGCGGGTGGTCTTGTGCTTGCGAATCAGCTGGTACATCAGAGGCTGGGTCGCGGAGGGATCGTCCGCCTCGTTGTGACCGCGACGCCGGTAACAGACCAGGTCGATCACCACGTCCTTTTTGAACTCATACCGATAATCGGTCGCCAGCTGGGCCGCGAACAGCACCGCGTCGGGATCGTCGCCATTGATGTGGAAGATCGGTGCCTCCACCATCTTGGCCACATCAGTGCAGTACTCGGTGGAGCGCATGTCTTCACGCTTGCTGGTGGTGAAGCCCACCTGGTTGTTGATCACCAGTCGCACGGTCCCACCGGTCGCATAGGCTCGGGTCTGGGACATCTGGAAGGTTTCCATCACCACGCCCTGGCCGGCAAAGGCCGCATCGCCGTGCACGGTAATGGGCAGGACATTGGCGCCGATGGGGTCTTCCCGACGATCCTGGCGGGCGCGCACCGACCCCTCCACCACCGGAGAGACAATCTCCAGGTGCGAGGGGTTGAAGGCCATGGCCATGTGCAGCTCGCCGCCGGGGGTCATGATGTTGGAGGAGAAGCCCTGGTGATATTTCACATCGCCCGAGGTATCGACCAGACGTTTGGTGCCCTCGAACTCACCAAACAGCTCGGCCGGGCTTTTGCCGTAGATGTTGACCAGGGTGTTGAGCCGGCCCCGGTGAGCCATACCCAGGACAATTTCTTTGGCACCGTAGCCACCCGCCCGGTTGACGATGGCGTCGACCAGGGGAATGAAGCTCTCCCCGCCCTCCAGGCCAAAGCGCTTGGTCCCGGGGTATTTACTGTCAAGGTGACGCTCCAGTCCTTCGGCGGCGGTCAGCCGATCGAGCACGGCCAGGCGCTGCTCATTGCTGAAATCGGGCTTGGAGCGGACACTCTCCAGCCGCTGCTGCAACCACTGCTTTTCGGCAAGGTTGGTGATGTGCATGATTTCCGGGCCGACATGGCCACAGTAGGTCTGCTCGAGCGCATCGACTATGTCTCTCAGCGGCGCCTCTTCCTTGCCGATAAACAGGTTGCCGGTGTTGAAGACTGTATCCAGGTCCGCTTCGGTCAGGCCGTGGAAGCCCAGTTCGAGATCCGGCACCCGCTCACGATCCATCAGATCCAGGGGGTCTAACTGCGCTTTCTGGTGACCGCGGAATCGATAGGAGCTGATGAGTTGAAGAACTTTGACCTGTTTGCGCTCGTGTTCGAGTGAAACCGAACCCGCTGCGGTAACAGAGGCGGTCGCCGAGCGGGTTTTGGCGAGGCGTTCAAACTGCTCGCGTACCACAGAGTGCGGAACGTCCTGGGTCACCACGCCATTGACGCGCGGCAACTGCTCAAAATAGTTGCGCCACTCCTGCGGCACGGCATTGGGATCGTGTAGATATGTGTCGTAGAGCGATTCGACGTAGGCGGCATTGCCCCCCGAAATATGGGAACTGCGCCAGAAGTGCTCCATGATGCTGTCTTGCATTACACCCACCTTGTCATGGGGGTTCGCCCACCGCTGGCCGATCAACTCAGTTGATGTGCGGTCGGATCGGGTGTTACCCGATGCTCCCCTTGCTAGTCACTAGCCGTTAGCTACATAACGCCTTCCGCTTGTGGCAGAAAGCGCCGCTCAATGTTCCGGTCAAACCGTCAGGTGTGGCCGTCAGAGCGCCTTGGGCGCTCCCTACAAAGCCGGGCACTAAGTGCCCGGCAAGTCGCCGGCCCGAGCCGGCGGTGGTAATACTTCAATCTCTGCCTCAGGTCGCACTCTGTAAGAGCATGGTGCGAATGTGTCCGATTGCCCGGGTGGGGTTCAGCCCCTTGGGGCAGACGGCGACACAGTTCTGAATGCCGTGACAACGGAACACACTGAAGGGGTCATCCAGATTGGACAAGCGCTTTTCGGTGGCCAGGTCACGGCTGTCCGCCAGGAAGCGGTAGGCCTGAAGCAGACCGGCCGGGCCGATGAACTTGTCCGGATTCCACCAGAAAGAGGGGCAGGCCGTCGAGCAGCAGGCGCATAGAATGCACTCATACAGCCCGTCCAGCTTGGCCCGGTCCTCGGGAGATTGTAACCGCTCAATGGCCGGAGCGGGGGTATCGTTTTGCAAATAGGGCTCGATTTTCTTGTATTGCTCGTAGAACTGGCTCATATCGATGACCAGATCCCGGATGACCGGCAGACCCGGCAGCGGTCGCACCACCAGTTTGTTGTTTTTAACGCACTCGGAGAGTGGCGTCACACAGGCCAGGCCGTTGACGCCGTTGATATTCATGCCATCGGAGCCACACACCCCCTCCCGGCAGGAGCGACGAAACGCCAGAGTGGTGTCCTCGGCTTTCAGTTTCTCCAGCACGTCCAGCACCATCAAGTCCTTGCCCTGGGTATCCAGCTCATAGGACTTCATGTAAGGCGCTTTGTCGGTTTCGGGGTTATAACGATAAACTTCTACCTTCAACATAACGCGGCTACCCCTCAGTAAGTGCGTATCTTGGGTTCAAACGGCTCCATGGTGGTCGGCTCCAGATTGACCTTGCGCTTGGCGAGCCGCTTGTCGAGCGGATAGTACATGGAGTGACACAACCAGTTCTTGTCATCGCGCTCCTGATAATCGTCGCGGGCGTGAGCACCACGGGATTCGGTGCGCAAGTTCGCCGCAATCGCGGTGGCCTCGGCCACTTCCAGCAGGTTCTGCAGCTCCAGCGCTTCGATTCGGGCCGTATTGAAGGCGAGACTTTTGTCTTCCAGCGTGACATTGCCAATGCGTTCACGCAATCCCTCAAGCTTTTTGATGCCCTCTTCCATGAATTCGCCCTTGCGGAAGACGCCGAAGTAGTTCTGCATCACGTCCTGCAGCTCCGCACGCAAGCCGGCGGTGGTCTCGCCACCGCTCGACTCGTTCAGGCGGTCGAGACGGGCAGTCGCGGCTTTGAGATCGTCTTCCGAGGGCTCGCGATGCTCGATGCCTTCGCGCAGCGCCTTTTCGATATAGAGGCCGGACGCCCGGCCGAACACCACCAGATCCAGCAGCGAATTGCCGCCCAGGCGGTTGGCGCCGTGAACCGACACACAGGCCGCTTCACCACAGGCAAACAGGCCTTCAATGGGCTTGTCGTTGCCGTCTTCGTCCATGGTCAGCGCCTGGCCGTGAATATTGGTGGGAATACCGCCCATCATATAGTGGCAGGTGGGCACGACGGGAATGGGCTCTTTCACCGGATCCACATGGGCGAAGGTGCGCGATAGCTCAAGGATACCCGGCAGGCGACTCTCAAGCACCTCTTCACCCAGGTGATCGAGCTTGAGCAGGACATGATCGCCTTTCTCGCCACAGCCGCGACCTTCGAGAATCTCCAGCACCATGGAGCGGGCTACCACATCGCGACCCGCCAGATCTTTGGCATTGGGGGCATAACGCTCCATGAAACGCTCGCCATCCTTGTTGATCAGGTAGCCACCCTCACCCCGACAACCCTCGGTCACCAGTGTACCCGCACCGGCGATACCGGTGGGGTGGAACTGCCACATCTCGATGTCCTGTACCGGATAGCCGGCCCGCAGCACCATACCAACGCCGTCGCCGGTATTGATATGGGCATTGGTGGTAGAGGCGTAGATGCGGCCAGCACCCCCGGTGGCCATCACTGTGGCCTTGGAGCGGACAAAAACCGTCTCACCGTCCTCAATATTGATGGCAATGACGCCCACGACAACGCCGTCCTGGTTCTTTACCAGGTCCACGGCGTACCACTCGTTCAGGAAAACGGTGTTGCTTTTGATATTGCCCTGATACAGCGTGTGCAGCAGCGCGTGTCCGGTACGGTCCGCTGCCGCGCAGGTGCGTGCCGCCTGGCCACCGCGGCCATAATCCTTGGATTGGCCACCGAAGGGGCGCTGATAGATCCGGCCCTCTTCGGTCCGGGAGAACGGCAGACCCATGTGCTCCAGCTCAAATACTGCCTCTGGACCCACCGAGCACATATACTCGATGGCATCCTGATCGCCGATATAGTCAGAACCCTTGACCGTATCGTACATGTGCCAGCGCCAGTCGTCGTTCGGATCAGAGCTGGCAATGGCACAGGTAATCCCGCCCTGGGCAGACACTGTGTGCGAACGGGTTGGAAAAACCTTGGTAATCACCGCTGTTTTGTAGCCGGAACTGGCCAGCTGCAAAGCGGCGCGCATACCCGCGCCACCACCACCGACAACGATGCCGTCAAAGGAAATTGTGCGCATTGATCAGACCCCCCAAATAATTTCGACACCCCAGAGGGTGTAAGTGATGGCAACAACCGCCAACAGCGCCTGCGCCAACAGACGCAGAACCGTGGCCTTGCCACCCATCAGCCGCTCGGTCAGATAGTCGGTCAGGACGGCCCACAGACCGATCCAGGCGTGCGTCACTATCGAGAGCAGCGTCATCAGAGTGAACACCCGCATCCACAACTGACCGAACAGAGCTTGCCATTGTGCGTAGTCCAGCTCGGGGGTTATCAGGATGTACGCCACGATGAAAATCGTGTAAAGCGCCATGACCACAGCGCTCGCGCGCTGGATCAGCCAGTCGTAAACACCGCTACGACCCAGGTTCGTTACTGCCGTTACCATACCCAGACTCCTGCCAGTACAATCAGTATTAGGGCCACGATCAGGCCGATTTGAGCGCCCAACCGCCCTCCTTTATAGCTCTCGCCCACGCCGCAATCCATGATGAGGTGACGGACACCCAGCACCAGGTGATAGGCCAGCGCGGCCAGAACCGCCCAGATGACAATCTGCCAGATGGGACTGGTAAGCGTTTCCTGCAGCGCGACGAAGTGCTCTTCAGAGGCCAGACTCGCATCGAGAAGCCACAGAAGTACCGCCACTCCGGCGAAAAGGAAAACGCCGGACAGCCGGTGCAGAATGGAAACGACGGCAGTAATGGGAAGTTTGATGGTAGATATTTCGAGATTGACAGGTCTTTGGTTTTTCACGGTTGATAGTCACCTTCTAGCCCGGGATTAAGTGGGGCAGGTTAGCGAAAAGCGCCAGGCGCATCTCTCCAGCTGCGGGACGATTGCCAGGTTGATTTGGTTTTTCGCCGGATGGCACAGGGTAGCCGGTCCGGCGTTTGGCTCTCGTTCAGGGACCCGCAGGTCGCGCCGTATTATAGAGAGTCAAACCGTGAAACACAAACGCAAACCTGTCGCGAAAGTCAGCCATAATGCACGATTGATGTGCATCGAGGCTCTCTCCGTGCGCTGAATTGGCGCACCCAAATGATCGATCCTACGCGCAGCGCTTACTGGGTCCATAAAAGGCCATCGAAACGCAATAAGCCGGGGTTTCGTCCCCCGAGGTACGATTTCCGGGTTACAGCGTTTCTCAGCCACAGGTAATAACGACGGGCGTGGCGCTTTCGATCAATAGCGGGCGACAACAAGAGGCCTACATTCGCCTTATTTGCCACACTTTGCGTTCAGGCTCTACCCTCTGCCGCCCCTGTCCTCTATAATGCCGCCTCCCATCAACCCGTGGGCCGTGGGTCAATTGACAATCCCACACCGGGGCTTATAGTGACAGCCCGATTCTGACCCGGTCTGGCCATCCTGCCATTCCTGGAAGCCTTAAAAAGTCTGTAACCACAGGAGTCCGTAATGACTGACAGAAAAGCACGGTTAACGGTCGACGGCCTGGATGCGCCCATAGATCTGCCCGTTCACCCCAGCACTGCCGGCCCTGACGTCATCGACGTTTCAAGCCTGACCAAGAAAGGGTTTTTCACCTACGACCCGGGCTTCATGTCCACGGCACCCTGCGAATCCAAAATTACTTATATTGACGGCGCCAAAGGGGTACTACTGCATCGGGGATACCCCATCGATCAACTGGCCGAACACTCCGACTACATGGAAACCTGCTACCTGCTGCTCAACGGAGAGTTGCCGGACGACCAGCAGAAACGGGACTTCAGCCAGCAGGTCAAAGAGCATTCGGAAGTCGACCCCTCAGTCGCCAGAATCATCGAAGGCTTCAACCGCGAAGCGCATCCCATGGCCATCCTGGGCAGCGCCGTCGGCGCCCTCGCTTCGGTCTACCATGAGCAGACCGACATCACCAAAGAGGAAGATCGCCGCGTCACCGGCTATCGCCTGATCGGGCAGATGCCCACGCTCGCCGCCATGGTCCACAAGCACCGCACCGGAGAGGCGTTCATCGCTCCCGACAAGGCACTGGAATACGCTGAGAACTACCTGAACATGACCTTCGGCACCGCCGGACAGGCACCCAAGGTCAACCAGATACTGGCCAAGGCAATGGACCGGATCTTCCTGCTCCATGCCGACCACGAACAGAACGCCTCAACCTCCACCGTCCGCCTGTCCGGCTCCTCCGGCACCAACCCTTTCGCCGCCATCGCCGCGGGCATTGCCACCCTCTGGGGGCCCGCTCACGGCGGTGCCAACGAGGCCGTACTGCGCATGCTGGAGGAAATTGGCAGCGTCGACAACATCGACACCTACGTTGCCAAAGCCAAAGACAAGAGCGACCCCTTCCGTCTGATGGGCTTTGGACACCGGGTCTACAAAAACTTTGATCCCCGTGCCAAGGTGATGAAGGAAGCCGCTGACGAGGTTCTCTCGGAACTGGGGCTGGAGAATGATCCGCTACTGGCCATCGCCAAGCGGCTGGAGAAAATCGCTCTGGAGGACGACTACTTCGTCGAGAAGAAGCTCTACCCCAATGTCGACTTCTACTCCGGCATCATCATGAAGGCCATCGGGATTCCCTCAGAGGCCTTTACCGTGATTTTCGCCACCGGCCGGGCCGTGGGCTGGTACGCTCACTGGCAGGAAATGGTCAGCGCGCCCTACAAAATCGGGCGTCCACGCCAGCTCTACACCGGCTATACCAAGCGGGATTATCCGGCCTGAGACGGCAACAAAGGTATGAGAGGGCTCTCCTGATGGAAAGCCCGGATTCCAGAGAAGCGGGGCCGCGGGTAGCGGTCCCGCTTCTTTGCTTTCGGGCCCCGCCCCGGAACTTTCCGGACTTCCGGAGGCTCAAACATCAGACCAGCCCCACTCGAAACGGGCCGTTGTATGGCCAAGAATCGACGGCTATAGTAGTATGAGAAACGTTTTTATCGCACCTGACGCCGCCTGCTTACTCCCTTAAAGCAGTGATTTTGACGTCATAGCAGGATTTGAATCTATGCTGAATGTTAAGAAGTTCCTGCGCAGCAGCCCCGCCCTGCTCGTTACCCTGTTTGTCAGTTCCTTTGTCTGGGCCTCGACTCCCGAGCCACTGACAATCAGTGACGACCAGCGAAAAGCGACCGCCAGCATCGTCAAACAGCTGGACAAGCAGCACTATCGCGACCAGACGTTTGATGACGACCTCTCCTCCCGGTACCTTGATAACTACCTGGAGGTACTGGATCCCTCCAAGAGCTTCTTTTTTCAGGCGGATATCGACTCTTTTGACAAGCACCGCAAACAGTTCGATGACTGGCTGGCGGACGGCAACCTCAAAGAAGCGTTCAACATCTTCGATGTTTACCGCCAGCGCCTGACAACCCGGCTCGAGTCGGTCATCGCTCAACTCGAGAGCGAAGAGGTAGAATATGACTTTGACACTGACGACACCTGGGTTGTAGATCGCGAGAAGGCCGAGTGGCCGAAAGACAAAAAGACCGCCGACGAGCATTGGTACAAGCGCATCAAATCCAGCCTGCTGGACCTGAAGCTGGCCGGCAAGAGCCTGGAAGAGAGCAAGGAAATTCTACACCAGCGTTTTACCAACCAGTTGCGCCGCGTGCGCCAACAGGAGAGCGCCGACGCTTTTGAGATTGTCATCAATGCCCTGACAACACTGTATGACCCCCATACCAACTACCTGTCGCCGCGCACACTGGAAAACTTCAATATCAATATGTCGCTGTCACTGGAAGGCATTGGTGCCGTGCTGCAAAGCGAGGACGAATACACCAAGGTCATGCGACTCGTTCCGGCCGGCCCTGCCGACAAGCAGGGCGACCTGCGCCCGGCCGATCGTATTATTGCCGTAGGCCAGGGCGACGAGGGCGAAATGACCGATGTCGTCGGGTGGCGCCTGGATGAGGTGGTCGACCAGATCCGTGGTAAAAAAGACACCATAGTCCGACTCGAAGTCCTCCCCGGAAAGGCGGCCGCCGACAGCACTACACGCATCATCAGCATCAAACGCGATATGGTGAAACTCGAAGAGCAGGCGGCACAGCAGAAAGTCTTCGAGATCAACAGTGGCCGCGAACGGTTCAAGCTCGGCGTGATCAAAGTCCCCACTTTCTACATGGACTTTGAGGCCTACCGGCAACGCGACCCCAACTACAAAAGCACCACACGGGATGTCAGAAAGCTGCTGAAAGAGCTCGACAAAGAGAACGTTGACGGCATCATCCTCGATTTGCGCGGCAACGGAGGCGGCTCGCTGCAAGAAGCGACCATGCTGACCGATCTGTTCATCGATCGCGGCCCGGTCGTCCAGATTCGACAGACCAACGAACTGATATCCCGCAACTACCAGTCTCACTCCCGTGCCACCTACCGGGGCCCGATTGTGGTGCTGATCGACCGCTTGAGCGCCTCGGCTTCTGAGATTTTTGCCGGTGCCATCCAGGACTATGGGCGCGGTGTCATCATCGGCACCCAGAGCTTTGGCAAGGGCTCGGTCCAATCCCTGGTTCCGGTTGAGCAGGGCCAGCTGAAGCTGACCGAGTCCAAGTTCTACCGGGTCTCCGGTGAGAGCACGCAGCACCGCGGCGTTGTGCCCGACATCGATCTGCCCAGCCTGATCGACGTGTCTGAAGTGGGCGAAAGCACCTACGACAACGCCCTGCCCTGGGACAAGATTCACGCGGTGCCTCACTCACGCTATTTTGATATTGCGGCACTTTTGCCCACCCTGATCGAGAAGCACGATACCCGGCTGGCCAACAGTCCGGACTTCACTTTCCTGCAACAGCAGACCGAGCTGATGGAGGAGAATCAGAATCGGACTGAAGTCTCGCTCAACAAAGACAAGCGTCAGGCACAACAGAAGGAACTGGAACAGAAAATGCTGCGACTGGAAAACCAGCGCCGCAAAGCCAAGGGCCTGGATACCTACGAAAGCTATGACGACATCAGCCGGGCTGAACCGGGCGATTCCGGAGAAGAAGAGGCCGAAGACACCGAAAAAGGCAGTGAACAGGCCTCAGAGGAAGACGAGCCAGAGAATGAAAATGACCTGGTCAACTTCTCCGCCCAGAGTCACGGGGAAATCGATCCGGAAAAGGACCCCTTCCTCAGCGAAGCGGGCTATATCCTGGTCGATTTCATCGAACAACTTGAAGCCATGGACAAGGAAGAGCGCGATAAAGTTGCCAACTGGTAAACAGCGCCTCCCATAAAATTCGCAACGTGGTGTACCCGAAAGGCGTCACCACGTTTTTTATTGTCACCAGAAAATTGCTGACCCGGGACCAGACACCATGCACGCCGTTTCTTTCAATGTGAACAGCATTCGCACTCGTTTACACCAGCTGCAGGCTGTGATCGACAAGTACCAGCCCGACTTCATTGGTCTGCAGGAGACCAAGGTCACCGATACCGACTTCCCCGAGGAAACAATCAAGGAGATGGGGTATCACGTTGTCTACTATGGGCAGAAAACCCACTACGGTGTCGCCCTACTCTCCCGCCACCCGTTCAAGCAGGTGATCAAGGGCTTCCCGGGCGATCTGGAAGAGTCACAGCGACGCTTTATCGGTGGAGTCTTCGACTTACCGGACCTGGGGGAAGTCAGCGTGTTCAACGGCTATTTTCCCCAGGGAGAAAACCGGGAACACCCGGTGAAGTTTCCCGCCAAACGGCGGTTCTACGCCGACTTGATGGATTACCTCAAGACCCAGTGCGATCCCCAAAAGCCAATGCTGGTCATGGGCGACATGAACATCTCTCACACCGACCGGGATATCGGGATCGGGGAACAGAACCGCAAGCGCTGGTTACGCGAAGGTAAAACCAGCTTTCTGCCGGAAGAACGGGAGTGGCTGGAAGACCTGCTGGCCTGGGGGCTGGGCGACACCTTTCGCAAGCACTTCCCGGACGAGGAGCGGACTTTCAGCTGGTTCGATTATCGCAGCAAGGGGTTTGACGCGGATCCCAAACGGGGTCTGCGCATTGACCTGATTCTGGCGACCGAACCGCTGTTAAAGCGCTGCTCAGCGGTCGGGGTCGACTACGACATACGGGCAATGGAGCGCCCTTCCGATCACTGCCCGGTCTGGGCCAAATTTGACTAAGCGCCTATCGCACACTCATACACTCAGAGCCAGTCTCTAACTCACAGATTGAATTATCGGTTCAAGAAACAAAAAACGCCCGAACAGGATTGTTACGGGCGTCAACGGATCAGCATTGAAAAGTGGCTTCCCTGCCACCAGTTTTTTTTGTTAAAAGTTGGCTCTCAACGTCAATGCATAGCGTGTGTCGTTCAGGAAATAAGACGCATAATGATCACCCGCCGCATTCTGCTTCATAATAGTCCGGGTTTCGGAATTGAGTATATTATTGATCTCCAACCCCACAGACAAGGAGTCAGTAATGTCGTAGAACACGGAACCGTCCATCTGGCCATAGTCATCGTTATAGACCGGTAAGCGCCATGTAGTACCGCGATCCGTTCCATTGAATCCATTTGGTCCCACCGACATCAGAAACTCACTGCGCCAGTTGTAGGCTAAACGAATCGAAAGCGGCCCTTTTTCATACATCCCAACGAGGTTGTAGGAATTCTCCGACAGACCTTCGAACGGCATACTGCCATACTCACTACCATCGGTATCGACCGGGTCGGCGCCCTCGTCATTTGGAACATCCGTATCACTTTCTATATACGTATAGTTCGCCTGCATACCCAGGCCATCAAACGGTTCCGGCAACTGATCAAAGAATTGGCTCCAGCCGACTTCCAGGCCACGAATATCGGCCGAGCCTGTGTTCACAGGCCGTGTCACGGAGTACTCCCACCCACCATGATCTTCCAGGACCGTCTGGTTACGAATGAAGCCTTCAATGTCTTTGGTAAACAGGTTTGCGTGAACCATACCGCCAGCATCATCAAAGTACCATTCCAGAGACAGGTCAAACTGAACAGCTTCAATGGGTTCCAGCATCGGGTTTCCGCCTGTCTCGGAAGTCAGGCGAAATTCTTCGGGCGGTACATACTCCCCTTCACCGGCACCTTCTGGGCGGTTCGCACTCAAGGTCTGATAAGCCTGCATCTGATTGTAGGCCGGCCGAGCAATACCCTTGGAAGCCGCAAAGCGCAGGAACAGGTCATCTCTCAACGATAACCGTACATTCAAATTGGGAAGGACGTTGGTATAGGAGTTTTCAGCAACAATCTCTTGCGGCTCTTGATACCAGGGCTGCGTCTCTGTTTCTTCATCCTCGCCCAGAACCACTGTTTCGGGGTAGCGAAGCATGCCATCCGCTGCATTTTCCGTCCGTACCACCCTGACACCCACATTGCCATCTACCGGTACGGCCAGATCATCCATCCCAAACCCAAGAAGGAAATAGGCCGCTGTCGTCTGCTCTTCCTGCTCGTTAATACGGCTGGGATCATCCATTGTGGCCGGAGTATAGTCATCACAGCACAGATAGTTCTCTGAAGCATCAGCATGGAGTTGATCAAAGCTCTCCGGGTACCCTTCAATGAGGGAAATATGGGGCGCATAAACCACACCCGGACGAGGCGCTTTGCCACGGAAGAAGTTGTCAAATTCATTCAGGGACATCTGGCTGACATCTTCGACCGGTGGCATCGGTTCGTCAGCAGGCAGTTTCCAACCTCGCATCCAGGGCTGATAGATCGCTTGCCAGTGGTAACCACTGTTGATATTGGTCGCTTCCCGCTCACTGTAGCGTACCCCCGATTTCACGTACCGGATAACGTCATTATTATCGAAGTTGTACTTGATATCGGCTCGCCACGCGAATTGATCAGCTTCGTTATCCTCTATGAAAGGCATCGTGAAGCCCCAATAGTAATTGGAGGGATCGGCCAGATAATCATTATCAGCCTGAATATCGGGCCGCTTGCCTGAAAGATTAATACTGATGTATGGAAGGTCTATGCCAGTGGCGATTGTTGCATCAAGCGCCTCAGTGGTAGCCTTGGTATACTGAAAGTCTGTTGTGATCTCAAGCCGATCGTCTGGCATCCACTTATAGCCACCGGAGAAGTCGGAAGTAACAGACTCACGATTGGAAACCCGGATGTCAGCCCCAAACGGAATACCGCCAGGCTGACTTAACCGGCCGGAGACGAACACATCGTTGCTATCAACAACGAACTCTTCGCCTGCTGCCGGCTGGGTAGCATAGGCGTCATTCTGAACAAAAATGGCGTCCTCATCCCACTGCATGTCGTATTGACTGCGAAAGGCCTGAAAGTAGAATTCAGAGGTATCGTTGGGACGCCATTGAGCGGCCAGATAGCTCCCCAATCGTTCACGATTGAAGTCCATGGAACGCCAGTCGGCACCACGGGGTACCTGAATGGTACGGCCTTCAAAGCCTTGCAGGTCATCACGCGGGAAAAAAGGACGACTGAAAATGCCATCGGTACGCGTCGAAATCTCGGAGAATGCCAAATCTACCAGAAGTCCGAACTCGCCAGCATCTGTATCCCAACGATCGCTGTATAGTGCCGAAACCGAGGGGTCGGCCTCCTTGATAAAGTCCCCATAGTTGACACTCGCGGTAGCGGCAACAATCCGGTCGTCACTGTCAAAGGGCATACGCGTACGCAAATTGACAGTCCCGCCCAAACCACCCTCAATCATGTCGGCCGAGGGGTTTTTATACACATCAACACCCGCCATCAATTCGGCAGGCACATCTTCAAAGCTCAGACTGCGTCCACCATTCGCACTGAAGCTGTCTCGCCCGTTCAGCTCACTGCGTACTTGTGTCAGGCCGCGAACTGCAACACCGCTACCTTCTGCTGAAAAGTGTTCGGGATCACCAAGCGACATGAAGTGGTCAATTGTCACCCCCGGGATTCGCTGCAGGGTTTCAGTCACTGAGCGATCAGGCAATTTGCCTATGTCATCGGCGACAATAGAGTCAACAATCTGCTCTGAAGTCTGTTTGATCAACTGAGCCGACTGGACGCTCCCCCGCTGCCCGGAGACCACTATTTCTTCCAGTGCTTGTTGTACCTCTGCAGATGTCGAGCTGTCCTGGGCCAGGGCGGGTGCAGCCCAACCAATCGCCCCTGTCAGTAGCAGGCCCGATCCCAACCTCACCGCATTACACAGTATGTGGCGGTTAAATTGACTGGGATTGCTACCGGCTGTAGTCCAGTTAGATGTGTCTTTGACTATTCTCATTTCACGATCACTCCAATGCCCGTTGGGTAAGTTACAGATTATTGTTTTACTGGTTGCATTTCATAGCAGCGCCAATGATGAAATCGACATCGCATCTGAGGCACCTCCGTCTTCGTTGGAAACCACCTGTCTATCCTGGCGATTCCGCGCAGTCTTACTTCTCAGCAAGCTCCTTCATCAGTCAGCCGCCGTTAAGGCTGATTGAAATCGATAAACCTTGTCTCCCTGCATAGACACTCGCCGTCGTGAATTCCTTCCCTCCACTTTGACGATGTCTTCACCGCTCACCTCCTGTGTAAAATCACTCTCGAACAGCGTGGAGACCAGAGCTATTTCAGCAGGCTCCCCACTGACAACTTCAAACCAGACGAGCCTGCCATCCTTCCATTTCATATTGAGCGTAAAATCCCCCCGGGCCCGCAACCCGCTGACGCTCCCCTCTGACCAGGCCGAAGGTAACGCCGGCAGTAAATGGATCGCATCCCCATGGCTCTGTAACAACATTTCCGCCATGCCGGCCGTCGCGCCAAAGTTGCCATCGATCTGAAACGGCGGGTGGGTATCCCACAGATTGGGCAGGGTGCTGTCGCGCAGCTGGTCCGAGAGCAGCTTATGGGCCCGCTCGCCATCTTTCAGTCGGGCCCAGAGATTGATCTTCCATGCCTGCGCCCAACCGGTGCCGCCATCGCCCCGGGCCTCAAGACTGGTCCGCGCGGCCGAGAGCAGTTCAGGCTGCTCCAGGGAAATCTGCCGCCCCGGGTGCAAAGCAAAAAGGTGAGAGACATGGCGATGATCGCTCTCGGGATCATCCCTGTCTTCGCGCCACTCCTGCAGCTGGCCCCAGGAGCCGATGCGCAGGCCCGGGTCCAGCGCCTGCAGCGCTTCGTGAATCTGTCGGGCGACCTTGTCCTCTCCCAATTCCCGGGCCGCGTTACGGGTGTTGCGCAGCAGGTCGTACACCAGCTGCTGAGACATGGCGGCCGCCTCGGTGAAATCACCGTGCTCGGGAGAATAGCTGGGTGTGACAATCAGCTTGCCCGTCTGCGGATCTTCCACCAGGGCATCCAGCCAGAAGTGCGCCGTCTCGAGCATCAGCGGATAGGCGCGCTCCGCCAGAAACTTCCGGTCCCGGTTGAACAGGTAGTGTTCATAATAATGCTGGGCCAACCAGGCATTGGCTTCGGGCTGCCAGAACGCCGTGGGCCAATCGATCACACCGGTAAAGCCCCAGACATTGGTGTTGAGAAACAGCGTCCAGCCCCGGGCGCCGAAAAACTTCTGCGCGGACTGACGGCCCGGCGCCACCAATGCATCGACAAAATCGAACAGCGGACCGGTGGTTTCGGCCAGGTTGGTGATTTCGGCGGGCCAGTAATTCATCTGTAAATTGATATTGGCGTGATAGTCCGCGTTCCAGGGCGGCGTCCTGGAATTGTTCCACACACCCTGCAGATTCGCCGGGAGTGATCCCGCCCGGGAAGAGCTGATCAGCAGATAACGTCCAAACTGAAAATACAGTGATTCGAGTAGGCGATCCTCCTCCGGGCGATTGCTGTCACTGTAGTCCGACAATAATGCGGGTGTGGACTTCCCGGAGGCTTCCTGGCCAATGTCCAGGCTCACCCTCTGGAACAGGTGTTGGTAATCCTGCCGGTGACGCTCGCGCAGCTGTTGAAAATCCAGGTTGGCGGCACGCTTCATCCGGGTGTCGACCTGCGGTTCAGGTGAATCTCCCCGGTAATCGGGATACGCAAGCCGGTAGTCAGTGGCCGCCGTCAGGCGCACCGTGACGGCATCGGCTTCCCGGACCTCCAACTGATGGCCGTTCTCCGAAGCACTGGATTCCCCACCTTCAACCTGCACATCGAGTCGGGTCGCATAGCGCAGGCCGTTGTCTTTCAGGGCACCCACGACCCGCATTTGATCGTCTTGCACCCGGCGCGCGACGGAGCGATTGTCCGGTACTTCCAACGCCAGATCGAACGCGATTTTGCCGGGCTGATCCGCGCTGAGACGCACGACGACCATCTGGTCCGGATAGCTGACGAAGTAGTCCCGCCGGTATTGAACACCCTGATGCTCAAAACGGACACTGGCTTCGCCCTGCTCAAGATCCAGAAGGCGGCGGTAGCCGCTCACAGCGCCATCCAGCCCCCGGTGATCGAAGACCAGGGCACCAAAGCTCTGATAGTTGCCGTAGTGCCGGGCCGCGCGACCGAGTTGCTTGACCACCCGTTCCGGGTCCAGCGCGCCCTCCTCGCGCAACTGTTGTCTGACCTCGGCCAGACGATCCGTATATGACGGCTCCGGTACGCCGTAGTCATACGCCTCACCCGCGCCGGGGCCGCCAGTCCAGAGGGTTTTTTCATTGAACTGCAGTCGGTCGCGCTCGACGCCACCCTGGACCGTTGCTCCCAGCGCTCCATTGCCGATCGGCAGGCTCTCGCGCTCCCAGTCGCTTGACGGCTCGTCAAAGCGCAGCTGCAGAAGCTCGCTGGCCTGCGCAGGCAACAGCGACAGCCACAGCAGCAGCGACAGCACTGGCAGACGCCCCGCCCCGCCAAGACGCTGAAGCGCCTGAAATGATGTGGACTTTCTCTCCAAGCAAATCACCCGTAATCTGTTATCTTTATCGGTCAAGGGGACAGTCGCTCAGTCAGTCGGACAACCTTGATGGTTCTTGTGGATCCGCGAACTGACCGGAGTGTGTCATTTATAGCCGTTTTTTTTCATTGGTGCAACT
Source organism: Marinimicrobium sp. C2-29 (assembly GCF_038419845.1). NCBI lineage: Bacteria > Pseudomonadati > Pseudomonadota > Gammaproteobacteria > Cellvibrionales > Cellvibrionaceae > Marinimicrobium > Marinimicrobium sp. C2-29. Next base: position 103,997 of record NZ_JBCAQT010000010.1, read on the forward strand.
ATTTTTCTATATGATACCGTCGAGTAACCAGGTGTCATTTATTACCACCGGCAATATGGGCTCCCTGGCGGACGCAGGGCAAGGAATAGAAAAACGGTACGACCTCATCACACAGACTGACCGGAGACTCGTCACGTATGGCAGAACATGACCCCCAATCCGAGCCAGCCTCTTCCGTCGAGCACCTTGAGGGCCTGGCGGACTTCAAGAGCGCTGTCGATTCAATCTGTGCGAGAGCGCGACGCGACCTGGCCCTTTTCAGCCCGGACCTGGACGCCCCGCTGTTTGACCGCGACGAACTGGCCGATGCGCTCTCGGCTCTGGCCCGACGCCACCGCCAGACCCGGGTGCGTCTGCTCGTGCGAGACACACGACCCTTGATCGAGCGCGGCCACGGACTGGTGCGCCTGGCGCAACGACTGCCCAGCAAGATCAGCGTGCGCCGGCTGACCAACGAGATCGAAACCCGGGCTCACAGCTTTCTGCTCTGTGACCGGGACCAGCTGTTGTACCGGAATGATCCTGAGGAATACCGCGGATTCGTGGATCGCAAAGGCGCGGCGGAAGTCAGAAATCTGCGGGAAATTTTTGACAGGGCCTGGGAAAGTGCGGAGGAAGACCCCCGTCTGCGGCAATTATTCGTCTAAAATGGGCATCGTGGCCACTTTTTGGTTGCTGATCGGGATTTAATCCTTTATATATAGGCCCGGAACGATTAAAGGTTGAGTTCAGCCTTTATATAAAGCGTTTGTCCGATTACCATTCAACCGTTACCATTCAAGAAGCACACACAACCCATAAGGATTACACTATGGCTGCTCGCAAAACCACCGCAAAAAAAGCCCCCGCCAAGAAAGCACCGGCAAAGAAGACCGCCACCAAACAGCCGGCTACCAAGGTAAAGGCGATCTCCGAGCGCTACAACAAGACCCAGATTCTCAACCAGATCGCCGAGAATACCGAGCTGAGCAAGAAGCAGGTGCAGTCGGTTCTCGATGAGCTTTCCGACATCATTGAAGGACACGTGAAAAAGCGTGGCTGTGGCGAGTTCGTTCTGCCCGGACTGATGAAAATCACAACCGTCAAAAAGCCCGCCACCAAGGCGCGCAAGGGCATCAACCCCTTTACCGGCGAAGAGACCGTATTCAAGGCAAAACCCGCCAGCACGGCCATCAAGGTTCGCCCCCTGAAGAAACTCAAAGAAATGGCGCTCTGATTGCCACCAGTGCATTCACAGCCCAAGCTGTAAAAAAGCCCCGCCGAGCGGGGCTTTTTTATGGCCGGTTGTTGTGGCCGGTAGTACACCTGAGCGTCAATCGACCGTAAAGTCTTCTCCGACCAGCGCCGCTCTGAGGTGTTCCAGGCGGTCCTCCAGCTGCTCCGGAGAGTACTGACTGGCCGGTTTGGCCCCCCAGATGGGTTGTGGCCAGGCAGGGTCTGTCTCAAACCGCGCAATGTGGTGCAGGTGCAGCGGTCGCACCTGGTTCCCCAACGCCGCCACATTCATTTTGTCGGCATCAAAAACACTGGTCATGACTTCCGCCAGACGGCAGGACTCGCGCATCAACTGTTGCTGGTCGTCCTCCGACAGATGGTGAATCTCGAACACATCCTCACGCTGCGGAATCAGAATGCACCAGGGGTAATTGGCATCTTTGCTCAACCGTAACAGAGACAGGGGAAAGCGCCCGACGGGCACGGTATCCTCCGCCAGGCGCGGGTGCAGCTCAAACATGGTTCTCTCCTCGTCCTGAATTCGCGAATTTGCGGATGCCGTCCGACGTTCGAGTCTGTACCCGAACCGCCAAGCACCGTAGAATATCGACTTTCAAATCCTATTATAGCCATTAAGAAGCCCGAGTATGAGATCCAGTCGTTTTCTGATAGCCACACTGAAAGAAACTCCCTCCGATGCGGAGGTCATCAGCCATCAACTGATGCTGCGCGCCGGCATGATCCGCAAGCTGGCCTCCGGTCTGTACACCTGGATGCCCCTCGGCCTGCGGGTACTGCGCAAGGTCGAGCGCATCATCCGCGAGGAAATGGACAAATCCGGGGCGCAAGAGGTTCTGATGCCGGTGGTACAGCCCGCTGAGCTCTGGGAAGAATCCGGGCGCTGGCAGGAATACGGACCGGAACTGCTGCGCATCAACGACCGGCACCAGCGGGCTTTTTGCCTGGGTCCCACCCACGAAGAGGTGATAACCGACCTCGTCGGCGGGGAAATCAACAGCTACAAACAGCTGCCGGCCAACTTCTATCAGATTCAGACCAAATTCCGCGACGAAATCCGCCCCCGCTTTGGTGTGATGCGCGCGCGCGAATTCACCATGAAGGATGCCTACTCCTTCCACCTCACCCAGGAATCGCTGCAGGAAACCTACGGGGTGATGCACGCCACCTACTGTTCAATTTTTGATCGGATCGGCCTGAACTATCGTCCTGTGCTGGCCGATACGGGCGCCATCGGCGGAGCTTTCTCCCATGAGTTTCACGTGCTCGCCAATAGTGGTGAAGACGACATCGTGTTCAGCGACCAGAGTGACTATGCGGCCAACATCGAAAAAGCCGAAGCGCTGACGCCCACACTCGATCGTCCTCACCCGAGCGAAGCGATGACCGAAGTTGCCACACCGGGACAGGAGACCATTCTCCAGGTCGCAGAGTACCTCAAAGTGCCCGCGGAGCAGACGGTCAAGACCCTGATTGTGCTGGGCGAGCCGCCCGAAGACGGCCCCCAACCGCTGGTGGCAATGGTCGTACGCGGCGATCACGAGCTCAATGACGTCAAAGCGGAAAAACTGCCGGGCATCGCCGCCCCGCTGACCTTCGCCCCCGAAGAGCGCATCCGCGCCGAACTGGGCGCCGGAGTGGGCTCGCTCGGGCCCGTCGGGCTGGACATTCCGGTGCTGGTTGATCGCGCGGCGGCCAAACTGGCGGATTTTGTCTGTGGTGCCAACAAAGACGGCTACCACCTGACCGGCGTCAACTGGGAGCGCGATCTGCCCGAGGGCGACATCCACGACCTCCGGAACGTGGTCGCCGGCGATCCGAGTCCGGACGGTCAGGGACAGCTGGAGATCAAGCGCGGCATCGAAGTGGGGCATATTTTCCAGCTTGGCACCAAGTACAGCGAAGCCATGAACGCCAGGGTTCTGGATGAGAACGGCAAAGAACAACCCATGATCATGGGCTGCTATGGTATCGGGGTCTCCCGGGTAGTGGCGGCGGCCATCGAGCAGAATCACGATGACCAGGGCATTATCTGGCCGCTCAATATCGCCCCTTTCCAACTGGCGCTGGTACCGATTAACGCCCACAAGTCGCCCGCCGTGGCGGAAAAGTGCGAACAACTGTATCGGGAGCTGACCGACCTGGGGATCGACGTTCTCTATATGGACGAGGAAAAGGCCCGCCTGGGTGTGATGCTGGCCAATACCGATTTGATGGGTATTCCGCATCGGCTGGTGGTCGGTGACCGGGGGCTCGACAAGGGAACCATCGAGTATAAAGGGCGCCGGGACGAAAGCGCTCAGGATCTGCCCCTCGATGAACTCACCGGGTTCCTGCAAGAGCGCCTCGCGCTCTGACCCGGCGGAACCATGACGGTGTCAGCAAGCATCACCTCACGAGTCACCCGCCTTCATGTGGGCGCTCTGGTTATGGGCGTTCTGGTGCTGCTGGTCGCCCTGCCCGGCAGCGCCCGGGATGAAGCATCCGGGCCCGCCCAGCTCGCCTACATCACGCCTGAACCCGATATGGATCAGGCGCTGCGGCGCAAATTGCTGGAAAACGTGAACGCGGCCGACAGCTTTGACGACCGTTTTGATGCCGAAGCCTGGCTGCTGTTGATGTCCGGCCGACTGGAGCGGTACGTGCCCGACACCGATCAACGTCTGGCCCTGCTGCGCAAAGTCCACAGTGCGGCGCGTCAGATGGAGCTGCAGCCCGCGCTGGTGCTGGCGGTTATCGAGGTGGAAAGCCACTTCAACCACTACGCCGTCTCCCCCGTGGGGGCCCAGGGAATCATGCAGGTCATGCCGTTCTGGAAGAATGAAATCGGTCGGCCGGACGACAACCTGATTGATCTGGATACCAACCTTCGCTACGGCTGTACCATTCTCAAACACTATATCGAGCGCTCGGATGGGCGTCTGGCCGAGGCGTTGGCCCGCTACAATGGCAGCTATGGCAGTTATCGTTACGCGGCGAAAGTGATGGATGCCTGGGACCGTTGGCGTTAACCGGAGCGCTGGCGTTAATTCTGGCGTTAACCCTGGTGTTAACTAAAGGACCTCTCATCCATGGCCGAGCGAATCTGCTCGTGAGTGAACCCCCGATACTGTAAAAACCGCTGCTGTTTGGCGCGATCGCGCCGAGACTCGACCGGCTCGGAACCGAACCGCTTCTGGCGGACGTCCCGGGCCAGTTCGCACCAGGTGTCTTCGTCGAGCTGACCGAGGTAAGTGGCAATCAGACCGTCCGCCACCCCCTTCTGGCGCAACTCCTGATCAATACGCATGGGACCTTTACCCTGGCGCTGGCGCATGGTGACAAAGGCCTCGGCAAAGCGCTCATCGCTCTGAAGGTTGTCGCGGGCCAGCCCCGCCAGAGCCTCGTCCAGACGCTCCGCAACGGGCGGATCTTCACCAAAACGCCGGACGAGTTTCTCTCGCAACTCCAGAGCCGAATGCTCCCGCCGCGCCAGAAGGTTCATGGCCGCCAGGCGAAGATCGGCACGGGTGGGGGCAGCGGGGTCAGAGCCGGGGTCGGCGTCGGAGTCGGACATAGAGCCCCGATTAATTCACCGGTGGGAATTTTGACAGGATATCGGCCACGGAAGACGATAGCCGCTGGCGCTGCTCCTGCGGGGTCTGGCTTTCGTACAACCGTTGCTCGGAGACACCTCGCCATAGCGGCTTGTTGTCTTCACCACGGACCACATCGACAATCAGACTGCCCTGACGGTAGATTCTGGGGCTGGGCTGCACCACATAAGGGTACCGATAGAAGGGACCGTAGCCGTAGTAACCAAATCCGTAGCGCTGGTCGTAACTGCGCACATCCAGGCGATCTTCCACCACGATGTGGTAACGCACCACGAAATCGGGGGTCTGGGCTTCCGTCGCCGGCGCATAGCGCTCGGCCAGGTTATCCTCAATGACGCGCTGTAAATGGCTCAGGGTAAAGGGTGATATCAACAGGCTTTTGTCATCGTCCTGCCGAGTCGGCTCCACTTCAAACGTCTTCAGTTGCGAAAACTCATACCCGGTATCGTAGTCTGTCACGACCCTTGGGGAGGTGCTGCAGCCCACTAGAAACAGCAGCGCAATCGAAGCCAAAAAAACCGTTTTTTTCATACAGACCTCACCCTACACAGCTCGTCCGGCTACCGACTGGTAGCCTCTCAGTATTGGATCCCGAAAAGGAGTCAAGAATTAGACCCTGACGGGACCCGCGGGTTCCTTCCCGCGCCCCACTGTTCAAACTTCGGACTGTTCCTTCGTCTGTTCTTTTTCAGGCGCTTTCTCGTCTTCTTTTACGGGGACGTTGAGCAGCTCGTCTCTGACCCGCTTTTCCATCTCCTGGGCGATGTCGGTGTTTTCCTGCAAAAACTTCACAACATTGTTCTTGCCCTGACCGATCTTGTCGCCCTTGTAGCTGTACCAGGCGCCCGCCTTGTCGACGATGCCCAACTTCACACCGAAGTCGATCACCTCACCCAGACGGTTGATGCCCGTGCCGTACAGAATCTGGAACTCGGTCTGCTTGAACGGCGGAGCCACCTTGTTTTTCACCACTTTGACACGGGTCTCATTACCAACTACCTCGTCGCCCTCTTTGACCGAGCCGATGCGACGGATGTCCAGGCGGACCGAAGAGTAGAATTTGAGCGCATTACCGCCGGTGGTGGTTTCGGGGCTGCCGAACATGACCCCGATCTTCATCCGGATCTGGTTAATGAAAATGACCAGGCAGTTGGCGTTTTTGATGTTGCCCGAAATCTTGCGCAGTGCCTGGGACATCAGCCTGGCCTGCAGACCCATGTGCTGGTCGCCCATCTCGCCTTCGATTTCCGCACGCGGCGTCAGAGCGGCTACAGAGTCCACAACCAGAACGTCCACTGCACCGGAGCGCACCAGCATATCGCTCACTTCCAGCGCCTGCTCACCGGTGTCCGGCTGGGAGATGATCAGATCATCAACATTGACGCCCAGCTTCTCGGCGTAAATGGGGTCCAGGGCGTGCTCGGCGTCGATGAAGGCACAGGTACCGCCCTTGCGCTGGGCTTCGGCGATCACCTGCAATGTCAGTGTGGTCTTGCCCGAGGATTCCGGACCGTAGATTTCAACGACTCGTCCACGGGGAAGGCCGCCAATGCCCAGAGCGACGTCCAGACCCAGTGAGCCGGTGGAAATCGCGGGAATAGCCACCCGCTCCTTATCCCCCATGCGCATGACGGTTCCCTTGCCAAACTGCCGCTCAATCTGTCCCAGCGCTGCGCTCAGCGCCTTCTCTTTATTCGCATCCATCCGACACCTCGATCAATATTCTGAAAAATGTAACTGTCAACTGACGAACTCATCAGCTCGTGATTTTACAACTGCCCACAGGATACACCAAAAACCTGTATACGCAAACAGCTATCGATATCTATACAGTACTTTCCGCCGCCCCCTGGGACTCGGGAAACCGCTCGGTCAGCGCGAGCAATTGCTCCAGCGCCGCGACCACGGTCTGGCCGCGTACGGCGGCCCGATCCCCGTCAAAATGACAGCACCTGGCCCCGGACTCGACACCGCCGTCACCGCAGCGACTCCAACCCAGCCAGACCGTGCCCACGGGTTTCTCGGGCGAGCCGCCCCCGGGACCGGCCACCCCACTGACGGCCACCGCCAGGTCGGCTTCCGCCAACGAGAGCGCACCCCGCGCCATTTGCCGGACCACCGCCTCACTCACCGCGCCCTCGGCCTCAAGCGTTTCGGCCGAGACGCCCAGCAGACGCTGTTTGGCGCCGTTGGCATAGGTCACCAGACCGTACTCAAACCAGGCCGAACTGCCCGCCACCTCGGTGATGGCGGCGGCGATGCCACCCCCGGTGCAGGACTCCGCCGTGGCCACCCGCCAGCCACGCGCCTCCAGCGCCTGCCCCAGACGCTGGGCCAACGCCACCGCCCGGTTGCGATGGTCGTCGTCCGGGCTCGAAGGGGAAGAAAAGGTAGAGTCAAACTCGTCGGTCATGAGGCAACGGTATGCCAGGCGAAGAGCAAGTGCAAGCCCGGGATGATTTACGTAGAATAGCGCAGCTCGATCACATTCCAACCGCAACCAGACACCCGACTTTATGGCCAATACCGCCGACGTACAGAGCACCCATACCCCCATGATGCAGCAGTACCTGCGCATCAAAGCCGAGCACCCTCAGGAGCTGGTCTTCTACCGCATGGGCGACTTCTATGAGCTCTTTTACGAGGATGCCAAGCGCGCCGCCGAACTGTTGGATGTGACCCTCACCGCCCGGGGCAAATCCAACGGCGAGCCCATTCCCATGGCCGGCGTGCCCTTTCACGCCGCCGACGGCTACCTGGCCAAGCTGGTCCGGGCCGGCGTGTCGGTGGCCATCTGCGAGCAGATCGGCGACCCCAACACCACCAAGGGACCGGTGGAGCGCAAGGTGGTGCGCATTGTCACCCCCGGCACCATCAGCGACGAGGCGCTGCTCGATTCGGGCAAGGACAACCTGCTGGTGGCCCTGCACCAGAACGGCGACACCTACGGCCTGGCTTCACTGGATATTGCCAGCGGTCGCTTTCTGGTGCTGGAAGTCCAGGGGCTGGACGCCGCACTGGGTGAGCTGCAGCGTCTGCAACCGGCCGAGCTGCTGGTCAGTGACGAGATCACCACGCCCGAGCTGGTCGAGAACCGCCGCGGCCTGCGCCGGCGCGGGCCCTGGGAATTCGAGTTGGACACCGCCCGGCGCCTGCTGACCCAGCAATTCGGCACCCAGGATCTGGGCGGATTTGGCTGCGACCACCTCGACAACGCCATTGCCGCTGCCGGCTGTCTGCTCAACTACGCCCGGGAAACCCAGCGCGCCGCCCTGCCCCATGTACGCGGCCTGAGCCATGAGAATCGCGAACAGGCGGTGATCATGGACGCCGCCACCCGGCGCAACCTGGAACTGGACATCAACCTGGGCGGCAACGAAGAGAACACCCTGTTCAGTGTGCTCAACCGCTGCGCCACCGCCATGGGCTCGCGCCTGCTGCGCCGCTGGCTCAACCGTCCCCTGCGCGACCTGCCCGTACTTGAGGCGCGCCAGACCGCGGTCACCGCGCTCACCGACAATTACCGGTTTGAAATCATCCACCGCCTCCTCAAGCGCGTGGGGGACATGGAGCGCATTCTGGGTCGACTGGCCCTGCGCTCGGCTCGCCCCCGGGATCTATCCCGCCTGCAGGCCTCGCTGGCCTGCTACCCGGAGCTGCAGTCGGAACTCAGACAGATCCAGTCTCCACACCTGGCCGAATTGGCTGAACAGATGGGTGAATTCCCCCAGCGCGTCGACCTCCTGGATCGCGCTCTGGTGGAGAATCCGCCGGTGGTGATGCGCGACGGCGGCGTGATTGCCGAGGGCTACGACCAGGAGCTGGCCGAGCTGCGCGATATCAGCAGCAATGCGGGCCAGTACCTCGTGGACCTGGAGACCCGGGAGCGAGAGCGCACCGGCATCTCCACCCTGAAAGTGGGCTACAACCGCGTGCACGGCTACTACATCGAGCTGAGCCGGGCCCAGGCCGAACAGGCGCCGGCGGACTATATCCGACGCCAGACTCTCAAGAACGCCGAGCGCTATATCACGCCAGAGCTCAAAGGTTTTGAAGACAAGGCGCTCTCCGCCAAGAGCCGCGCGCTGGCACGGGAGAAAATTCTCTACGAAGAGCTGCTGGATATTCTCAACGACGACCTGATCGAACTGCAGACCTCCGCCTCCGCCGTGGCCGAGCTGGACCTGCTGACCAACCTGGCCGAACGGGCCGAGCAACTGGGCTGGGCGCGCCCCGAGCTGAAGGCCGAACCGGGCATCGAAATCGAAGCCGGTCGCCATCCGGTGGTGGAACAGGTCAGCGAGGCCCCTTTTGTCCCCAACGATCTGAGCTTCGGCGACCAGCGCCATATGCTGGTGGTCACCGGCCCCAACATGGGCGGTAAATCCACCTATATGCGCCAGGCCGCCCTGATCGTGGTCCTGGCTCACATCGGCAGCTTTGTACCCGCCGCCAGCGCCCGCATCGGCATGCTGGACCGGATTTTCACCCGCATCGGCTCCTCGGATGATCTGGCCGGGGGTCGATCGACCTTCATGGTGGAGATGACCGAGACCGCCAACATTCTGCACAATGCCACGCCCCGCAGCCTGGTATTGATGGACGAAATCGGCCGGGGCACCAGCACCTTTGACGGCCTCGCTCTGGCCTGGGCCTGCGCCCGCCATCTCGCCGAGCAGGTCAAGGCCTACACCCTGTTTGCCACCCACTACTTTGAGCTGACCCGTCTGCCGGACGAATTGCCGGGGATTGCCAACGTTCACCTCAATGCCACCGAGCATCACGACAGCATCGTCTTTCTGCACAAGGTGCAGGAGGGCCCGGCCAGCAAGAGTTACGGGCTGCAGGTCGCCAAGCTGGCGGGCATTCCGGAGGGCGTGCTGGCCCGCGCCCGAACGCAACTGCAACAGCTGGAAGGAGAGCGGGACAGGGAAGGAGAGCGGAACAAGTCAGAGCCGGCACCGGCGCAACCGGAGAGCTCACCCAAAGCTCCCACTCCCGAGACACCAATCCAGGGGGGACTGTTTGATGTCGGCCCCCACCCGGCTGTGGAAGCGCTGGGCGCACTGCAACCGGATGAAATGACACCCCGTCAGGCCCTGGAGCAGCTCTACGCCCTGCGCGAACTGATCAAGGGCTAGCAAAACCGGGGCTAGCAAAAAACAGGAATGCTGATAGAATATCGCCCCTATTCGAAACCGTGTTAGCTGGAGTCCGCGCTATGACCTTTGTTGTTGGGGAAAACTGCATTAAATGCAAGCACACAGACTGCGTGGAAGTGTGCCCCGTTGACTGCTTTTATGAAGGCCCCAATTTCCTCGTGATTCACCCGGACGAGTGCATCGACTGTGCCCTGTGTGAGCCCGAGTGCCCCGTGGATGCGATCTTCTCCGAAGACGAGCTGCCCGAAGGCCAGGAAGTGTTCCTGGAGCTGAACGAAGAGCTCGCTGAGGTGTGGCCCGTGATCACTGAAAAGAAAGACGCCCTGCCCGATGCCGACGAATGGGACGGTGTTGAGGGCAAGCTGCAGTATCTGGAGCGCTAACGCCCGAGAGCGGTGACGCCACCAAAAAAAGCCGCCCCCGTTTCCGGAGGCGGCTTTTTTTATCGCCAGAGTGAGGAGCGTGTCCTCAATACAGATAGCGCCAGGCGCTGACAAATATGGAACGCCAGGCAAATACTACACGCTGAAAAGGGCCTCGCTGTTCAGTCCCTGTTTCTCGATAATATCGCGCAAGCGCTTGAGCGCTTCCACCTGAATCTGGCGGACCCGCTCGCGGGTCAGACCGATTTCACGCCCGACTTCTTCCAGGGTGCACACCTCGTGACCCCGCAAGCCAAACCGGCGCGCCAGCACTTCGCTCTGCTTCTCGCTCAAGTCATCCAGCCAATGATCGAGACTGGCGTTCAGGTCACCGTCCTGCATGAGAAAGGCCGGATCCGAATTCTGGATGTCGGGGATGGTATCCACCACCGCGCGATCTGAGGAGTTGCCAATGGGACTGTCGACCGAAGTCACCCGCTCGTTCAGGCCCAGCATCCGCTCGACATCCGCCACCGGCTTTTGCAGCATAGTGGCAATCTCATCGGACGTGGGCTCGTGGTCCAGCTTCTGGGTCAGCTCACGCGCCGCGCGCAGATAGATATTCAGCTCTTTCACCACATGGATCGGCAGCCGGATGGTGCGGGTCTGGTTCATGATGGCCCGCTCAATGGTCTGCCGGATCCACCAGGTTGCGTAGGTCGAAAAGCGGAAGCCGCGCTCCGGATCGAACTTCTCCACCGCGCGAATCAGCCCCAGGTTGCCCTCTTCGATCAGATCGAGCAGCGCCAGGCCACGATTCACATAGCGCCGGGAGATCTTGACCACCAGGCGCAGATTGCTCTCGATCATACGCTTGCGAGCGGCGGCATCGCCGCGCAACGCCTTGCGGGAGAAGTACACTTCCTCCTCCGCGCTGAGCAGTGGCGAAAAACCGATTTCGTTCAGGTAAAGCTGAGTCGCATCGAGACTCTTCGTGAAAGGTTCGTCGAGATTCTGGGTCTTTTCGGGTTTTCGGGATTTGGCGGCTGTCGCCGTGTTGGTAGGTGTGTCGTCTTCGGCCAAGACGATTGTGTCGTCGTTAAAGTCAATCTCGTGAACAGCGGCCGCAGCCTCACGTTCCAGGTTGCTGTCCCTTATATCCATAGTCATAAATCACCCCTTGCTCTCTAATCGGCCGGAGCGCCACCCCTATGGCACCGTCGACCTTACCCAAGTTATCTTTCTTTGCGCAATCAGCGTTTGGGCAAATACCCTATCGGGTCAACAGGTTTTCCATCGCGCCGAATCTCAAAGTGAAGCTTTGCTTTATCGGTGCCACTTGAACCCATCTCGGCAATTGTCTGTCCGACTTTAACCACATCCCCTTCTGAAACCTTCAGACGGTGGTTGTGGGCATAGGCGCTCAAGTAAGTCTCGTTATGCTTGATGATCACCAAATTGCCATACCCACGCAAGCCACTTCCGGCATAGACGACATGTCCGGCTGCGGCCGCCTCTACAGAGTCCCCCAATTTGCCGGCGATATCAATACCCTGATTCAAACCGGTACTGGCACCAAAGGCACTCAGGACCCGGCCCCGTACCGGCCATTGCCAGTCGGGTGGCCCCCCGACGAGGCTGGGAGGCGAGGACTCACGCTTCGAAGGTGTTGTATTTTTAGAACGCCTTGGGGCCTTCTGATTCTCAGCAGAAGACGCGGTCGTCTCTTGTGTACGGCTCTGGGGCTTTTTCCGGGGTGTGCTTTCGGTCTTGCTCGCGCTTTTACTCGCGCTCATATTGCCGACATCAACCTGTAACACCTGGCCCGGGTAGATGGTAAACGGTGGCTCGATGTCGTTGTACCGGGCGAGTTTTCGATGATCGACGTCGTAGCGCCAGGCAATGGAATAGAGGGTTTCCCCCGGACTCACGTGATGTTGATTCAGCTTGCGACTGGGGGGTTGGTCTCGGTCCTGCACCTGGGCGGGCTGGGAGGAGCAGGCACACAAAGCACACAGAGCGATCAATATATAAATCACTTGTCGGCCGGGGGTGAGTCGGTGAGAGGGGCTCGCCCACATAAACTTGCTCACGAATTCAGTGACCAGAATCACTCTTGTTTATTTACTTTGGCAATTACCGCCGGAAACTTATTAGAAAAAGCTCTAAAATGTGACGCATATCACCCAAATCAGGTGATATGGCTGGCACCAAAACAGGCATTGGCCTTTTTTAAAGACCCGCGTCTGTCGCCCGGCTTGTATTCAGCTTATCGCGACTGGCCCAATATTCCAATCCCAACACCAACGACAGCCCCAGCAGCATCAGCAGGATCACCCAGAGTGTTTGCGGATCCGAGCCCGTCGCCTCGGCATAGGCAAAAGGCAGCAGATTCTCCTGTACCAGAGGTACCGCCTCTCCGTGGCGATTGATGAAGGTTTCCAGGGTGTGTTTCCAGGGCCAGACAATATTGAGCGACCCCACCAGAAAGCCGGTCAGCACCGCGAGGGTCACCGAATGGAAGTGGTGCAGGAGCCAACTCAACAAGTGTGAAAACAGCAACAGTCCAAGTACACAACCCGAGAAAAAACTCATAAGGATCAGAACGTTAAGGTCAGAGACTGCCTGTAGAACCACCGGATACATGCCCATCAGCAGGAGCAGGAAACTGCCGGACACGCCCGGCAGAATCATGGCGCAGATGGCAATACTGCCGGCGATAAAGACCATCCACCAGACCGCCGGCAGCTGTACCGGCTTACCCACCGATATGGCCAGAGCCACCAGCGTACCGATGATCAGGGCGATCCAGATCGCGGGGGAGCGCAGTGGCAATTGCCGACCGATGTAAATAATAGACGCGATGATCAAACCGAAGAAAAAGCCCCAGACCAGTACCGGGTGGTATTCGAGGGCATAGCTGACGACATTGGCCAGCGAGAAGACACTGAACAACACCCCGCCAAAGACGGTCAGGAGGAAGGTGCCATTGACGTGCCGCCAGAAGGCGCCGAACCCCTCCCGATACCAGATGCCGAGGGCGCCGGGCGTGAAGCGCTTGAGTGAATCGAGCAGTTCTTCGTAGATGCCGGAAATGAAGGCGATGGTGCCGCCGGAGACGCCCGGCACCACGTCGGCGGCGCCCATGGCCATGCCCTTCAACCAGAGGAGGAGAGTCTGTCGCAACGGTGAGTCCTTATCCTGTTTAGCGGCTGGTACCTGACATCAAAGGCACGAATCTGACCGGCTCCAACACCTGGGTCACGAATTTGTCACTGTCGCCGTCGCGCACAATGAGGTTCAGGTCCTGCTGCTGATCCCCTACGGGAATCACCAGCACCCCGTTGGGCGCCAACTGATCGAGCAGTACCTGGGGGACGAACCGGGGGGCCGCGGTACTGAGAATACCGTCAAAGGGGCCGTACTCCGGCCAGCCAAAGCCGCCATCGGCATACTTCAGGTGCACGTTGCGCGCGCCCAGCTTGCGCAGGCGCTCCCGCGCCTTGTCCTGTAACGGCTTGATGCGCTCCACACTGTAAACCTCATCCACCAGTTGCGCCAGGATGCTGGTCTGGTAACCGGACCCGGTGCCCACTTCCAGGACTTTGTGCAGCCGGCCGCCGGCCGCGCCGAGCAGGATCTCGGTCATCCGGGCGACGATATAGGGCTGTGAGAGCGTCTGACCATAGCCGATCGGCAGCGCCGTGTCCTCGTAGGCGCGGTGAGACAGGGCTTCATCGAGAAACCAGTGGCGCGGTGTGTTGCGAATGGCATCGAGCACGTGCAGATTGCTCACACCCTTGTCGGCCAGGCGTTGCACCAGACGCTCTCGAGTGCGCTGGGAGGTCATCCCCACCCCTTCCAAAGTCAGACTTGTCACTTCTCTTCCCCAGTGTTAAAGCCATCAGATATAGCCATTACTATACCATATCGACCGGGCTCTCTTCCTCTGCAGGAGCGGCTATTGAGCGATTGTTTCGGCGTCACTCGTCGATAACCCGGACAACTCCCGCAAAACCGCCGTGGCGAAAGTGCCGGGCGGCAGGCTGAAACGCAGCCAGAGGTCCTGCCCCTCCCACTCCCAGGCCAGCCCTTCCGGGCGAAGCCGCAGCGCTCGCCGCTCCTGATTGAGCCCCACATGCTCTAGCCCGGCACACCATTGCTGCCAGGGCGCCAGGACCGTAGCCTCCCGCTCCAGCGCTTCGCCGGACACCAGAGGACGACCCCGTCCCCAGAGCGGACCACTGGCCTCCTCGAGCGGCTCCCCCGGCAGTGGCTCCTGCCAGTCACCCCGGACCACACGCTCGGCGAGCACCTGATTGAACAGCCAGGAGCGGGCGGCAGACATGGCCATGGCCCGTTGCTGGCGGTCGCGAATGCGTTGGTTGTCCACCAGCCAGGCCTGGGCCCGGGTGAGATTGCCCGCTTCCCGGCCAAAACGCTGCTCGCCAAAATAATTCGGTAACCCGTAAGTGGAGAGGGTTTGCAGGCGGGTCTCCAGTGTGGCCAGGCCGTCGGCCTCCAGCGGCGTCACCGAGCGCAGGCGGATGGCAAAGTGATTGGCCCGGTGCTGCCCCCGGCGCAGTTTGCGGTTGTGGCGGGTGACCTTGAGCAGCGTCAGGCTCTCGCTATCGAGTGCCGACCAATCCGGTTCCGGACCTTTCGGTCGATAGAGGCTGAACCACTGGGAGGTCACCGCACGCCGATCCTTCATGCCGCAATAGCCCACATCCCGGATTGAAATACCCGCCAGCCGGCCCAACTGCCCGGCCACCCAGGCGGTATTGTCACCGCGTTTGCGCACCTGCACCAGCCAGTGCTCCCCCTCTCCATCCGGGGTAAACCCCAGATCCTCATCGACCTGAAAATCTTCAGGTTCGGTGCGAAATCCGGCACTCACCGGGGGCGGCCCCCAGGCGCGGGGGAAATTCAGATCGAAATCGGACACAGAGTCTCCAGCAGGTTGGGAATTCGGGGTAAAGTGTTCATGAGCAGGGGTTGAATGCGCCGTGATCAAAGCGCGGCTCTCAGCCCAGATGGCTGAGAAAACGATCTTCCAGCCACCAGCGATTCGGACCGCCCCAGAAGCCGACATGGCCCCCGGTTCGGGGCGCCTCAAAATGCAGATGGTCGCTACTGGCCGCCTGAGCCCGGGGATAGCAACTGGCATTGAAAAACGGATCATTGCCTGCGGTCACCAGCAGGGTCGGGACCCGGATACCGTCGAGAAAATACCGGCCGCTGCAGCGGGCATAGTAATCCGCCGCGTCGCGAAAACCATTGAGTGGTGCTGTGTAGTGCTCATCGAGCTGCCACAGGGTGGAGAGCGAAGCGAGTTTATCCAGGTCGTAATGGTCCGGAAACTGCGTCGCCTTGGCTTTCAAACGCCGCTTCATCGAGCGGACAAAATGCTTGTGATAGAGCCAGTTGACCGGGCGCTCCAGCTCGCGCACGCAGGCGAGCAGATCGATGGGTACCGAGGCTGTGGCGGCGGCTTCGACGCCCCGCTCCCGCGCCTGTTCGCCCTGCTCGCCCAGCCACTTCAGGGTCACATTGCCACCCAGCGAAAAGCCTCCCAGACGCAGGCGGCGCGAGCAATGGGTTCCGGCCCAGCGAATCACCTGGTCCAGATCATCGCTGCATCCAGAGTGATAAATTGCCGGTGTCCGGTTCAGCGTCGGTCCGCAGCTGCGCAGATTCCAGGCGAGCACCGACCAGCCCTGTGCCAGACCAACCCGGGCCATCCCCAGGATATAGCCACTGCGCGCACTGCCTTCCAGGCCGTGAGAGAGAATCAACACGGGAGCCTCCGGATCCCGCGCCCGGTAGAGCTCGGCATGCAGCGAATCGCCATCGGGCAACTCGATCTCCACCGGCTCGCCGGTCAGTTGCGGCCGGCGCAGGTAGCGCGGCACCAGCGTCTGCAGGTGCCCACCAGGCAACCAGAAGGGGGCGCGGTAATCGGACACTTCTAACGGCAAAAGGCCAGTCTCCTTGAGTCAGCTCTCATAATTACTTGCCCCCGGGACAGGGCCCTCACGCTCGCGCCGGGGACAACAGCACCACCGCCTGAGCGGCAATGCCCTCCTCCCGCCCGGTAAAGCCGAGCCGCTCGCTCGTGGTCGCTTTGACATTCACCTGGTTGAACTCACACTCCAGGTCGTCGGCGATGCGTTCGCGCATGGGGGTAATGTAGGGCGCCATTTTTGGCGCCTGGGCGATCACCGTCATGTCCGCGTTACTCAGCTGCCAGCCCAGATTCTTGACCCGGGCGTACACCATGCGCAGGAGCGCCCGACTGTCGGCGTTGTGAAACTGGGGATCGGTATCGGGAAAGTGTCGGCCAATGTCCCCCTCCCCGACCGCGCCCAGGAGCGCATCGCACAGCGCATGCAGCAGCACATCGCCATCGGAGTGAGCCACCAGCCCCCGAGTGTGGGGAATCACCACACCGCCAATCACGATTTTGTCGCCCGCCCCGAAGGCGTGCACATCAAAGCCCTGCCCGATCCGCATCAAGAATGCTCCTGTCGCTGTATAATCATTTCGGCCAGGGGGAGATCTTCCGGCCGCGTGACCTTCATATTGTCGGTTCGGCCTTCCACCACCAGCGGTCGATAACCGGCAAGCTCCAGTGCCGAGGCTTCATCGGTGATGGTTTCCCCCTGACCCAGAGCGCGCGCCAGACACTGATGCAGCAACTGATAGCGGAACAGTTGCGGCGTCTGCGCCTGCCACAGGCCCTGCCGGTCGCGGGTGGCCAGAATTTCCCCCGAGCCATCGACCTGTTTGAGCGTGTCACCCACCGGGACGGCCAGAATGCCGCCCACCGAATGTTGGCGGGTGTGCCGACACAGGCTGGTTATCATGCCGAGGGTGATACAGGGACGGGCCGCATCGTGCACCAGAATCCAGTCATCGGCTCTGGCCTGCAGGGTGAGGTAGTTGAGGGCGTTGAGCACCGATCGACTGCGCTCGCTGCCGCCATCGACCACGGCAATACGCGGGTTTTTACTCAGCGGCAACCGCTCCCAGTGCGAATCCTCGGGACTGATGGCCAGCACCA
Source organism: Marinimicrobium sp. C2-29 (assembly GCF_038419845.1). Taxonomy (NCBI): domain Bacteria; kingdom Pseudomonadati; phylum Pseudomonadota; class Gammaproteobacteria; order Cellvibrionales; family Cellvibrionaceae; genus Marinimicrobium; species Marinimicrobium sp. C2-29. Next base: position 121,416 of record NZ_JBCAQT010000010.1, read on the forward strand.
GACCGGCGAGATCGGGCAACTGCAACAACCGCTCGAGCGTGTGTTCCAACAGTGTTTTACCGTTCAGGGGCAGGTACTGCTTGGGCAGATCCGCCCGCATACGGGTGCCAATACCGGCCGCCGGGACCACCACCCAGTAACGACCACCCGCTACCGGGCGTGATTGTGGTTTTGCCATGGCGCTTGATTATCTCCTTCGCTGTGGTTCGACCACCATAAAGAAGGTCTCGCCTTCCTCGATCATGCCCAGGTCTTCCCGCGCTCGTTCTTCAATACTGTCCAGACCGTCCTTGAGGGCATTGACCTCGACCGCCAAAACCCGATTGCGCTCCTGCAACTGGTCATTGCGCTGTTGCTGCTCGGAAATCTCCCGCTCCAGACGCGCCACATCCGCCCAGCTGCCCTCGGCAATCCAGAGACGATATTGGAGCGCAGTGAACAGGACCAGCAGTGCGATCAATAACCATTTCATGGCGTCGCGGCTCTTTTTGACAGAATTGGCGGACAGTGTGCGCAGAGTTTACACCAAACCGGGGCCCGTGTTCAGCCTTCCACCAGGCATAAAAAAAGGCGCATCTCCCGGGAGATGCGCCCTCTTCTGGATTCAGAATCCGCTAATGCTCAGTGGAGCCTTCTCAGGATTTGAATTCCGCCCGGCCGCGGTAAGGCGCCGAGCCATTCAGTTCCGCTTCGATGCGCAGCAGGCGATTGTACTTGGCCACCCGGTCGGAACGGCACAGTGAGCCGGTCTTGATCTGACCGGCCGCCGTGGCCACGGCCAGGTCGGCAATGGTGGTGTCTTCGGTCTCACCGGAGCGGTGGGAGATGACCGCCGTGTAGCCGGCGTCCTGGGCCATCTTGATGGCATCCAGTGTCTCGCTCAGCGAACCAATCTGGTTGAACTTGATCAGGATGGAGTTGCCCACGCCCTTCTCGATGCCCTCTTTGAGGATCTTGGTGTTGGTGACAAACAGGTCGTCGCCCACCAGCTGGATCTTGTTCCCCAGAATCTTGGTCTGATACGCCCAGCCTTCCCAATCGCTTTCATCCAGACCGTCTTCGATGGAGATGATCGGGTAGCGGTTGCAGAGCTCGGCCAGGAAATCGGAGAATTCTTCGGCGTTGTACGTTTTGCCTTCACCGGACAGGTTGTACTTGCCGTCCTTATAGAACTCGGAGGCGGCGCAGTCCAGAGCCAGGGTCACATCGGTGCCCAGTTTGTAGCCGGCCTTCTCCACGGCCGTGGCGATCACTTCCAGAGCGCCTTCGTTGGAGGGCAGATCCGGGGCAAAACCACCCTCGTCGCCCACGGCTGTGCTCAGGCCTTTTTCGTTCAGCACTTTCTTCAGGGCGTGGAAGATTTCCGCACCGGTGCGCAGCGCTTCAGAGAAACTCTTGGCGCCGACCGGCTGGATCATGAATTCCTGGATATCGACATTGTTATCGGCGTGCTCACCACCATTGAGGATGTTCATCATGGGCACGGGCATGGAGTAGTTGCCAGTGCTGCCGTTGATGTCGGCAATGTGCTGATACAGCGGCACGTTCTTGGCAATCGCCGCCGCTTTGGCGGCAGCCAGAGAAACGGCCAGGATGGCGTTGGCGCCCAGGTTGGTCTTGTTCTCGGTTCCGTCCGCTTCCAGCATGGCCTTGTCCAGCGCTCGCTGATCGGTGGCATCTTTGCCCAGCAGCACATCACGGATGGTGGTGTTGATGTTATCGACCGCTTTGAGCACACCCTTGCCCAGGTAGCGGGATTTGTCGCCGTCGCGCAGCTCGAGCGCTTCGCGCGAACCGGTGGAGGCACCCGAGGGCGCACAGGCGGAACCGATGGCGCCGCTTTCCAGAATGACCTCGGCGCTGACGGTCGGGTTGCCCCGACTGTCCAGAACTTCAAAGGCTTTGATATCGACAATCTTGCTCATGCGTAAATCGCTCCGTTTGCGTCTGAAAGTAAATAGAAAACAGAAAGTCTGTAAACGTTATGCAACTTGAAAAAGCTACTGAATATCCAAAGGGGGAAGCTGTTTTATCACATCGTCCACCGCCTTGATCTGGGCCAGGAACGGCTCCAGTTTGTCCAGCGGCAGAGCACTGGGACCGTCGCACTTGGCGTTGTCCGGGTCCGGGTGCGCTTCCAGGAACAGGCCCGCGAGCCCCACGGCCATGCCCGCGCGCGCCAACTCGGCCACCTGGTGGCGGCGGCCTCCGGAGGCTTCGCCCAGCGGGTCGCGGCATTGCAGCGCGTGGGTAGCGTCAAAAATAATCGGGGCACCGCCACTGACCTCGCGCATGGTGCGAAAGCCGAGCATGTCCACCACCAGATTGTCGTAGCCGAAGTTACTGCCGCGCTCGCACAGAATAATCTGGTCGTTGCCGCACTCCCGGAACTTTTCCACGATGTTTTTCATCTGCCCCGGGCTCAGGAACTGGGGCTTTTTGATATTGACCACCGCCCCGGTTCTGGCCATGGCCTGAACCAGGTCTGTCTGACGGGCGAGAAACGCCGGCAGCTGGATCACATCGCACACTTCGGCGACCGGCTGGCACTGATATTGTTCGTGCACGTCGGTAATCACCGGCACGCCGAACGTCTGTTTGATCTCACTGAAAATCTTCAGACCCTCTTCCATGCCGGGGCCACGAAACGAGTGGATGGAGGAGCGGTTGGCCTTGTCGAAAGACGCCTTGAACACATAGGGGATGCCCAATTTCTCGGTCACGTTGACGTAGGCTTCAGCCACACGCATCGCCATATCCCGGGATTCCAGCACGTTCATGCCCCCGAACAGCGTGAAGGGGCGCTGGTTGCCGACACTCAAAGACCCTACTTTGATCTCTCGATCCATCACAATTCTCTCTTGTTTCAATACTGGCTCTTCTTTCAATACTGGCTCTTTCAATACGGGTTTTTAGCCTTGGGACGTCGATTTCTGCCCGGCCAGTGCCGCGCTGACAAAACTGGTGAACAGCGGATGCCCATCGCGCGGCGTGGACGTAAATTCAGGGTGGAACTGACAGGCGACAAACCAGGGATGATCCGGCAGCTCCACGACTTCAACCAGGGTATCGTCCGAGGACCAGCCACCGATGCGCAGACCCGCCTGCTGGAGGCGATCCACGTAGTTGTTGTTGACCTCGTAGCGATGCCGGTGGCGCTCGACAATCACATCCTTACCGTAAATCTCCCGGGTTTTGGAGCCGGCCACCAGCCGGCTCTCCTGCCCGCCCAGGCGCATGGTGCCACCCAGATCCGAGGCCTCGTCGCGTTTCTCGCGCCGACCGCTGGTATCCACCCACTCGGTGATCAGGCCGATCACCGGGTCCGAGGTATGCTTGTCGAATTCGGTACTGTTGGCGTGTTTGAGGCCCAGCACATTGCGCGCGAACTCAATGACCACCGACTGCATGCCAAGGCAGATGCCCAGATAGGGCACCTTGTTCTCCCGGGCATAACGCACGGCCATCAACTTGCCTTCGACGCCGCGATTGCCAAAGCCGCCGGGCACCAGCACCGCGTCCGCTTCGCGCAGGGGCGCATCGCCCTCCTGCTCAATGCGCTCGGCATCGATGTACAGCATGTTCACTTTGGTGCGGGTGTGGATGCCGGCATGGATCAGTGACTCGATCAACGATTTGTAGGCATCCAGAAGCTCCATGTATTTGCCCACCATGGCAATGGTTATTTCGTGCTCGGGGTGCAGCTTGTTGTCCACCACCCGATCCCACTCGCTCAGGTCGGCCGGGCCACAGTCGAGTTCAAACTGCTCGACGATGATATCGTCCAGCCCGAATTCATGCAGCATGCGCGGAATGGCGTAGATGGTGCCGGCATCCGGCAGCGGTACCACCGCGTGCTCGTCCACGTTGGTGAACAGAGCAATTTTGCGACGCGAATCCGCGTCCACTTCCCGCTCGGAGCGGCACAGCAGAATATTGGGCTGCAGGCCGATCGAACGCAGCTCCTTGACCGAGTGCTGGGTGGGCTTGGTTTTGGTCTCGCCGGCGGTGGCGATGTAGGGCACCAGCGTCAAGTGCATGAGCAGGGAATTCTTGGGGCCCATCTCGACTTTGAGTTGGCGCACCGCTTCGAGAAACGGTTGGGATTCGATATCGCCCACGGTACCGCCAATTTCCACCAGCGCCACATCGGCATCGCGCCCGCCTTCGAGAATGCGGCGTTTGATTTCATCGGTGATATGGGGGATGACCTGCACGGTGCCGCCCAGGTAATCACCACGGCGCTCTTTGCGCAATACGGTTTCGTACACACGACCCGTGGTGAAGTTGTTGCGGCGGGTCATCTTCGAGCGGATGAAGCGCTCATAGTGGCCCAGGTCCAGGTCGGTTTCCGCCCCGTCCTCGGTCACAAACACTTCGCCGTGCTGAAAGGGACTCATGGTGCCCGGATCCACATTGATGTAGGGATCGAGCTTCATGATGGTGACGTTCACGCCCCGAGATTCGAGAATAGCCGCCAGCGAAGCCGAGGCAATACCCTTGCCCAGAGACGAAACCACACCACCGGTTACGAATATATATCGCGTCATGTAAAACCTTGTTCAGTACAATCGAGGGACAGACAAATACCGGGGCTGAGCGCAGTGACACTGCGAAGGTATTTCTCTTCAGGACGGGGCGCCAGAGTACCAGAAAGCCCCCCATGCCTCAATCAAAAACTTCCCGGGGGCCGCCAGATCAGGCGGTGGCCCGGCTCCTCTCCACCGGCTCCAAAGCCCTGGCAGACCCACAGATCCCCGACCGCCACCAGGACATCGCCCCGGTAAACCAGAGGCACCTGCGACCGCCACCAGGGCTCCAGGTCATGCTCCTGAAGCAGCTTTTTGAGCGCTTGCGAGTGCGCCCGCCCGACCGGCTGGCACCGCTCACCCCCTTCGCGCCAACGGACTGTCAACGCCCCCAGACCCGGCCGCAGGATCGGCAGGCCCGGCCCGGCCGCCGAACCGGCCGCCCGTTCAACCTCCAGCCTTCCCCCGTCGGGCAGACTCAGGGCCTCGCCCCGGTCGGGGGTAAAGGCAAGGCCAGTGCGGGGCCGGCTGTCGGACCCCGGATCGAACCACCGGGAACTGAGCAGATACAGCCCCGAGCGAAACCGATGCAGCTCCAGCGCCTCCCACTGCACCCGGGCCCGGCTGTCCTCCCGCCCCCTGATCAGCTGCTGGTCGATCTGTTTCAGGTGTTCCCGGCCGGGCACGGGAAGCGACTTCGAGCGCAGCCAGTGGCGCAACAGGTTGTGTCGACGCGGCGGCGACAGCTCCCTCAGACGGGTGATATCCAGCACCGGTGCCAGGGTCGGACGGGAACTGACCGCCAGACACAAAGCCTGCTCCAGATCTTCCCCGGCCAGTTCCCCGAGCAACTGCTCCGATTCGGCGCACAAACGGGCCGACTCACCCCAGGCCCGGGCCAGACCGGGCCAGCGCTGGCGCAACCGGGGCATCACTTGTGCCCGCAGGAAATTCCGGTCAAATCGCTCATCGGTATTACTGTCATCCTCGACCCAGTGCAGATGATGGGCACGGGCATAGTCCTCCAGTTGAGCCCGGGTCACTCCCAGGAAGGGCCGATGCAAACGACCCCGGCCCAGAGCCCGGGAGTCGGCCATGGCCGCCAGACCGCGTGGCCCCGAGCCGCGCATCAGACGCAACAACAGGGTCTCCGCCTGATCATCCGCGTGGTGCGCGGCCAGCAGACAATGGCCGGCCGGCAGGGTCTGCTCGAAGACCCGATAGCGCGCTTCCCGCGCGGCGTCTTCCAGCCCCCGGCCTCGAGGCTCGACCTTCACCCCCACCGACTCCAGGGGCACCCCCAGATCGGCGCAGAGCGCTTCACAGGAGGCCAGCCAGTGATCGGCGTGCTCCGACAGGCCGTGATGCACATGCAGGGCCCTGATCGATGCCGGGGGCTGCGCCTGAAGCATTGCCTGTACCGTCACCAAGGCATGCAACAGCACCGTGGAATCCAGACCACCACTGAGCGCCACCCAGTAACAGGGTGCGGGCGGCAGCTTTGAGAACGCATCGGCCAGCGGCATAACTCGGTCACTTTTAAACGGATAACAGCCAGCAGACAATCAGCGGACGATTGATAAAACCCGCCGGTTCACTGACAATGAATGAAAGCCGAGATTGTCCCCGCTTCGCCGGGCGTTGTCCACGTTCGGCCGGGCACAACCTCTACCCACGACCAACCAACGACAGGATTCTCATGGCCACCACCGCCGCTTATGGCAGCTGGCGCTCGCCCATCAGCGCCCAATCCCTCACTCAGGGAAACGTTCGTCTGAGCGAACCCCGCATTGATGGAGAGAGTCTCTATTGGCTCGAGTCCCGGCCCAGCGAAAAAGGCCGCAATGCGCTGGTTCAGCTGGACCCGGACGGCGAGCGCCGCGACCGGCTCGCCGCCCCGCACAGTGTGCGCACCCGGGCGCACGAATATGGGGGCGGCAGCTACATCGTGCACGAGGGCGTCATCTACCTGGTGCTCGACAGTGATCAGCGCCTCTATCGGTTGGTGGAAGACACCCTGGAGCCGCTGAGCGACGAGGGCCCCTACCGCTACGCCGACCTCTGTGTTGACGCCCGGCGCAACCGGCTGCTGTGCGTGCGCGAGGATCATACCGATCCATCGAAGGAAGAGCGCAGCGAAATCGTCGCCCTGGCCCTGGATGGCTCCGGTGAAACCAGCGTGCTGATCAGTGGTGCCGACTTTTACAGCAACCCGCGCCTGAGCCCGGACGGGACTCAACTGAGCTGCCTGAGCTGGAACCATCCCAACATGCCCTGGGATGGCACCCACTGCCATCTCGCCGATCTGACTGAAGGCGGCGACATCGATCAGATCACCACCATCGCCGGCGGTCAGGGCGAATCCATTTTTCAGCCTCAGTGGTCCCCCGACGGGCAGCTGTATTTTGTCTCGGATCGCAACAACTGGTGGAACCTCTACCGCTGGCAGGACAACGAAGCCGAAGCGCTCTGTTATCTGGAGGCCGAGTTTGCCACTCCCCAGTGGGTGTTCGGCATGTCCACCTACGATTTTCTGGGCCCCAACACCCTGCTGTGCACCTACAGCCACGACGGCCAATGGCAACTGGCGCGCCTGGATCTCTCCCACGGCACCCTGACCGATATCGACACCGGCCTGACGGAGATAGCGTCAATCCAGTGCACCCAGGGCCGAGGGCTGTTTCTGGGCGCCAATTCCCACCAGAGCACCGGCCTCTGGGCCTTCCGGCCCGACGCCGAGGAAGCCCTGGTCGAGCTGGCGCGCTCCGCCGACAAGGATCCCGCCAGCCGCTACCTGTCCAACCCCGAGCCCATCACCTTTGAAACCAGTGATGGCGAGGAAGCCCACGGCTTTTACTACGCACCGCACAACCCCAACTACCAGGCCCCGGAGGGAGAGTTGCCGCCGTTGCTGGTAACCTGCCACGGAGGGCCCACCGGCGCCACGCAAACGGCACTCAATCTGAAGATCCAGTTCTGGACCAGCCGCGGTTTTGCGGTGCTCGACGTCAATTACCGGGGCAGCACCGGCTATGGCCGCCGCTACCGGGACCGGCTCAAGAGCAACTGGGGCATCACCGATGTGATCGATGTCTGCAGCGGTGCCGAGTACCTGGGTCAGCAGGGCCTGGCCGACCCCGAACGATGCGCCATCCGCGGCAGCAGTGCCGGCGGCTACACCGTGCTTGCGGCGCTCACCTTCCGCGATACCTTTCAGGCGGGTGCCAGTCTGTACGGCGTCGGCGACCTGGAAGCGTTGGCCCGGGACACCCACAAATTCGAGTCCCGCTACCTTGATACCCTGGTGGGCCCCTATCCCGAAGAACAGAGCCGCTACCGGGAGCGCTCACCCATTCAGCACATCGAGCAGCTGCAGTGCCCGGTGATTTTCCTCCAGGGGGAGGAAGACAGGATTGTGCCCCCCAACCAGGCTCAGGCCATGGTCGACGCCCTCACCCAAAAGGGCATTCCCAACGCCCTGGTGCTCTTCCCCGAGGAAGGGCACGGCTTCCGTCAGGGACCCAATATTGAGCGGGCCCTGGAGGCCGAGCTGTATTTCTACAGCCGGGTGTTCGGTTTTGAAGCCGCCGACGAGATCGAGCCGCTGACTATCGCCAACATTGACGGAGATTCAACGGCATGAGCCGATGGCGCCCGCCCAGACCCAAGAGCTCACCCTATATCACGCCCGCCGGTGCCCGGCGCCTGAAAGAAGAGCTGGTACAACTGTGGAAAGTGGAGCGCCCCCAGGTCACGCAGGTGGTCCACGAGGCGGCCAAGAACGGCGATCGCTCGGAAAACGGAGATTACATTTATGGTAAAAAGCGCCTGCGGGAAATCGACAGTCGTGTGCGCTTTTTAACCAAGCGCCTGGAGAGTGTCACCATTGTCGATCGCCTGCCCGAGAACCGCGACCAGGTCTTTTTTGGGGCCTGGGTGACGGTCGAAGATGAGGCGGGAGAGGAACACACTTACCAACTGGTCGGTCCGGATGAATTCGACCTGAGCCGCGGGCAGATGAGTGTGGACTCCCCCCTGGCCCGACAGCTGCTGGGCAAGCGCATTGACGATGAAATCACCCTGCGCACCCCCGAGGAGGGAGAGCAGCTCTATTGGGTCACCGGCATCGAATACCGACCTTACGAGTAGGGCCCTAAGGACTTTTTTCGGTCCGCTTCGCGTCTTCCCAGTAGCCATCCAGTTGCGCCAGCGAATGCTCCGCGAGTTGTTCGCCCGCTTGGCGTTCCACGTACCGAAACCGCCGCTCGAACTTTCGGCTGGCGCCGCGCAGGGCGGCTTCGGGGTCCAGCTTTAAGTGCCGGGCGACATTGGCCACCGCAAACAACAGATCGCCCAGCTCTTCCTGCTGCGCCTCTCTGTCGCCACTCGCCAGTGTCTCTTCCAGCTCTTTCAGCTCCTCGTGCACCTTGGCCACCGGGCCCTCGACGCCCGGCCAGTCAAAACCGACCCCGGCCGCCCGTTTCTGCAATTTGGCGGCGCGACTCAGCGCCGGCAGGTTGAGCGGGACATCGTCCAGCGCGCCGACGGCCCCTTTGTCCGCCCGCTCTTGCTGTTTGATGGCTTCCCACCGGACTTTGACTTCGTCCGGCACCGACCCCTGATCTTCCACCCGGCTCTCCAGGGTCCCATCGGGAAACACGTGGGGATGTCGACGCAGCAGCTTTTCCACCAGACCGTCCACGATACTGTGAAAATCAAAGCGTTCATCTTCCCTGCCCAGCTGACTGTAGAAAATTACCTGGAACAGCAGGTCGCCCAGCTCTTCGCGTAGGTGATCAAGGTCGCCGCGCTCGATCGCATCCACCACTTCGTAGGCCTCCTCCAGTGTGGAGGGGGCAATGCTGGCGTAGGACTGCTTCAGATCCCAGGGACAACCGGAGCCCGGCTCGCGCAAGCGGGCCATGAGATAAAGCAGATCTTCGGTGCTGTAGGGCATGGTCGACTCCCGTCGTTAGTGCTTGCGTCGGGCCGAAGCAATGTTGGGCAACTGATTGAGTCGGGTCAGTATCCGGCTCAGCTCGTCGATACTGCGTATTTCCGCCGTCACCTGCATATCCACGGTATTTTTGCGCTTGTCTGACAGGGTCTGCATGGCGCTGATATTGATGCGCTCACTGTCGAGCATGGTGGTGATATCGCGCAACAGACCGTAGCGGTCGTAGGCTTCAATGATGATGTCCACCGAGTAAGCACTCTGGGGAGTACCACCCCAGGAGACTTTGAGAATACGCTGGGGCTCATCGGCCTGTAACTGCAGGATATTGCTGCAATCCTGCCGGTGGATGGAGACCCCCTTGCCCAGGGTGATATAACCGGTGATGGCATCGCCCGGCACCGGATTACAGCAGTTGGCGATCTGGGTCAGCAGGTTGCCCACGCCCTCAATGTAAAGGTCCGAGTCTTTTTTGTGCCGGGCCGACTTGGCCTTGAACGGAATCTTGGGCTCTTCCGGGCGGGTGGTGTGCACCAGCCGCTGGGCGGCGTTGAGCACATGCCCCACGCCAATATCACTGGCCCCGACCGCCGCGTAGAGGTCGTCCAGGCTGTGCATGTTGAGCTTCCGCGCCAGCTCCTCGAAATCCAGATCCAGCAGCGCCAGGCGCTTGAACTCCCGATCCAGCAGGGCCTGCCCCTCGGCGATGTTCTGATCGCGCGCCTGCACCTTGAACCAGTGCTGGACCTTGGCCCGGGCGCGGGTGGTGTTGACGTAACCGAGCGCGGGCGAGAGCCAGTCGCGACTCGGGGCCTCGCGCTTACCGGTCAGGATTTCCACCTGGTCGGCCGTGTTCAGATGATAGTTGAGCGGCACAATGCGGTTGTTCACCTTGGCGCCGCGGCAGCGATGACCCACGTCGGTATGAATCCGGTAGGCAAAATCCAGCGGCGTGGCGGTTTTGGGAAGGTCCACCACGTGGCCCTCCGGGGTGAAGACATAGATACGATCCTGATCGACCGTCCGCAGTCCTTCACTGAGCGGCTGGCCATCGCCGCCCAGCTCATCGTGCCACTCGAGCACCTGACGGAGCCAGGCAATTTTCTGCTCGTAGCTGTCCTCGCTCGCCTGGGTATCGGTGCCCTTGTAGCGCCAGTGCGCACAGACGCCCAGCTCGGCCTCGTCGTGCATGGCAAAGGTGCGGATCTGGATTTCCAGCACCTTGTTTTCCGGCCCGATCACCGCCGTGTGCAGCGAGCGATAGCCGTTCTCCTTGGGCGAGGCGATATAGTCGTCAAATTCGTGGGGAATGTTGCGCCAGAGGCTATGGACGATGCCCAGCACGGTGTAGCACTCGCGTACCGTGGGCACGAGAATCCGAACGGCGCGAATATCGTACACCTGGGAAAAGCTGATGCCCTTGCGCTGCATTTTGCGCCAGATGCTGTAAATATGCTTGGCGCGGCCGGAGACGTCGCCCTTGATGTCGGCTGTTTCAAGCTCGCCCCGCAACAGCGTCAGGACATTGTCGATGTACTCCTGGCGTGCCAGGCGACGCTCGTCCAGAAGTTTGGCAATGCGTTTGTAGTCCAGCGGTTCAAGGTAGCGGAAGGCCAGATCCTCCAGCTCCCACTTGATATGCCCGATGCCCAACCGGTGCGCCAGCGGCGCGTAGACATCCGCCACCTCCCGGGCAACCTGGCGCCGCCGCTGGGAGCCGGCATCCTTGGCCGCACGGATGGCACAGGTCCGCTCCGCCAGTTTGATCAGGGCCACGCGCACGTCATCCACCATGGCCACCAGCATCTTGCGGATATTCTCCGCCTGCTCCTCGGACTGGCGACCAAAAACCCGCTCATCGCCATCGCCGCGCTGATAGCTGATCGCGGCCATGCGCAGCACACCCTTGATCAATTTGGCCACGGTCTCGCCAAAGTGCTTCTCCACCTCGGCCAGGCGCAACTTGTCTTCGCGCACGGCCCGGTAAAGAATCGCGGCGACCAGGGTATCCTGGTCCAGTTGCAGGTCGGCCAGCAGTTCGGCCATATCCAGACCGATGGTCAGACAACTGCTGTACTCGCCCCAGCCGTAATCCACGCTGGCGGGAACCCGGTCGGCCTCAGTGCTCAGTTCACAGGCCCGGCGCAGTTGCGTGGCACTCTCGACCGAGCGCTCGGCCGCACCGCCCAGACGCTGAATCCAGGCGTCAATATCGATATTGCCGTCTTCGGCAATGGGATGGTCTTCTCGGACTTTTACCATCGGTCTTGTTCACCCTTGGAGCTGGCACGGTCAAACGCCGGCACTCCATCCTTCTGCTCTGTGGTTAACGGCGCATCTGTGGTTAACGACGAATAAATAGCGCCATGGATTCCATATGTTCGGTGTGGGGGAACATATCCAGCACCCCCAGAGATTGCAAGTGGTATCCGGCCGCTGCCAGCTCGGCCGCATCCCGCGCCAGCGTCGCCGGGTTGCAGGACACGTAGACCACCCGGGAAGGGGACAGTTGCCCCACACCGCGAATGAGTTCGCGGGCGCCATCCCTGGGAGGATCCAGCAACAGCGCATCCACCCGACCCAGCGAGCGCTTGAACCGCTTGAGATCTGTATTGTTCAGATCCGCCGCCTCAAACCGGGCCTCCGTGAGCCCGTTGGCCCGCGCATTGTCCCGCGCACGCTCGACCATCGCCTGGCTGCCCTCCAGGCCCAATACCTGGGCACCGCGGCGCGCCAAGGGTAGCGTGAAGTTGCCGATGCCGCAAAACAGATCCAGCACCGTTTCGCCGGGCCCGACGGCGAGCCAGTCCATCGCCTGCTGAACCATACGCCGATTCACGGACGGATTCACTTGCGTAAAGTCGCCGGGATGAGACGCCAGGGTCAGCGCCTCCTCGGGCAATTCTCCATTCAACTCCCCGGACAGATCCGCAGGTAAACAATAGCTCAACCGCGGGTCGACCGGCCGGCCGGAGGAATCCAGCAACGCCGACGCCGCGCCGGGCTGGCGCCAGACCACGCACCCCTGGCCCGCTTCCAGCTGGCGCAGGCGGTCCTGATCGGCCGGGCTCAGCGGTTTTACCTCGCGCAGCACCAGAGCAGGCCCCGGTGCGCCCGTCATGGCCTCTACATGGGTGATGGCACCGCGGGTTTCAAGGGTCGTCAACCACTGCTTCAGCGGTGCCAGCAGTCGATTGAGCTCGGGGGCCAGAACGGTGCAGTGATCGATCGGGGTCAGCTCCCGTCGGCGTTTGCGCCGAAAACCGAGGATGACCTCACCGCTGCGCTCATACCAGACGCCCAGACGGGCCCGGTGACGGTAGCCTTCGCTGTCAGAGGCAATGGGGGCTACCAGATGCCCGGGCTGCAGCCTGGCGGTGCGTTGCAGCTGCTCCAGGAGGCTGGTCTGCTTGGCCTGCAGCTGGGCTTCCGGTGTCAGGTGCTGCAGCTGACAGCCGCCACACTCGTGGTAGTGACGGCAGGGAGGCGTCTGACGATCGGAGGCGGCGTTGTGATACTCCAGCGCTTCACCTTCGGCGTAGCGACTCTGGTTGCCCAGCAGCCGGACCCTGACCTGCTCTTGCGGGAGCGCGCCCTCGACAAACAGGGTCTTGCCCTCCCAGCGGGCAATTCCCCGGCCGTCGTGGCTCAGGCGCTCAATCTCGAACAGTCCGGGCAGGTCTCTCGCGGTAAAAGGCGCGGCGCGCGGGCGGCTTCCCGGACGGGACCTCCCTCCCCTGGGACGGCGGCTCATGGGCGGAACACGCCCGAGGAAAGGTAGCGGTCGCCCCGGTCACAGACGATGGCGACAATCACCGCGTTGCTCACCTCGCGGCTCAACTGCAAGGCTGCGGCCACAGATCCACCGGAGGAAACCCCGGCAAAGATGCCCTCCTCCCGGGCCAGGGCCCGCATGGTCTCTTCCGCCAACTCCTGGGGCATACCGACAATGCGATCCACCCGCGAATCGTCGTAGATTTTGGGCAGGTAGGCCTCGGGCCAGCGCCGGATACCGGGGATACTGGCGCCCTCTTCGGGCTGCAGGCCGACAATCTCAATATCGGCATTGCGCTCCTTGAAGTAGCGCGAGCAGCCCATGATGGTGCCGGTGGTTCCCATGGAGCTGATGAAGTGGGTGATGCGCCCGTCGGTCTGCTGCCAGATTTCCGGAGCGGTGGTTTCGTAGTGGGCCTGGGGGTTGGCCTGATTGGCAAACTGATCGAGCACGCGCCCTTTCCCCTCTGATTCCATCCGCAACGCCAGGTCGCGGGCGCCCTCCATGCCCTCGCTTTTGGTGACCAGGATCAGTTCGGCGCCGTAGGCGGCCATGGCGTCCTTGCGCTCCTGGGTGCTGCTCTCGGGCATGATCAGCACCATTCTGTAGCCCTTGATGGCGGCCACCATGGCCAGCGCGATGCCAGTGTTGCCACTGGTGGCTTCGATCAGGGTGTCGCCGGGTGCGATCAGACCCTGGGCCTCCGCCTGCTGGATCATCCAGAGCGCCGGCCGGTCCTTGACCGACCCGGCGGGGTTATTACCCTCGAGTTTGACCAACACCTGGTTGGAGGTTTTCCCGGGCAGGCGCTGCAGGCGCACCAGCGGGGTATTGCCAACACAGGTTTCTATCGTGGGGAAAGGGGATGACACCATAATCGAACACGCCGGAAAGAAAATGAAGCGGGACAACAGCGGCTCTCTTTCCAGGTATCCAGGGACCGGAGTCCACCCAAAAGCCGCAATTGCCAGGGACCGCAAAAGCCCTCTATTCTACCGCCGAATATGCTAAGGTGAAACCGAATCTGTACACGGACCCCGTAAGACGAAACCCGACCCAATGAGAATAACCGACCTCAAGACGCAGATCTGGCGCCTGGTGCTCTTCCCTGCCCTGGGCGCCACCCTGATCATGGCGGCGACGCTGACCTACCTCTATCTCGGACAACTCAACAAATTTGTCAGCCAGCGCGGCGGCGCCTTGAGTGAAAAGCTGGCCGAGCTGAGCCACGAGACGCTGGCCCGCGAGGATTCGGCCCTGCTGCGATCGATTCTGGACGCCTCCCTGGAGGAGCCCTACATACGGGCAGTGGAGTTGCACCTCAGGGACACCGACGAGACCTTCCACAGCGGCCCGCGAATGCTGCCGCTGGTCAATCCCGAGCCCGTCGATCTAAGCCGACCACAACAGCGCGAAACACCGAAATCCATCCGCTTCGCCCACCCGATTCCCGCCGACGAAGGAGAGCCTTCTCCCGGCTGGATTGAAGTGGAATTGTTGTTATCACCCTTTCTGGTCCTGCGCTACCAGACACTGCTGATCACCCTGGTGCTCGCCGGTCTTTGCCTGGCGCTGTCCGCCTGGTTCGCCACCCGCCTCTATCGCCGGCTCACCGCGCCGCTGGATGAGATCAAGCGCAACATTGAGGCGATGGCGAGAGGACAGATGGATCAGCGGCTACCGGCCATGGAAAGCCGCGAACTGAACGAACTGGCGCTGGCGGTCAACGAGACCGCCGAGTCCGTGGAGCAGGCGCACCGGGATATGCAGGTGCACATCGACCAATCCACCGAAGATCTGCGCGAAACCCTGGAAACCATCGAAATCCAGAACATTGAGCTGAACATGGCGCGCAAGGAGGCGCTGGAGGCCAGCCGCATCAAGTCGGAGTTCCTCGCCAACACCAGCCACGAGATCCGCACGCCGCTCAACGGCATACTCGGCTTCACCAATCTGGCCCTGAAAACCGACCTGGACGAACAACAGCGCGAATACCTGCAGACCATCCGGGACTCCTCCCAGAATCTGCTGACCGTGATCAACGATATCCTGGACTTTTCCAAAATCGAGTCCGGCAAGTTGACCCTGGACTATGTGCCCCTGCCCCTGCGTAAGGTGGTGGAAGAAGCGGTGCACATTCTCGCTCCCGACGCCCACGAGAAGCACCTGCAGCTGGTAACGCTGCTGGACGACGACCTGCCGCTCAACCTGTTGGGCGACCCGCTGCGCTTCAAGCAGGTGCTGACTAACCTGGTCAGCAACGCCATCAAATTCAGCCAGCAGGGCACGATTGTGGTTCACGCCGCCCTGCTAAGCCGCCAGGAAACCCAGCTGACCCTGAAGATCAGTGTCAGCGACAACGGCATCGGCCTGACCCAGGAACAGAAAGAGCGGCTGTTCAGCGCCTTCAACCAGGCCGACACCTCCAGCTCCCGGGAATACGGCGGCACCGGCCTGGGGCTGGTGATCTGCAAAGGGCTGGTGGAGCGCATGGGCGGTGATATCGGCGTGGAAAGCCAGCCCGAGCAGGGAGCGCGCTTCTGGTTTACCGCCCGTCTGGGGATCAACAAGAACCTGCCCGACTCCCCGGCGGAGCGACTGCTGCTGGGCCACCGGGTGATGGTCTGCAGCGATAATCCCCCCTCCTGCCGACAGTTGGAGAAGTTGATTCAACTCTGGCAGGCCGACACCGACGCCGTGCCGAGTATCCACGATGTTTTCCCCGCTCTGCGCAAGGCCCGTGAGGCCAAAGAGCCCTTCTCGCTGGTGTTACTCGACATCGCCCCGGATGAGCGCAAGCTGCAGCCCCCGCTGCTGGAAAAAATCGCCCGGCAGTTGCGCGAGGAATTCGACTGTAAGCTGGTGGCCTGTTGCACCCCCGCCCATCAGCGCCTGTTTCGGCGCGACGGCGACCCGCCGTCCACCGTTTTTGTCAACAAACCCATTGCCCACGACACCCTGCTCGAAGCGCTGGCGCGGCAGATGGGTATTCCCATGGACAGCGGCACCACCGTGCCCGCCAGCCCCCGGGTGAGCGAAGCGCCTCCGGCCGCGCGCATTCTGGTAGTGGACGACAACCCGGCCAACCTGCAGCTGGCCAGTGAACTGCTGCGCGGACTGCACACCGAAGTGCTGTCGGCCAGCAGCGGGCGTGAAGCTCTTGAGCTGTGCGAGCAGCAGACGTTCGACCTGATTTTCATGGATATCCAGATGCCCGGCATGGACGGCATCGAGACCACCCGGCGACTGCGTTCCGAGCAGAGCGGACAGCGGACCCCGATCATCGCTCTGACCGCCCACTCCATGACCGAGCAGAAATCCGAACTCTTGATCGCGGGCATGGACGACTGCGTCAGCAAGCCGGTGAGCGAAGCCCAGCTTGCGCACATCATCAACCGCTGGGTCCACTTGAGCGGACGCAAAAGCGTGGAGGGCCTGCCGGTAGGCGCCCCCACCCAACCCCGAATGCCGGCGATCGAGCTGGAAGAGGACGAGCGTCCCAGCCCGGTGGATATTCCGCTGAGTCTGAAACTGGCCAATAATAAACCCGCCCTGGCGCGCGACATGCTGGTCATGTTGCTGCAGAACCTGGGCACCGAGCGCGACGAGATCAACACCGCCTTCGAACAGGGTGACTATGAGCACCTTGAAGAGCTGGTCCATCGACTGTACGGCAGCTGCTGCTACTGCGGGGTCCCCCGGCTCAAGCGCATCAGCGGGCTGCTCGACAAGATCCTGCAGGCGCGGCAGTATGACCAGGTGCGCGGCCCGGTGACGGCACTCAATAACGAGGTGGACGAAATCCTTCAATGGGGCTTTCAACGGGACATCAGCGCCCTGTTTCAGGTGTCTGATTAGCCGAATCCCCGGTATTTGAGTGCCTGGGTGATTCTCATAGCCGCCAAGTAAGTGTTATGATAATACTTTAAAACACGCCAGCTACCGCGGCCAGCCCCTGCGCAGCACCATCCTTACGCGCAGGAGCCGTCTGTGGGCTGATCATTCATAATGCTAAACTCACCAAAAACCAGGGTGGTAAATAACAATGATCCCATTCAGTGGTCTCGACTGGGCGGTTCTCGCTCTGTTCTTCGTCATCTTACTCGGGGTCGTCGTCTGGTCCTTCATGGAGAAGGAAAAAGACACGGCCGATTACTTTCTCGCGGGTCGCAATGCGGGCTGGTTGGTAATCGGCGCCTCAATATTCGCCTCCAATATCGGTTCCGAACACCTGGTCGGCCTCTCCGGCGCCGGCGCGCAGACGGGCATGGCAATGGCCCACTGGGAGCTGCAGTCCTGGATTATCATCATCCTCGGCTGGGTCTTCGCGCCCTTCTACTGGAGCGCCAAGGTCTACACCATGCCCGAGTTTCTGGAGCGTCGGTATTCCAGCAGTTCGCGCACCTTCCTGTCCTTCATCTCGCTGGTCAGTTACGTTCTGACCAAGGTCTCGGTCACGGTCTACGCCGGCGGCGTGGTACTGAAGACCGTCCTGGGCATTGACACCCTCTGGGGTATCGACTTCTTCTGGATTGCGGCGATGAGTCTGGTACTGATCACCGGCCTCTACACCGTCGCTGGCGGCATGAAGGCGATTCTGGTGACCTCAGTGATCCAGACACCCATCCTGATTTTCGGCTCTCTGGTCATTCTGTTTGTGGGTCTGGACAAGGTCGGCGGCCTGGCCGAGCTGGAGCGTATCAACGGCGAGCGCATGAGCCTGATGCGCCCCATGGATGACCCGGAATTCCCCTGGCTGGGCGTGGTCTTCGGCTCAGTGATCATCGGCTTCTGGTACTGGTGTACGGACCAGTACATTGTGCAGCGGGTACTGACCGCCAAGGGCATCCAGGCCGCGCGCCGGGGTACCATCTTCGCCGGCTACCTGAAGCTGCTGCCGGTATTCATCTTCCTGTTTCCGGGCATGATCGCCTACGCTCTGCACACCCAGGGCACCATCAACCTCGAGAGTGCCGACCAGGCCTTCGCAACTCTGGTCACCGAGCTGCTGCCCTCGGGCATCAAAGGCATTGTGATCGGCGGTCTGATCGCGGCCCTGATGAGCTCGCTGGCCTCGCTGTTCAACTCTTCGGCCACGCTGTTCACCATCGACTTCTATAAGAAGTACAAGCCTGAATCCAGCGAACAGCATCTGGTGAAAATCGGCCGCTACGCCACCATCGCCGTGGTCGCACTGGGCGTTCTCTGGATCCCGGTCATGCAGCTGATTGCCGATGTGCTCTATGAGTACCTGCAGTTGGTGCAGTCTCTGATCGCACCGGGTATCGCCGCCGTCTTCCTGCTGGGTGTGTTCTCCCGGCGCATTACTCCCACGGCCGGTTTCGTCGGCCTGGTGGCCGGCTTCGTGCTGGGCATGTCACGCCTGGTGTTGACGATAATGGAAGACAGCCTGACTCCCGGCACTTTCCTGTATGGCGTGGTGGATATCAACTGGCTGTACTTCTGCTCGTATCTGTTTGCGATAGTGACGCTGCTGGTGATCGCTGTGAGCTTCTTCACCAAGCAGGCCAGTGATGAGCAGGTGTTAGGCTTGACCTACGGCACCATCAGCAAAGAGCAGCGCGCAGAGATCCGCGCGGGCATCGACAAGTGGGATATCATCCACACCGTCATCATTCTGGGTATTACCGCCGCGATCTATATTCGCTTCTGGTAATCACCCCGGAGGCAGGGATTGCCTCGATGCAATAATCAAAAACGGCTCACCAGTGGTGGGCCGTTTTTTTTGCACCGCAGTAGGGAGGAAGATTAATTGGAGCTTCGCATTGGGGTGCACCGACTCCGCGGTTGCCAGATTGACGTCAATGGGAGCTAGCACGCTCTGGCCCCTCCCTGAAGTTACGTAGGGCGGATAAGCGTCAAGCGCATCCGCCATAAATACACGCGACGCCACCGCCCGGCCCATTCAGTTGTGTAGGGCAGGTAAGCGGAAGCGCCACCTGCCGTAAATACACAATATGCCGCACCTTTTCACGTCCGGTCCGTTCAGGGGTAGGTCGTACGAGCTTTGTAGATTGGACCGTGCCGGACGTATTGTTGGGAAATCGGCACCACCCTTTGCGGCAGGTGCGCTGTCGCTTACCAGCCCTACAGTTACACTGGAGGGAACAGAACCCGCTATTTCTAGCACCGTCTAACTCGGCACCAGCGGCGACAGGGTAAACACCTGTGAGACCGTCTGCGGCCCTGGACGCCCCACATGGATGTGGGAAGTGTCCCGAAGCGCCGGGAGCGCGAAGGGGACCGGCCGCAGACGAGCCTACATGAACGTACTCGTGGCGTGTCTCACAGGTGTTTACCCTGTCGCCGCACTCTCTAGTGGCACCTATAAGCCACCCACAAAAAAACCGCCCAACGTTATTCACGCTGGGCGGTTTTCAAAGAGCCATCAATTCAGAGCTACAGATTACTCAGCGCTGAACCGGAAACTCATGCTGGTTTCATACACATCGCCCGGCTCCAGAATCGTGCTCGGGAAATCCGGCTGATTGGGTGAATCCGGGAAATGCTGCGGCTCCAGACAGAAACCCGAGTGCAACTCATAACTCTGGCCCTTGCCCTCAAGTGAACCATCCAGGAAATTGCCCGAGTAGAACTGGATCGCCGGCTCCTCCGTCAGAACCTCCAGCACCCGACCGGTATCGGGCTCATAGGCGCGGGCCGCGAGGAACATCCCCTCATCGGACTCGCGCGACAGCACAAAGTTGTGGTCAAAGCCACCGCCGACACGCTCCAGCTGCGGATGGTCCGCATCGATATCCTCACCAATGGGCTTCGGCTCGGTGAAATCCAGAGGCGTGCCCTCGACCGGCGCCAGCTCACCAACGGGAATCAGCCCCTCATTGACCGGGGTATAGCGATCGGCATTGATCTCCAACTCGTGATCGAGAATCGTGCCCTCACCTTCCAGATTGAAATAGGTGTGCTGGGTCAGATTCACCGGCGTGGCCTTATCGGTCACCGCATGGAACTCGGTGAGAATCGCATTATCATCGGTCACCACATAGTGCGTGGTCACTTCCAGATTGCCCGGGTAACCCTGATCGCCGTCTTCACTGAGCAGAAACAGCTCCACCGCCAGACCGCGCTCGTCGGACACGAACTTCGCATCCCACAGCTTTTTGTCAAAACCGACCACACCGCCATGCAGGTGGTTGTCGCCATCGTTCTGGTCCAGCTCGTACACCTCACCGTCCAGCTCGAAACGACCGCCGGCAATACGGTTACCGTAGCGGCCGATCAGAGCGCCGAAGTACGGAGGGTTCTGTTCCAGGTACTCTTCCAGGGTGTCAAAACCCAGAACCACATCGCCCATCTCGCCATCGCGATCCGGGGTTTTCAGATGGGTGATGATGCCGCCGTAGTTCATCAGTTTGGCTTCCATACCCTGACCATTGTTCAGGGTAAACAGCGTCACTTCGCCCCCATCGGGTAGCTCACCGAAGGACTGCTTGTTGATGAAAGCACGACCGTACTCGGACTCGGCTTCCGTCGTCCCGGTCGCAGATTCTTCGCCCACGTGATAGTTATCGTCGCGATCCTGGTGGAACACCGGGAACCCCTCGGAATCCCAATCGAGCTTGCGCACCCGGGCGTGACGGTTCGGATCGGTCAGGGGCGAGCCCTTCAGCTCCTTGTAGCTGCGGGCATGGTAAACCAGCAGGTCGGTCTCGCCATCTTCAGCCACTGTGAAGCTGCTGTGGCCGGGGCCATAGCGATCCAGCTCCGGGTTGCTGTGAAACACCGGCTCGGGCGATTTCTTCCAGGAGCCCTCGTCCATCAGGTCGGCGTCCGCATCCGCCCACAACAGACCTATGGCGTAGTTGTGGTCCGTGGCGCTGGCCGAATAGGTGATGAAAATACGGCCGTTGCGCTTGATCACCGACGCGCCTTCGTTGACTTCGTGGCCGACTCTTTCCCAGTCCAGCTCGGGCTCGGTGAGGGTGATCACCGGCTCCTTGATTGAGGTGGGGCTGTCCATCTCGGCCATATACAGTGCCGAGTTATAGCGCCCCTCCGGGTCACCCTGGGCCCACACCAGATATCGGGTGTCGTTATGACTGAAGGTGGTGGCGTCCAGCGCGAAGCTGTCCCAGGGCGTTTCAATCTGCCCTTCTTCTTTCCACTCACCGGTCATGGGATTGTCGCTGTCATTGGACAGCACGTGCATCCGGATGCGGAAAGGCTGGTCGGAATCGCCCAACGCCACATGGACGTACCAGACGCCGTCAATCCGATGCAGCTCCGGTGCCCAGACGTTCCCGCCTTTGGGGCCCTCGTCCGGCCGTTCCCAGATCACCTTGGGCTCGGCATCGGCCAGGCCGTTCAGGGTGGAGGCTTCGAGCAGCTCGATCCGGTCAAACTCCGGCGCGGTGGAGATAAAATAGTAGTGACCGTCTTCGGTCCGGTGAATCCAGGGGTCGGCCCCGAACTCCACCAGGGGCACCTGGTATTCGGGCAGTGAGTCCCGCTCGGTGGTTTTGGTTTGCCCGGTCTCTTGCCCGGAGTCAGAACAGGCCGCCAGCCCGAGGCCCGCTGCCGCCAGCAGCCCCCCGGTCAGCCACCCTTTTAGAGAAATCATTGCGCTCATAATCGATACCTTCGGTCGTTTTTCATTATGGGTGTTATTGGTCAGTTCACATTCTACGAAACGCCTTATTATAATACAATAAATCCGTTACGCACCTCTTACGACGATCCTGTTACGCCTGAGGGGTCCTGAACAATTCCCGGCTTTTCAACGGCTTACCGCCCAGCAACGGCTGCAGCATCATCCGGCTGAGGCGTTTGGCGTTGGCCAGCACCCGGGGGTCGGCGAAGTCGGCGCGGGCGCAGGCCTGAAGGTCGGCACCGCTGAATAACTGCGGAGTAAAGCTCGGGTCCCGGGCGCTGTAGGTGGGAATAAAACCGGCTTCCGGATCAAAACGGTAGAGGGTCTCGCGATCGATGGGCTCGCCGGTTTCCGCCTCATGGGTAAAGCTGATGCCGTAGCCCAGCGATTCGAGCAGGCGCCACTCGAACTGACGCAGCAGCGGCTCGGGCGAGCCGGCCGGGTCTGCGCCGTTGCTGGCCAGCGATTCGAGCACCCAGCGGTAGTCTTCAAAAATCCCCGGGTTGGGATCGAGTTCGCCCAGCAGGCGCACCAGCAGTTCGTTCACGTAAAAACCGCTGTAGAGGGCAATGCCCAGGAGGGTGTGACCGGGACCGTTGGCCTCCACGGCCGTGAGGGTTTTCAGGCCGCTTTTGCCCTGCAGGGACACCAGCACCGGGGTAAAGGGGTTGAGCAGCGGGCGGCGCTGGCTTTTACCCCGGCGCACGCCCTTGGCGACCGCCCCCACCCGGCCCAGGTCGGGCGTGAGCAGATCAAGTAACAGGCTGGTGTCCCGATAGGGGCGGGTGTGCAACACATACGCGGGCTGGAACTCGATGCGCATGGACGGGCTCCGCTAGTGGGCTGCTAGAGGTCGTCGTAACCCAGGCTGCGCAGGGCGCGGTTGTCGTCCGACCAACCGGATTTGATCTTGACCCAGAGCTTGAGCATGACCTTCTGTTCGAACAGCTTCTCCATGTCGACGCGCGCCTGCTGGCCGATCTGTTTGATACGCTCGCCCTTGTCACCGATCAGGATGCGCTTCTGCCCATCCCGCTCCACCAGAATCAGGGCGGAGATATGCAGGGTCTTGCCGTCGTCTTTGAACTCTTCAATCTCCACGGCCATCTGGTAGGGCAATTCGTCGCCCAGTTGCCGGGTGATCTTCTCCCTCACCATTTCGGCGGCCATGAACCGCGAGCTGCGATCGGTCAGTTGATCTTCCGGGTAAAAATGGACACCCTCGGGCAGACGCTCAATGATCAGATCTTCCAACCGGTCCAGGTTAGTGTTGCGCAGCGCGGACAGGGGGATGATTTCCGCTTTGGGGAAGCGCTCCCCCAGCTTCTGCAGATGGGGCAGCAGGGTTTCTTTCTGTTCGATTTTATCCACTTTGTTGATGGCCAGGATCAGCGGACACTCGAGGTGTTCCAGACGCTTGGCGACCAGCTCGTCCTCTTCGGTCCAGACCAGCCGGTCCACCAGAAACACCACCACATCCACATCCTTGATTGCGCTGCTGGCGGCCTGATTCATGTAGCGGTTGATCGCCTTGGCTTCGCCCTGGTGCAGACCGGGGGTGTCGACAAAGACGATCTGGGTGTTGCCCTCGGTCTTGATGCCCTGCACATTGTTGCGGGTGGTCTGTGGCTTGCGCGAGGTAATGCTGACCTTCTGCCCCAGCATATGATTGAGCAGAGTGGATTTGCCCACATTGGGACGCCCCACAATGGCCGCGTAACCGCAACGGCTGGGAGTGTCTGTATGCTTTTCAGGGGTGTCGTTCATGGGGTCAACCTTTTACCTTTCGGGGATAGTTCCAGTTTCTGCAGTTTTTCCAGCACTTCGGCCGCTGCCTCTTTTTCCGCCACCCGGCGACTGTTGGCCCGGGCGCGCGCCGATTCCTTCAGGGAGTCAACGCGACACTCGATGGTGAACCGGTGGGCATGGGCTTCGCCTTCGATTTCGACCACCTCGTACTCCGGCAGTGGCAGCTTGTGCGCCTGCATGAACTCCTGCAGACGGGTCTTGGCATCCTTGGCGGGCTGCTCCAGCGAGAGCGCCTCGAGCCGCTTCTGGTACCAGGCATTGACCCGCTCGGCGCAGACGGTGAAGCCCGACTCCAGATAGATGGCGCCAATCAATGCTTCCAGGGTATCGGCCAGGATGGAATCGCGCCGGTGACCGCCGCTTTTCATCTCGCCCTCACCCAGACGCAGGCACTCCCCCACTTCAAACTCCCGGGCAATTTCCGCCAGGGTTTCACCCTTGACCATCTGCGAACGCAAGCGACTCAGCTGCCCTTCGCGCGCCTCGGGAAAGCGGCGAAACAGCGCTTCGCCGACAATAAAGTTCAGAATCGAATCACCCAGAAACTCCAGGCGCTCGTTATTGTGGGCACCGTGACTTCGGTGGGTCAGGGCCAGATCCAGTTGCGCGGGCGCGCGAAATTCGTAGCCCAACCGCTGTTGTAATCGCTGCTTTAAAAGTTCAGACACTATTCTTCCAGGGGCGTGCAGCACTGCTCGGGCGCAGAGCTGTCCAGTTGATTGTTGAAACTGAACACCAGATCGATATTGTGAAAGAAATCGACCCGGGTTTCATAGGCAATGGTGATGATAACGCGGCTGGCGCGCCGATCGATATCGAGGTTCTTTCGGCCCTCGGTGCGCACGTTGTTGACCGTGTAGAACTTGGTCAATTGCGTCCGAATGTCCGTCGATGACACACTGAACAGATCGTCGTTATTGCGCGCCAGGGACTTGAGCGCGGACACGATGTAGCGGTTCTCAGCGTAGGGAGGCACCACCTTGAAGGCGGTGAACACAAAAAACACCCCGATCAGGATCAGAAACACAAACCCCAGAGTGGTTATCCCGCGTTGCGGTTGCTTGAGCTGCATCCCCTATTCCTCTTTTTGGTTGTTTGAATAACGCTATTCAATGGTCCCCACCCGCTCAAAGCTGGGCAGGCTGAACAGTGAATCCCAGTGCATCCAGATCGCAAAGGCCTTACCGACAATGGCCTCCTCCGGAACATAGCTCAGATTGGGTCCGCCGCGATTCAGCTCGTTCCAGCCGCGGCTGTCGTGGCTGCCGTCGCGATTGTCACCCATCATGAAATAGTGCCCTTCCGGGACCTCCCAGGTGCCCTGACGACTGTAGCGGCCGGGGTTCAGGTGCTTACGGGTGATGTAGGTGTTGTCACCCAGCGTCTCTTCCACAATTCGACTGGGCGGTTGAGCCGACGCGTTGGTCTCGACCACTTCCTGCGGCACGGGTTCGCCGTTGATGCTCAGCTGGTGGTCGATGTAGCTGACGGTATCACCCGGCAGGCCAATCACACGCTTGATGAAATAGGTATCGGGTTGATGCGGCGGAAAGAACACCATCACATCGCCGCGCTCCGGATCGCTTACCGGAATGACTTTGGTATTGAGCACCGGCAGACGCAGGCCGTAGGCAAATTTGCTCACCACAATAAAGTCGCCCACTTGCAGGGTCGGCTCCATGGAGCCGGAGGGAATCTGGAACGGCTCGGCGATAAAGGAACGCAGAACGAACACCAGCGCCAGCACCGGGAAGAACGATTTGGAGTACTCCACCCAGATGGGTTCGTTCGCCGCCGCATTGCGTGCCTCTTCGTAAGCCTCCCGCTGGTGTTTATCATCGAGCCTGGCGCGCGCAAACTGTTGGTCCACCGCTTCGAGTTTGCGTTTGCGCGGCTTTGACAGCACGAGCCAGTCGTACAGCCAGATCAACCCGGTGATAAATACCGCGAGGGTGAGAATCAGCGGCAGGTTAATGCTTTCCATGGATCAGTCCTTAATTGTCGACTTTGAGTACGGCGAGGAAGGCTTCCTGGGGGATCTCCACCCGGCCCACCTGCTTCATGCGTTTTTTACCGGCCTTCTGTTTCTCCAGCAGCTTTTTCTTGCGCGAGGCGTCGCCGCCATAACATTTGGCGGTCACGTTTTTGCGCAGCGCCTTGACCGTTGAGCGGGCCACCACGTTGCCACCAATCGCCGCCTGGATCGCGACATCAAACATCTGCCGGGGAATCAGTTCCTTCATTTTTTCCACCAGCGAGCGGCCCATGCCCTGGGCATGATCGCGGTGGACAATCAGCGCCAGGGCATCGACCTTCTCGCCGTTGATCAATACATCCAGGCGCACCAGGGGCGCGGCCTCAAAGCGGTCGAAACCATAGTCGAGCGAGGCGAAGCCACGACTGGCGGATTTGAGCCGGTCGAAAAAGTCCATCACCACTTCACTCATGGGCAGGTCGTACCGCAGCGAAACCTGGGTGCCGGTGTACTGCATATCGCGCTGCATGCCCCGTTTTTCGGTACACAGCGTGATCACATTGCCCAGAAACTCCTGGGGCACCAGAAGATTGGCCTCCACAATAGGCTCGCGCATTTCCTCGATGGTGCCCAGATCGGGCAGTGAGGAAGGGTTGGACACATACAGCGTCTCGCCCTGGGTCGTGATGACTTCATAGACTACCGTGGGAGCGGTGGTAATCAAGTCCAGATCGTATTCGCGCTCGAGCCGCTCCTGGATAATCTCCATGTGCAGCATGCCCAGAAAGCCGCAACGGAAACCGAAACCCAGGGCGTCGGAGCTCTCGGGCTCGTAGAAGAGTGAGGCATCGTTCAACGTCAGTTTGGACAGCGCTTCGCGGAAGTTCTCAAAGTCATCGGCATTGACCGGGAACATCCCGGCATAGACCTGGGGTTTGACCCGCTTGAAACCCGGCAACATTTCGGTTTCGGGAGTATTGGCATGGGTCAGGGTGTCACCCACCGGCGCGCCCAGAATATCCTTGATCCCGGCAATCACATAGCCCACCTCACCAGCTCTGAGCTCTTTGAGCTTGGTGAGCTTGGGGTTGAAGACCCCGACGCTGTCCACCACGTGGGATTTACCGATGGACTTGGTGATGATCTTGTCTTTGACCTTCAGCGTGCCCTGCTTGACCCGTACCAATGAAACCACGCCCATGTACTTGTCAAACCAGGAGTCGATGATCAGCGCCTGCAGGGGCGCATCCACGTCGCCCACGGGCGGCGGCACCAGGCGCACCAGCTCTTCCAGTACGTCTTCGATGCCCTCACCGGATTTGGCACTGCAGCGCACCGCGTCGGTAGCCTCGATGCCGATAATGTCTTCAATCTCCTGGGCCACCCGATCCGGGTCGGCCTGGGGCAGGTCCATCTTGTTCAGTACCGGAATCACTTCCAGCCCCTGCTCAATGGCGGTGTAGCAGTTGGCCACCGATTGCGCTTCCACGCCCTGACCAGCGTCGACCACCAGAAGTGCGCCCTCACAGGCGTAGAGCGAACGGGAGACCTCGTAGGAGAAGTCCACATGCCCGGGAGTGTCAATGAAGTTGAGCTGATAGGTCTTGCCGTCGCGCGCCTTGTAGTGAAGGGTGACGCTCTGGGCCTTGATGGTGATGCCCCGCTCCCGCTCCAGGTCCATGGAGTCGAGCACCTGCTCGGCCATTTCCCGTTCGGTCAGGCCCCCGCACAAGCGAATGAAGCGATCGGCAATGGTGGATTTGCCGTGGTCAATGTGGGCGATGATGGAAAAGTTACGGATATGGCTGAGGTCAGTCACTGGGCGTCAAATTCTTAGGTTATGCGGTTTTCGAAACCGGCGGGGAGTCGGGTGTGGGGACACACCCTGTCGCGCCCCGATGGACGCGGACTGGCCGCCGAGCAAAGCGGCCAGTTTAGCCTATTTGTCAAGGCCCGGCTATGGCGCCGGACCTCCCGATGCGCCCTATCAGTCGATCTGAAGGGTGGTGAAGGCGGGCTGACCCTGGCGCAGGAAACGCACGGCGACCGGCTCGCCTTTGGGCATATCGGCCACAAGCTCTCTATAGCGCTCGACCGAGTCCACCGTGTCGTACCCCAGTTGGGTGATCACATCGCCGGGGCGCAGGCCGGCCCGAGCGGCGGCGCTGTCCCGGGAGACATCGCTGACCAGCACTCCGGCCTCGTCCGCCCCTTCGGGCACCGGCTCGACCTTCAGGCCCAGCGGATCACCCGGGCCACCCGGGTCCCTGGAGGGCGTCGCCTGTGCCTGCTCCACAGGCAGAGTGCCGATTTCCACGTCGAGCGTTCGGCGCTCACCCCGGCGCATCACCTCAACCGGCACCTCGGTGCCCGGCGTGACACGCCCGACCAGGGGCGGCAGATCGCCGGACTGTTCCACTGCCTGCCCGTCAAAGGTGAGAATGATATCCCCCACCCGCAAGTCGGATTGGGCCGCCGGCCCCTCGGGATCCATTTGCGAAATCAGCGCGCCCACAGATTTTTTCAGGCCAAAGGAGCGCGCCAGATCGCGATTGACCTCCTGGATGACAACGCCCAGCCAGCCGCGCTCAACCCGGCCCTTGTCCCGCAGCTGGGCAACCACTTCCTGGGCGAGGCCCGCCGGAATGGCGAAAGACAGACCGATGGAGCCGCCCGAGCGGGTATAAATCTGCGAGTTGATGCCGACAACCTCGCCGTCGAGGTTGAACAGTGGGCCACCGGAGTGGCCGGGGTTGATGGCCACGTCGGTCTGAATGAAGGGCACATAGTTGCTTTCGCCCGCACCGGGGATGCTGCGCCCGATGGCGCTGACAATCCCGGCACTGACCGAATAATCGAGCCCGAACGGCGAGCCAATGGCCAGCACCCACTCACCCACCTTGACGCTGTCGGACTCGGCAAATTCCAGGTGCGGCAGCCGTTTTGCGTCGATTTTGAGCAGCGCGAGATCCGAGCGGGGGTCGGTCCCCACCACATCGGCGCTGAATTCGCGCCGATCAATGAGTCGGACCCGAATCTCATCGGCGTTTTCAACCACATGGTTGTTGGTCAGGATATAACCGTCGTCCGAGATCAGAAAGCCCGATCCCATCGACTGGAAGTCCCGTTCCGGCCGGGAGCGACGCTCAAAGAACTCCCGGAACATTTCGGGAATTTCCTCGCCCTGATGGAAGGATTGGCTCTGATCAATGCGTCCTTCGGTTTCAATTTTGACGACGGCGGGCGATTGCTCTTCCACCAGTTCGGTAAAGTCCGGCAGGTTGCGCGCCTGGGCGGCGGAGGTCGCCAGAAAACAACAGAGGCCGAACCAGTACAACAGGTGTTTATAACCAAACGTGGGCATGCTCTCTCCTCATTGAAAGATGTCAAACACTACCATAGGCGGCGGGTCCGCCAGCATCCGAGTCAGCGCACGGATACTCGATGTGAGCTAATTTGGACTGATCCCGCCGCAATAAATTCCATGATTTAAGCGACTGATACGTCTGAATTGAGGACACTGAAGGGAGAAATCAATACCGATCAGCGGTTCGGGGCGGGAGTCGCCCCTAGCGGGAGGATAGACGGTCGTCGGGACGTTCCAGACGGATGGTCACCCGGCGGTTTTCCGAGCGCCCTTCGGGCTCGCGGTTGGAGGCGACCGGGTAGCGCTCGCCGTGCCAACGAACGGTGATTTTGTCTCGGGGCACACCCCGATCGACCAGATACTGGGCCACCCTTTCGGCCCGCTCCCGCGACAGCTCAAGGTTGTCGGCCCGCAGACCGGAGCCATCGGTATGGCCGTCGATGTAGAAGGCGCTGATGCGCTCATCGGCATTGGCGTAAAGCGCCACCTGATCCAGCTTTTCCTGCTCCTCTCGAGGCAGTTCTTCTCCGCCCTGGGGAAAGTAGAGCGCCGTGCGGGAAACCTGATCGAAATTCACGGGCAGAAGATCCACCAGGCACTCGTGAAACCCATCGATACCGGGGCGGAAGCCGATGGGCTCCAGCACCACCTCTACCGGTTGTTCGCTGCCGTGCCAGGGCTCGCGGGTGAATACCAGCCGCATGCCCTCACCCAGCTCGGCGGCCAGCCGCTGGGATTGCTGCCAGCTGAGATTCAACGCGGTCGACTCCTCCGACACTTCAAAGGTACCCAGAGGGCGCGGCAGTGCATTTTCACGCCAAAGGGGATGCTCGGCGCGCAGCCGTGCCTCCCCGCCGGCGAGGTGGCGATTATCCTGCTGCAGATAGAAACGCTGCTCCTCGCCGGCCCGACGGGAGAAGATGGCCGCGCCAAAACGCGGGATCTCGTGCGACAGGCGACATTCAAACACGGACGATGACAGGCGCCACTGGGCTTCGGCCATGGGGCCGGCAAAGGTCTCGGCCCGCACCGCACTGAAGGCCAGGCTCAGGGCCAACAGCAACAGCACCATTACCCCGCGGCCGCCCGAAAACGGCTCCCGTTGGCTCTTTATCATCGCATTCTCTACCCCGAACGGCTCACATTGGACTTGACTCAACATAGGGGTTGTCGGCTCAGAGCGGCTGCGCTTTAGCGGCAATTTTGGTAGCATGCGCGCTCATCAGACGATCAGCCGAGGCCATTGCGAGCACATGTCCCAGGAAATTACCCTCACCCGCCCCGACGATTGGCACCTGCATCTGCGCGATGGCGATGCCCTGGAGCGCACCGTGGCCGACGCGGCGCACCAGTTTCAACGCGCCATCATCATGCCCAACCTGGTGCCCCCGGTGACCACTGCCGACATGGCCCGGGACTACCGGGAACGGATTCTGGCTGCCCGTCCCGCCGGCAGCCATTTCGAGCCGCTGATGGTGCTCTACCTGACAGATCAGACAACGCCCGAGGATATCCGCCGCGCAAAAGCCGCCGGTGTGGTGGCGGCCAAGCTCTACCCCGCCGGCGCCACCACCAACTCCGCCTCCGGTGTGACCGACATTAACGGGCTCTACCCGGTGCTGGAAGCCCTGCAGAAAGAAGGCATGCGCTTTCTGGCGCACGGGGAAGTGACCGATTCGGACATCGACATCTTCGATCGCGAGCGGGTCTTCCTGGAACGCACCTTCGCGCGCCTGGTCGCCGATTTCCCCGAACTGCATACGGTGCTGGAGCACATCACCACGAAGGATTCAGTGGACTTTGTCGAGGCCGCCGGTCCGCGGGTGGGCGCGACCATTACCGCCCATCACCTGCTGTACAACCGCAACCACATGCTGGTGGGCGGCATTCGTCCGCACTATTACTGCCTGCCGATCCTCAAGCGCAACCGCCACCAGGAGGCACTGGTCAAGGCCGCCACCAGCGGCAATCCCAAGTTCTTCCTGGGCACCGACTCGGCGCCTCACGCCCGCGCCAAAAAAGAGGCCAGCTGTGGCTGCGCCGGCTGTTACACCGCCTATTCGGCCCTGGAACTCTACGCTGAAGTGTTTGAGCGCGCGGGGGCGCTGGACAAGCTCGAAGCGTTCGCCAGCCATTTCGGGCCGGACTTTTATCAGCTGCCGCGCAACACGGACACCATCACCCTGATCAGGCACCCCTGGACGCTCCCGACCGAGCTGCCCATGGGTGACACCACCCTGACTCCTCTCAATGCCGGCGAGACTCTGAACTGGCAACTGAAAACCACCAACGCATAGAGGTATCTGTGAATCAACCCGAGGCAGCAAAAGACCCGGCATCCCCGATGGCCAGCCGTTTTCGCGGCTATCTGCCCGTGGTGGTGGATGTGGAAACCGGCGGGTTCAATTGTGCCACCGATGCCCTGCTGGAAATTGCAGCGGTGACCCTGACCATGGATGAGTACGGCATTCTGACGCCCGACCGGACGCTGGATTTTACCGTGGAGCCTTTTGAGGGCGCCAATATCGAACAATCGGCACTGGATTTCACCGGGATCGACCCCGACAGCCCCGACCGGCCGGCGGAGCCGGAAATGATGGTGATGCCCGACCTGCTCAAAGCCGTGCGCCAGGCGGTCAAGGCAGCCGGCTGCACCCGGGCGGTGATGGTGGCCCACAACGCTCATTTTGATCTGGGGTTTGTCAACGCGGCTGTCGCCCGTTGCAACATCAAACGCAATCCCTTCCATCCCTTTTCCTGCTTTGACACGGCCACTCTCGCCGGGCTGGCCTGTGGCCAGACGGTGCTGGCCAAGGCCTGTCGCACGGCCGGCATCGACTTCAGCAACAGCGCCGCCCACAGCGCCGCCTACGACGCGGAAAAAACCGCCGAGCTGTTCTGCTACATCGTCAATCAGTGGAAATCACTGGGGGGCTGGACGCCGCCGCTGCCGGGAGAGGCGGAGGAGTAACCCGCGCCACGACCCGTGTGGAGTCCTACTCCTCCCAATCAGCGCCGGCGGCTTCTTCTAGATGAAGAGAACCTGCGGCTTCTTCTCAATCAACGCGCCTGCGGCCTCTTCTCAATCAAGAGCGCCGGCGGCGTTCGGCGTACTCGGGCGGCCGATCGCGCCGCTCGGCTTCCTTCTTCTTGCGCGACTCGTGGCTCGCCTTGACCCACTCGTCTGTCCGTCGTTGCCATTCTCGATCATTGGGCATGATTGTCTCCTGCGACTGCCGGTTGTACTCGGGTTGCGATCAGCCTTGGCTGGTCTAACCCACTCATCATAAAGTAAATCGGGCCACTACCCCAGGTTTCAAGGCCGCCGGTCGCCACATACCTGCCCTGGCGCCAATGGTATCGCTTCAGTGAGCCGGGTGGATCCGCGCGATCACCGCCGGTAAATTTCCACTGTAAAAAAAATTCGCTGGTTGCTATGCTACAACATTAATAACAATATACCCGATTTGGACCACAGCAGGAGCCAATATGACGACCGAACAGCCCAAACTCTTTGTCGTAGTCGACCCGAACGACGAACAACATGTTGCCCTGGAGCGCGCGGCCATTACCGCCAAGCTGCAGGACATCAAACCCTATGTCTACGTTTTTGTCGCCGTCGATGGCGATGCGGTAGACACCCGGGCCAGCAACGACAAACTGTTTCGCGACCAGCGCTGGTTCGATGAGGCCATCAAAAAGCCCCTGGAAGACGCCGGTATCGAATACC
Organism: Marinimicrobium sp. C2-29; assembly: GCF_038419845.1. Lineage (NCBI taxonomy): Bacteria > Pseudomonadati > Pseudomonadota > Gammaproteobacteria > Cellvibrionales > Cellvibrionaceae > Marinimicrobium > Marinimicrobium sp. C2-29. The sequence goes on from NZ_JBCAQT010000010.1 coordinate 154,187, forward strand.
TGATTGAAGTGACCTGGTCGAGCGAGTGGCAGGCCTCCATCATGCAGTCTGCCAAACGTTTTGGCGCCGACCTGATCTACCTGCCGGTCCACGCCAAAGTCAACTACACCCGCTTCACCTTCACCGAATCCAAGTGGGAACTGCTCAAGGGAGCACACTGCCCCGTGGTTCTGATCCGTCCGGGCGCCAAACCCCAGCGCAAGGTGATTCTGGCCGCGGTGAACTTCCAGGCCTCACGCGATGTGCAGAAAGAGTTGAACAAGCTCATTCTGGAACAGGGACGCCACTATGCCGAACTCTACAACGCGGAATTCCACGTCGTGAACGGTTATCTGGACTCGATGAGCTATCCCGACCGGGGCCGGCTGGTGCGCGAAACCGGCCTGGACCAGGATCGCATCCACGTTCGCAACGGGTACACTTCGGATGTGGTGGCAGAAGTGGCCACCGATATCAACGCCGACCTGGTGGTGATGGGTACTCTGGGCCAGAACGGCATGGCGACCTCTCGCCGCGGCAACACCGCCGAGCGCCTGATCGCCGCTCTGGACGACGATGTGATGGTCATCAACCACGAGTAAAAAGCCACTCGCTTGGGGCAACCCTCAGGGTTGCCCTTCCTCTCTCAGCGCATTCAACTCCGTTTCAAACCACACCGCCCAGCGGCTGAAAGCCCGACTCACCTGCATGGCGGTCAGTGGGCTCGCGCGCTCATTGAGGGTGCGATCGACGGGCTGGCGGCTGGTCATGGTCGCCACCAGTCGGCCGGTCACAGAGTCATACAGCTCCCAGTTGATCAGCATCACAATGTTGCCCCGCGCGGCCTGGCCAGGCTCATCCCCGCCCGACTGAACGCCCTGATGCAGGCTGGCCAGCACCTCCAGGACTGACTCCCCCGGATCGACACTCAACTGGAAATCACCACGCTGGGTCACATAGTGAACCATGGCCTGGGTGTACTGTTCGGTCATGAAGGCCCGGTCATTGCGATTGAGGTCCTGCAACGGCAGCGCCCGCCCCGCCGGCCGCCACTGGGCCAGATCCAGCTCGGTCAGGATGATCGAGTCGTACCGGCTGAAGTCCGTGCCCGGCACCACGAACACCCCATCAAGGGCCGGATCCGCCAGCAGGGTCTCCTCAAAACTCGGCGCCTGGGTCTCCGGCTGGTCCTCCGACTGCGCCTCGGCCCGCGCCTCTTGTTCCCGCTCGTCCAAGCTGACGCAGCCGTGTAGCAGCAGTGCGATTACGATCCCGACGGTCAGTCGTCTCATCAACAGGCCTCGCTTACTCGACAAAAACCCGCGCGTTGCGGAACAGGCGCAGCCAGGGACCATCATCTCCCCAGCTATCCGGGTGCCAGGAGTTGGTCACGGTGCGGAACACCCGCTCCGGGTGCGGCATCATGATGGTGGCCCGACCATCGCGGCTGGTCACGCCGGTCAGGCCGGCCGGTGAGCCATTGGGGTTGGCCGGGTAGCGTTCGGTAACCTGAAGATTGTTGTCCAGATACCGCAGGGCCACCAGGCCACTGGTATCGACGCTCGATTGGGCGGCTTCGTCGGCAAACTCCGCCCGACCTTCGCCGTGTGCCACCGCGACCGGCAGGTGGGAGCCGGCCATGCCCGAGAGCAGCACCGAGGGCGACTCCTCAATCCGTACCAGACTGAAGCGGGCCTCGAATTGCTCCGAGCGGTTGCGCACAAAGTGCGGCCAGTGTTCGGTGCCGGGGATCAGCGATTTGAGGTTGGACATCATCTGACAGCCGTTGCACACACCCAGACTGAAGGTGTCATTGCGCTCGAAAAAAGCGGCAAACTGGTCCCTGGCGCGCGGATTGAACAGCACCGTTTTGGCCCAGCCCTCGCCGGCACCCAGCACGTCGCCATAAGAGAAACCGCCACAGGCCACCAGACCCTTGAACTCCTCCAGGGACCGACGTCCCGAGAGAATGTCGCTCATGTGGACATCCACGGCATTGAAGCCGGCACGGTCGAAGGCGGCCGCCATTTCCACCTGGCCATTGACGCCCTGCTCGCGCAGAACCGCCACGGACGGGCGTTTGCCCGTCTGGATATAGGGCGCGGCGACATCCTGGCTCGGGTCAAAACTGAGCTCGGCGCTCAGACCCTGATCAGTGCTCAGCAGCGTTTCAAACTCCTGACGGGCACACTCGGGATTGTCGCGCAGCGCCTGCAGGCGATAGCTGGTTTCCGACCAGAGCGTCTGCAGAATCGCCCGGGACTGATCAAAAATCAGCTCACCGCTCTGGTTGATACGCACCCAGTCGTCTTCGTTGGGCGCACCGATGACCGAGGCGGGCACACCGGCCCGCTCGAAACGCGCCAGCACCGCGTCGCGATACTCGCGCGCCACCTGAAGGACGGCGCCGGGCTCTTCGCTGAACAGAGCCGCCAACGGGTCCTCTCCCAGACCAGTGACACTCACATCCAGACCACAGTGACCGGCGAACGCCATTTCCGTCAGGGTGGTAAACAGGCCCCCGTCGCTGCGATCGTGATAGGCCAGCAGCTGGCCCTCCGCCAGGGTGGCCTGGACGGCGTTAAAGAAGCCTTTGAGCTGATCGGCGCTGTCCAGATCCGGGGATTCCTCGCCCAGTTCGTTGTAGACCTGAGCCAGAATGGACCCGCCCAGGCGGTGCTTGCCGTTGCCCAGATCCACCAGAATCAGGTCAGTGGGGCCGCACTCGGTCTGCAGCTGGGGGGTCACCGTCTGGCGCACGTCTGTAACCGGTGAGAAAGCGGTAATCACCAGTGACAGGGGCGCGGTGACCGCCTTGTCCTGGCCCTCTTCCTGCCAGGCGGTACGCATGGACATTGAGTCCTTGCCCACCGGAATGGTGATGCCCAGCGCCGGGCACAGCTCCATACCCACTGTCTCAACGGTACGGTAGAGCTTTTCATCCTCGCCCTTGTGGCCGGAGGCGCACATCCAGTTGGCGGAGAGCTTGATGTCGGAGAGCTTCTCGATTCGGGTGGCGGCCAGATTGGTGATGGCCTCGGCAATGGCCAGCCGACCGGAGGCCGGTGCATCCAGCAGCGCCACCGGGGTGCGCTCGCCCATGCTCATGGCCTCGCCCTTGAAGCTGTCATAGCTGACCGTGGTCACGGCGCAGTCCGCCACTGGCACCTGCCAGGGGCCGACCATCTGGTCGCGCGCCACCATGCCGGTCACCGAGCGGTCGCCAATGGTGATCAGAAAGCTCTTGCTGGCCACCGCCGGGTGCTTCAACACCCGCTCGGCGGCTTCGTTAATATCCAGTTCGGCGGTGCCGAAGGGCTGGGTGGTGGCCTGGTAACGCTCGGCGCTGCGGTGCATTTTCGGCGGCTTGCCGAACAGCACCGACATGGGCAGATCGACCGGGCAGGCATCAAAGTGGGTGTCATTGACCCGCAGATGCTGCTCGCTGGTGGCCTCGCCCACCACGGCATAGGGGCAGCGCTCGCGTTCACACAGCGCCTCAAAGCGGGCCAAGTCGTCCGGCTGGATCGCCAGCACATAGCGCTCCTGGGATTCGTTGCACCAGATGGCCAGGGGGCTCATGCCGGGTTCATCGTTGGGCACATTGCGCAACTCGAAATTACCGCCGCAGCCCCCGTCCTTCACCAGCTCGGGGAAGGCGTTGGACAGGCCGCCGGCGCCCACATCGTGGATGAACGCGATGGGGTTGTGCTCGCCCTGCTGCCAGCAGCGATCAATCACTTCCTGACAGCGACGCTCGATTTCCGGGTTCTGGCGCTGGACCGAGGCAAAATCCAGATCTTCCGTGGAACGGCCGGAATCCATGGAGGAGGCGGCACCGCCCCCCAGACCGATGAGCATGGCGGGGCCGCCCAGCACCACCAGCTTGGCGCCGGCGCTGAAGGGCGGCTTATCGACATGCTCGGACTTGATGTTGCCGTAACCGCCGGCCAGCATGATGGGCTTGTGATAACCCCGACGCTCACCGTCAAAATCGTCTTCAAAGGTGCGGAAATAGCCGTTGATATTGGGACGGCCGAATTCGTTATTGAAGGCCGCGCCCCCGATGGGCCCCTCCAGCATGATATTCAGCGGGCTGGCGATACGCCCGGGACGGCCGTAGTCCTCTTCCCAGGGCTGCTCGAAATCGGGGATCTGCAGGTTTGAGACGGTAAAGCCCGAAAGCCCCACTTTGGGCTTGGAGCCGCGACCCACAGCGCCCTCATCGCGGATTTCGCCCCCGGCCCCGGTGCCCGCACCGGGAAAAGGCGCAATGGCGGTGGGGTGATTGTGGGTTTCCACCTTCATCAGGAGGTTGATGGGCTCCTGATGGTAGCCGTAACGCTGGTCTTCCGGATCGGGATAGAAGCGCCCCGCTTCGTGCCCCGCCACTACCGCCGCATTGTCGGCGTAGGCGGACAGCACCTGCTCCCCGCCCTGCTCGTAGGTGTTCTTGATCATTTTGAACAGGCTGCGCGGCTGGTCCTCGCCATCCAGTGTCCAGGAGGCATTGAAGATCTTGTGGCGGCAGTGCTCCGAGTTCGCCTGGGCGAACATCATCAGCTCCACATCCACTGGATTGCGACCCAGCCCCTGGAAGCTCTCGACCAAGTAGTCGATCTCGTCGTCGGCCAGCGCCAGCCCCAGCTCGCTGTTGGCCCGGGCGAGCGCCTCGCGGCCACCACCGAGTACATCCACGCTGGTCTGGGGCGCAGGCTTCTGGCGCACAAACAGCCGCTCAGCCTGCTCCAGGTCATCCATGACCGTCTCCACCATCCGGTCGTGCAGCTGCTCGGCAATGGCCGATCGGTCATCGGCGCTTACGTCACCCTCTATATAGAAGGCCGTACCACGCTCCAGGCGGCGTACCTGGGTGAGGCCGCAGTTACGGGCGATATCGGTCGCCTTGGAGGCCCAGGGGGAGATCGTCCCGGGACGGGGAACCACCAGAAACAGCTGACCGCGTTCGGCGGCCGGGCCGCCTTCGGGCTTGGGACCATAGGTCAGCAACTGCGCCAACACCGACTCCTGGTCATCGCTGAGCGCCTGCTCCAGGTCGGCAAAATGCACGTACTCAGCGCTGAGGCCAGTAATGGCGGGGACTCGGCTTTTGAGGCCAGCCAGGAGTTTTTCACATCGAAAAGAGGAAAGAGCGGGGGCGCCGCGCAAAATCAGCATGTCAATCAGGACCTCAGTGGTTCGGAGGGTTTTGAAGAGGGCGCAATTGTACTTTATTCGAACGCTCAAGGCAGCTGTTTAGCGCCTTCTCTTGCGACGGTAAGGCCGATAAAGGCCGGGGCCACAACACCTCGAGTGGCACCCAAGTCGACAACAATCTGGATTTCGGTTAAAATGCGACCAATTGGCCAATCCTCTACCCTAAAATTGGTCAAAATACAAGCTAGCGGTTCACAGCCACAAGCATTAGAATCGCACAAATTTTGCACGGGTCAGATGAGTTAAGGAAGGATCTGACTCCACATCCGTAACATCGGTGAGGAGCTACCCTAAATGGATGTCAGCAAAGCACAGGGCTTTATCCGGGCGCTGTCATACACTTCAATCTGTCTGGCGTTGATCGCCGTCAGCCTTCTGTTGGTCGGCAGCAAGCCACCGACCACGCTGGAGCGGGTCATCGCTCTGGGGGAGCTGCGGGTTGTCTCCCGCAACGGTCCCACCACCTACTATCAGGGCCCCCACGGGCAAACCGGTCTCGAGTATCTGATGCTGCAACAGTTCGCCAACGAGCTGGGCGTCAAGCTGGTCATTGAAGATGAAGAAAACCTGCAGACCATGCTCGCCAAAGTCCAGGAAGGCCAGACTCACCTGGCGGCCGCCGGCCTGACCATCACCGACAGTCGCCAGAAGAAAGTCAAATTCAATGAGCCCTATCTGACCATTACTCAGCAGGTACTCTATAACAGCCGCACACCGGCCCCCGAGTCGATTGAAGACCTGATTGGCGAGGATATTCTGGTCATCGCCGACTCCTCACACGCCGAACGTCTGCAAGAGCTCCAGCAGAAGCACCCGGAACTGACCTGGCGGGAAGAAACCTCGGTCGAGATGATCGACCTGCTGGAAATGGTGCATAGTGGTCAGGTGGATTACGCTGTGGTCGACTCCAACGCCTACGAGCTCAATCGCCACGTTTTCCCCCGCGCACGCGCCGCCTTTGCCCTGGGCGAACCCCAGGAGCTGGCCTGGGCTTTTCCGCAAAGTCAGGATGAGAGCCTGTACCGGGCTGCGCAGGACTACATGAAGCGGATCAAAGCCGATGGCACCCTGGCGGGTATCGAAGAGCGTCTGTACGAACACATCAACGAAGTCACCACCGGTGGTGCCCTGCTCTTCTCCTACCGCCTGGAAAAGCGCCTGCCCCAATGGGAAGAAGCGCTGAAAGCGGCGGCCGAAGAGTTTGACCTGGATTGGCAGCTGCTGGCCGCCATCAGCTACCAGGAATCGCACTGGAACCCGGAGGCCCGTTCCTATACCGGTGTCCGGGGGCTGATGATGCTGACCATGGCGGCGGCCAAGGACATGGAGATCAGCAACCGGCTCGATCCTGCCCAGAGCATCTACGGCGGCGCAAAGTACTTTCACAGCCTCTACCACCGCTTACCCGAACGTATTCAGGGTGAGGATCGCACCTGGCTGGCGCTGGCCGCCTACAACGTGGGCATGGGACATCTGGAAGACGCCCGCAAAATCACCCAGGCGCTGGGCCACAACCCGGACCGCTGGGAAGACGTGCGCGAGCACCTGCCCCTGCTGGCCAAGCGCGGCTATTACAAATACACCCGCTACGGCTATGCACGCGGATGGGAACCGGTCACCTACGTGCGCAACATTCGCAACTTCTACAGCATCATCGCCTGGAACAATCAGCAGGAGCAGCGGCGCATGGCTGAAACCCAAAAACAGGAAGAGCAACACAGAATCAGCCACCGGGCTTTGAACATGCCACTGTCGGTGCTGTAAGCTTCACCGCCAATCATCAGACAGGCGCGACACCCGGTCGCGCCTGACGCCAGGCCGATCATGGAAAATACCCCGTCGCCGCAAGTCCCCTACACCGCACTGGCCTCCCCCACCGAGGCGGTAGTCGAAGAAAAGCGCAGCACTTTTACCGCCCTGCTTTTTCCTGTGAATAACCGCGAGCAGGCCATGGCGGAACTGGAGAGGATCAAGTCACGCTACCCCGATGCCTCGCACCACTGCTGGTCCTACCTGCTCGGACCGGCCGATCAGCCGCGAAGTCAGGCCTTTAACGACGACGGCGAACCTTCCGGCACCGCCGGCAAACCCATCCTGCATGTCCTCACCCAACGCGGGGCCAGCGACTGCCTGGCGATCGTGGTGCGCACCTTCGGCGGAGTCAAGCTCGGGGCTGGCGGGCTGGTACGGGCCTACGGTGCATCGGTTTCGCAGGCACTGGATCGGGCCCAGTGGCGACAGGTAACTCCCACGCAGAACATTCTTATCGATGTAGACTTTGCCCATGAAGAGCGGGTCCGGCACTGCCTGGAACAACGACAGATCGCAGTCATCAGCGCCGACTATGCCCAGTCTGTGACCCTGTCCGTCGACGTTCCTCTGGATCAACGGCTTGAGCTGCAAGCGGAGGTACAACATTTGACCAGCGGAAATTTTTACTGGCATCCGGCGCTTTGAGCGAATCGTAGAGCCTTCCAAAAAGGGGCGATCAACGAGCGCTTTGTCTAGTCGACTTCAACCATTTCAAAATCGCTTTTACTGGCACCACAATCGGGGCAGACCCAGTCATCGGGCACATCTTCCCAGGCAGTGCCGGGCTCAATGCCGTCTTCCGGCCAGCCCTCTTGCTCGTCGTAAATGAACCCGCACATCATACATTGCCAGCGTTTCATCAATCGGTCTCCTTTAACTGAACGACCCGTCGAAAGGGCAGAAGTAACAGGGTAACGGCTATCACGGCCAGACTGAACCCCACCAGTACCGGAGCGAAGCCCCAGCCGTCGGCCAGCGCGCCCATGACAAAGGCCCCGATCGCCGGAACCCCCATGGCCAGCACGGTCCAGAGGCTCAGCACCCGCCCCCGGTATTCGTCTTCTACCGTCAACTGGATCAGTGCCTGACAACCGGTGCCCACCACGGTGAGGCACAGACTCAGCGCAAAGATCATCAGACTGATGGCCACCACCTGATTGAACCAGTGCACCGGCAGCAACGCTGCGGCGCCCAGCGCGAGCGACAGATACACCAACCGGACGAGACGACGCTCACTGCCGCGCTGACGCGACATGATCAACCCGCCCAGGATAGAGCCGAACCCCGCCAGCGCGGTCAACAGAGCCAGAGTGTTGGCACTCCCGTTGAGCAGCTGCCCGGACAGTGCCGGCAACAACTCGATCAGGGTCCGACCGTGCACACCGTTGATGACCACCAGTAAAAAAATCAGCCGGATGGAGGGGCTGGCCACCGCAAAACGAAAGCCCGCGCCGAGATCCTGGGCCATGGTTTTGGGCTCATCCACGGTCTGGGGCCACAAGGGGGGTAACCGGAACAGTAGCGCAAAAGCCACAAAAAACAGCAGTGCCGACACCCAGAACACCACCCCACTTGAAGTCAGCGACAACAGCCCCGCGCCCACCGCCGGCCCGATAATGCGCGAAGAGTTGAACATCATGGCCGAAAGGCCGATGCCACTGGGCAGCAGGGAGCGATCGATCAAGCGCGGCATCATGGACAGGCGCATGGGTTGATGGGCGGAAGTCACCATTCCCTTGAAGAAGGTCAAGACCAGCAACCACTCAATGGTCAACCAGCCCGCCCAGTAGGTACTGCCGGCGGCAACCCCCACCAGCCCCTGACAGAGCGTGGTGGTCAGCAGCCCGGTGCGCAGCTTGATGCGATCGGCCACCACCCCGAAAATGGGAGACAGCAGAAAGGTCGGAATCAACATGGCGGTGCTCACCAGCCCCACCCAGAACGCCGACTCGGTCAGGGACCAGGCAGTCCAGCCGAGCATGAAGCGCATGATCCAGAGCCCGAAGGTGGAGCAGGAGCTGGCCGCGTAGTAGCGCCGGAATTCCGGCGAGGAAAAGGCCGACCGGCGGCGGGCTTTGAAAGAATCAGACAACCTGAGATTCACCTATTTCATTGAGCGTCATTGGAAAAAGAAGACGGAATCCGCTCCACCGGTGATACCGCATTGATAAGCGCATAGGTGATGAACGCCACCAGCATGGAGGGCATCAATTCATAGACGTAATCAGACACCACCGTGTAGTGGGAAACCAGATAGGCGACCACGCCCGCGAGCATGATGGTGATGCACTGTGGCTCCGAGGGCAACCGCCGAAATCGATAAATCAGCAGCAGTGGCGCAAAAGCGGACGCGAGCAGCCCCCAGGCCAGAACCACCAGCTCAAAAACGCTGTCGTTGCCGTACAGGGCCAGTATCAACGCAATACCGATCACCAGCAGCGTCGCCAATTTTGTCTGCAGGAAGCCAAGCGGCCGGTCGGAGCGCAGGTCCCGGGAGATGGCCCCCGAGCAGCTCAGCACCAGTGAATCGGCAGTGGACATGGTCGCGGCAAACAGTCCGGCCAAGACCACACCGGCGAGAATCGCGGGCATCAACTCCACCGCCATGGTCGGTAGCGCCAACTCGCTGTCGAATTCCGCCCGATCGGTGATGATCAGGCGCGACAACAACCCGACAATGATGGTGGCTCCATAAAAGAAGGTAAACCAGCCATAGTAGTAGACCCGCACCTGATTCATCAACGAGGCGTCGGTCAGGCTCATATAGCGGACCATGACATGGGGCTGGCCCACCACACCAAAGCCAGCAAAGAACCAGCCCACCACAAACAGCAGGGCCGACCAGACCGTGCTGTCGGGCTGGAACCAGTTCATGTAGCCGCCCTCAACCGAGTGCAGCCCCTCCATCATCGCACTCCAGCCGCCAACCTCCTGCACGGCCATCCACATCATCAAGGGCATGGCCACCACCATCACCACCGATTGCGCCGCATCGGTCCAGATGGAGGCGCGAATACCGCCGGCGAAGCTGTAAATCAGTACAATGATGGCCCCGATCCAGGCGCCCGTGGCCAGATCCCAGTCCAGAGCCACGTGCAGGGCTTTGCTGCCGGCGTTGAGTTGGGCCCCGGCGTAGGTGCCCAGAAACAGCAGAATCAGCACACCCGACAAGGCCCGCAGCCGCCGATAGTGCTGCCCCCACCAGCGGGTCACCAGCCCGCTGAAAGAGTGCAGGTCGCGCTTTTCCGTGGTATCACGAATGGCGCGCCACAGGGTGATAGAGCCGATAAAATCACCCAGAATCCACCCGATCATCAACCAGATGGACGACAGACCGTTCACATAGGTGAAGCCGATCATGCCGGTAAACATATAGCCGCTGTTATTGGTGGCCACCGCCGAGAGCGCCACCAGCCAGGGCTTGATGCTCTGCCCCGCCGTCAGATAATCCGCCGTTGTACGCTTGCTGGCCACCACCGACCAGGCGCCGATGGCAACAAAAATCAGCAGAAAAAACACGAAGCTGGCAATCATCATAACCTGGGCCCTTGGTTTTGCGGATTGTTCCCGGAGTTTAGCCCAGCATCAGGGTCGATGACAAAATCCGGGGTGGGCGCATCGCGACGCTGAGCCCCCGTCCGAACCACATTGAGCTAGAAGAAGATGCGGCTGATACCGCCACCGACATTGAAGACGTGCTTTGTCTCCAACAAGGGGCTCTTCTCGAACACCGCGCCACTCAGGTTCTCGTAACGCCCGTAGATACCAAACCACCAGTCGCCCCGGCGCTGGCTGAACACCAGTTGGCTACTCCAGCCACTGTACCCCGCTCCCACATCAAACGTCGGACGGTCTTCCCGAGCATATTGGGACTCAACCTGATAGTAATACCGGTGGTAGCTTTGATCGGCAAAGTAAGGGCCTGTGCGAAAAGTGAGTGTTCTTTCCTCATTACGCCAGCGCCGCACCACTTGCGGACTCACCGCCCAACCAACCCATTCAGGATTGGCACTGATGGCGACAACGCCGCGCAAAGGCAGGCTCAGCATCCAGCCGTCATTGATACGCTCACCGGTCAGATTGATGTTCAACGCAGGCCCCAACTCCAGGGTGGAATACAGGCTCGGCATACCATCGCGCCGTGGGGTGCGATGGCTCTCGGGTGTCAGGGTCGCACTGGCGCTGAAGTTGATTTCAAACGACTCGCCCTGAAACAGATCGCTACGCATCCCGTCTCGGTCCGCCTTGAAGAAGCGACCCGTGTACACAAAATAGGGAATGGGCGAAATTGTGCGTTGATACTCACCCGAACCCCGATAGTCTGGCGCGATCACGCCGCCAAGCCCCAGACCCACGGAGAGCTCGTGCTGTACCTCGTCCGCCATGACAGGCGCATTCAGGATCGCCATGCCGCCCAGGACGACACAGGCACATTGCCACCAACTTCGTTTCATAAACCCTCTCAATCCGCGTGCGCACCCTGGGTTCAGGCGGGCGTACTTTTATGGTTGGCGTTGACGTAGGGCCTCTGTAAACCTGACACCGACAACGCCAAAAGCTATCAATACCGAGGCGGGCAGCATCGCTGCATTGAGCCCGCTCCAGCCCAGATGATGAAACAACGTGCCCGCCATCAGCGAGCCAATTGCCACCAGCGAGAGCACGACCAAATCGTTCACTCCCTGCACCTTGCCCCGCTCGGACTCGCTGTGGGTACTGGCCAGGAGCGCGCTGCCACCAATGAACGAGAAATTCCAGCCCACGCCCAGCAATAACAGCGCCAGCCAGAAATGAGGCAGGCTCTCCCCGAGAAACGCGACCAGAGAGGCTGCCGCAAGCAGCACGGCCGCGCACAGCAGTATTGACAGGACGCCAAAGCGCGCAATCAGACTGCCGGTAAAAAATGAGGGCACAAACATCCCCAGCACATGCCACTGCATGATGAACGCTACCTGCTCCATCTCAAAGCCCGAAGCCCGCATGGCAAGAGGTGTGGCGGTCATCACCAGAATCATGATGGCATAGCCGACCGCACTGGTGAGCACTGCGAGCCGAAAATGCCCGAGACCCGCTATCTCACTCAAACGGCGCGAACGCTCGCCGGGATGCGGCTCCCCCGCCGCCGGCACACGCAGAAAGTGCAGGAAAAAGACAGAGAGCAGCGCCATGACAGCGATCATCACGTAGGGGCCGCCATCGCGCACCGCGGGAATCCAGGTGTTGGTCAGGCTCGCATTCCAGGGACCGAGAAAGGCCGCCGCGACACCGCCGGCCAACACCAGCGACATGGCACGACTGCGAAAGCCGGGACTGGCCACATCCACCGCCGCAAACCGGTAATACATGGCGAAGCCCTGATAAAGCCCCAACAGCAGGTTGCCGGCGCAAAACCACCAGAAGGAGTCAAGGGCAACCGCGACAAACGCCAGCAGGCCGCCGCCAATCCCCCCGACGCCGGCACCCACCAGAAACCCGACACGCCGCCCTACCCGCTTCATAAACAGCGACGCCGGCAGAGTGGACACCACGGCCCCCACCATCATCATGGCAATGGGCAGGGTTGCCAGTCCCGGCTCCGGGCTGAGACGGTACCCCACCACCCCGCTCAAGGTCATGACGGTAATCGAGACGATCATGAACAGGGTCTGGCTGAGCGCCAGAATGGCGATATTGCGCTTTTCTGTTGATTGAACCTGATCCATAGGACTCCCAGAGGCGACAAAGAACGAAAAGGTCATTATAGCGGATCGAAATCCGGGAAAGCCCGCGCGCGAGCTTCGGCTGACCGGATCCACTGAGATTTTTACGGTTCAAACTGGCATCATGGCACTTCTGGTGTCACAAGCATTGGCGCCATTCCTGACTGGCCACACCCCAACATTGAGGATTCTATGCGCGGAATGTCCAGCCGGCTCCCACCTGCGGCGCCCGATCCCTCGGTGCCGCGCATCAACCTGCGTCAGGTATGGGGCTACATCTGGCCCTACCTCTGGGATTTCAAAGGCCGCGTGTGCCTGGCCATACTCGCGCTCTTGGCGGCCAAGGGCGCCACTCTGGCCATGCCCTGGGCGCTCAAGCATATCGTCGACGGCGTCGATCGCAGCCTGCAGCCCGAGCTGGTACTGCCCATCACCTTCGTTCTGTTCTACGGCTTTTTACGCTTTGGCTCCGTGTTTTTCGGGGAGCTGCGCGATGCCATCTTCAGCCGCGTGACCGAGCGGGCCATGCGCCGCATCGGCCTGCGTGTGTTCGAGCATCTGCACCGGCTGGAGCTGGATTTTCACCTGAGCCGACAAACCGGCGGCATCAGCCGGGACATCGAGCGCGGCACCAATGCCATCAACTTCATGATGCGCTCGCTGATGTTCAACATCGTGCCCACGCTGTTTGAAATATTCATGGTCGCCGCCATTTTTACCCTGGCCTTCTCGGTCTGGTACGCGCTGATCATCCTGGCCGCCGTCTCGGTCTATATCGGCTTCACCGTCTGGACCACCGAGTGGCGCACGCGCTTTGTGCGCGAAGCCAATCAGGCCGACTCCTCCACCAACACCCGCGCCGTCGACAGTCTGCTCAACTACGAAACCGTCAAATACTTCAACAATGAACAGTTTGAAGCTCACATCTATGACGACTTTCTGGCCCAATGGGAAAAAGCCAAACTCAAAAACCGCCTGTCCCTGTTGGCACTCAACTCCGGGCAGGCACTGATCATTGCCGCCGCCATTACGGGCATGATGTTCATGGCGGCTCAGTCGGTCATCGACGGATCCATGACCCTGGGTGATCTGGCCATGATCAACGCCTATATGATCCAGCTGTTCATCCCCCTGAACTTTCTCGGCTTTGTCTATCGGGAAATGCGCCGGGCGCTGACCGACCTGGAAAACATGCTCGGGCTGCTTCAGCGCGAGCCGCGCATCGAAGACGCGCCCGAGGCCCGACCACTGATTGTGGAAAGCGGCGAGATTGAATTTCGCGATGTATCATTCGGCTACCATGCTGAACGACCCATTCTGAACCGCCTGTCATTTCGGGTAGCCGCGGGCGAGCGCATCGCCATCGTCGGGGCCTCCGGCGCCGGCAAAAGCACCATCGCCCGGCTACTCTACCGCTTTTATGACGTCGACGGTGGCACCATCACCATTGACGATCAGGACATCCGCCAGGTCACACTGGAGAGCCTGCGACGCGCCATTGCCGTGGTCCCCCAGGACACGGTGCTGTTCAACACCAGCATTCGCGAGAACATCGCCTACGGCAACCCGGAGGCCTCCGATGCGGCGATCGACCGGGCCATCCGTATGGCCCACCTGGACGGCTTTATCGCCGCCCTGCCCCAGGGCGACCAGACCATCGTGGGCGAGCGTGGCCTCAAGGTCTCCGGTGGCGAGAAGCAGCGCATCGCCATCGCGCGGGTTCTGCTCAAGGGCGCCCCCATCCTGGTGTTCGACGAAGCCACCTCGGCGCTCGACTCCAACTCCGAGGCCGCCATCCTGGCTGCCATGCGCGAGGTATCGGCGGGCCATACCAGTCTTGTCATTGCTCACCGGCTCTCCACCATTGTGGATGCCGACAACATCCTGGTACTCGATGAAGGCCAGCTGGTCGAGCAGGGAAACCACCCGCAGCTACTGGCACAGAATGGACGTTACGCACAGCTGTGGGAGCTACAGCAGCAGTCGCAGAAGTCCTGACCAGGGGTTGAAGTTAAGCGCCACGTCCGCACATTGGTTACCAGCCGCCGTTTTTTACAATGAAAACCCAGCGGCCGTAAAACTGATAGACGCACGTAAGGAGGTTACAATGGCCGGACACGCCGAACCGCTCAACATCAAAAGTTACGATCCGTTTCCCACACGACTATCCCAGGATTCGCTGTCGCACTCCTACCCGGAGCCGATCAAACGCTTGGACCCGGTGGTTCACGCCCGAACCTATCGGCGCTGGGAAGGCCCACTGGACGAGGTGGCCCTGTCCCGCTACGAACGCGATGGTTTCCTGTGGTTTGAAGGTTTCTTTTCCGAACATCGCGTTGCGCCCTTCTTTGATGAGCTCAAAGAAATGGCCGCCGACGAGTCGCTGATGCGCTCGGACAAAGTGATTACCGACCCGAACAGCGGCGATATCCGCTCGGTGTTCGGCATGCATGAAATCTCGGAGAACTTCGACCACCTGACACGCGACCCCCGCATTCTGGGCATGGTGCGCCAACTGCTGGGCAGTGATGTCTACATTCACCAATCGCGCATCAACGACAAGTTCGGCTTTCAGGGCAGTGGCTTTCAGTGGCACTCGGACTTTGAGACCTGGCACGCCGAAGACGGCATGCCCCGCATGCGCGCGGTGAGCGCCTCGATCATGCTCACCGACAACAACGAGTTCAATGGCCCGTTGATGCTGATTCCCGGCTCTCACCAGTGGTTTATCCCCTGTGTGGGCGAGACACCCGAGGAAAACTGGAAGCAATCACTGAAACACCAGGCCACCGGTGTACCGGACAAAGACGCGCTGGCCCGGCTGGTCAATCGTGGCGGCGGCATAAAGGCGCCCAAAGGCCCGGCCGGCTCACTGTTGCTGTTTGAGTGCAACACGCTTCATGCCTCGAATGAGAACATGTCGCCCTGGCCGCGCTCCAACCTGTTTTTTGTCTACAACAGTATTGATAATACGCTAGAGGAGCCCTACGCGGCACCCGGTCGGCGCCCGGAGCATCTCGGCGCCCGCGAGAATACCCGCGTGCTGGACATGCACGACGACTTTCCCGAACTGGCCGGCCAGGGGGTCAGCCCACTGCGCTAACGGGCCGTTTGACTGTCAGAGCCCTGCGACTTCCGCCGGGCTCTGGTCTCCGGGATATCCGGCTCGCTATTGCTTGGAAGCCCAGATCGCGAGCTTGTGCTGAATGGACTTCTGGGACACCTGATCCTCCGGCAGCGGTTGGATCACTTTATCGTGCACCAGCAGCCGATAGATATACTCACACTTCTCGTGGGCCGAATCGGTCGGCTCAAATTCCACCACGCCCCGCTTTTCACCGTACTCGACGCCCAGCGCGATCGCTTTTTTGATCAGTTCCTTTTCATTCTTCAGCTTCTTCATAACTGTCCCAAATCTGTCGTAGAGTACGCTTCAAAACGGCCCACGTATTACTCTTCCGCTTCCGCTCTCAGCTCATCGCGCTTTTCAATCGCCTTGCGGTGTGCTTCAAAGGCCGCTTCGCGATTCTCAAACTCGAAAATCTGGCGGATGGTGCAGTGGCCATCTTCCACGTGGACCCGGTCGCGGCCACCGCCGCACACCTCGCTGAAGCGCTCCTCAAATATCGCACGAGGCGAAGTCTCAAGCGCGTGACAGCCGGGCAATACGGTCGCGAGGTAGTACTCGCGGCGGGCATCAATGGAAATCACCTCTTCGTCCAGCACCCCGTAGCCGCGAATATCACTGTGCCTGATGCAGGCGCGACCATCCTGACCGGTGGTGTCTTTCAGGATCTGGTGAAAGCGCGGAACCGAGTCGTTGCCCCATTGGGCACAGCCGGACACCAGCACCGCCAGGCCCACGCCTGACAAAAGGGATTTGATCATCATAAAAACCTCCTGGGATTAATACTTGTTCCATTCTGTGACAGTAACGCCGCCATCTGGTTCGATCAAGCACCATAACGGAAAACACGCTCACGCATCACGCCCTCCGGCTCCGCGCCGACTCTGAAATCGGGCCTCACCGCCAAGGATAATAATACATCTCATTCGCAGGCCCTGCCGCAAGCGGTCAATAACCACTGACTTCAACCCGGCACTGAGCTCTACTCCCACGATCGATCTAATGAGCTACACTTCCTTGGGTATCTCACTGTAAAGGAGTTGGCGTGAAGAAGATCGGATTTACCATTTTCACCCTTCTGGCGGCCTGCCTGGCCTTGCCGGTTCATGCCGAAGAGAAACAGGAACTTGTTTTCACCACCATTGAAGACGTGCCCGCCACCGGAGTGGCTGTTCGCATTCTGGCACGAGCCTACGGCCGGATCGGTCGCCAGTTCAGCACCCTGAAAGTCCCATCCAATCGCGCGCTGATGATGGCCAACAGTGGCACCGTGGACGGAGATCTGTTCCGCATTGGCGATATTGAAGACGACTACCCCAACCTGATCAAAGTGCCAACCCCGCTGTTGTTAGGCACACTACACGCCGTTACCCTCAACCCGGACTTGGGCCAATGGAACAAAGAGCAGCTCGGCTCGATGCGAATCGGTGTGCGCCGGGGCGTACTGGTCGCCGAGATGGCCGCCGAGGGGATGAATGTCATTCTCGTTGATCGGTACGAGCAGATTCTGAGACTCCTGGAATCGGGCCGTATCGAGGTCGGTCTGATTTCCGATATCGAAGGCTCTTCTCCCATTCACAGCCAATCCTGGTCTCATGTGCGGATACTGGAAGAACCGGTGCGGTATTTTACGTTGCACCACTACCTCAACCACAAGCACAGCGATCTGGTGCAACCACTGTCCCGGGCGTTGCAGCAATTACACAACAGTGGCGAGACGGCTGACATAAATTGACGTCCAGGCTCAGGCCTACTTGTTCTTAAACAAACTCCACTTAGGCCAGAACTATAATTGACGCAGCGACCCGAGCGGCGTAATTTAAATAGCCCCTTAGACGGACTTGAGAGGTATCCATCATGCGACGCTTCCGCCCTCCCTGGTATATTTGTCTGACGCTCATTGCTCTACTGGCCACCGGTTGCCAACGCGAAACGAACGACCGCACCGCCGCTCCCGACGACTCCCCCGATAACTACCTGCCTGAAATTGCCCCCGTTGGCGCCACTCTTCTCGATGGCCTGGGTGACTACCACTTCCCCATCAGCCACCAACACCCCGACGCCCAGGTATGGTTTGATCAGGCGCTGATGCTGACCTACGGGTTCAACCATCAGGCCGCCGAGCGGTCCTTCCTCAAAGCGGTAGAGCTGGACCCGGAATGTGCCATGTGCTGGTGGGGTGCGGCCCTGGTGCTGGGACCCCATGTGAACGCCGGAATGGACCCGGCCAACAATCAGGCCGCCTGGGAACGCCTGCAGGCGGCGGAGGCTCTGGCAGACAACGCGACTCCACGTGAACAGGCCTATATTCGCGCTCTGGGGGAACGCTACGCCGAGAATCCGCCCGACGACCGTTCAGCGCTGGATCGCTCCTACGCCGATGCCATGGCCGAAGTGGTGGAGCAGTACCCCGACGACCTGGATGCGGCCGCCTTCTACGCCGAAGCCCTGATGGACCTGCAACCCTGGGACTTCTGGGACAGTGAAGGCAACCCCACCGGTAACACCGCCGAAATTGTCGAGGTGCTGGAAGGCATCATCGAGCGCGATGGCGAGCACGCCGGTGCTCTCCACCTCTACGTTCACGCGGTGGAGGCGTCAGACGAGCCCGAGCGGGGCGTGGTGGCCGCCGACCGGCTGCGCACCCTGATACCGGGCTCCGGTCATCTGGTACACATGCCGGCCCATATCTATGCCCGGGTCGGGCGCTGGCAGGACGCCGTGCTTGCCAACGAGCGCGCAATCGAGGCCGACAATGCCTATCTCGCCGCCTGCCGTCCCGGCCCCGGGATTTACCCCCTGGGTTACGTGCCGCACAACCATCACTTTCTGTGGTTTGCCGCGAGCATGGCCGGTAACCGGGCAACGGCACTGGCGGCCGCCGAGTCGACCCACGATCGCACCAGTGACGGGGAGTTGATGCGGGCACCGGGCATGGAGGCCATGCAGGATTTTGCCCTGTCTCCCCTCTTTGCGCGGGTGCGGTTTGGCCTGTGGGATGAGATTGCCGAAACCCCCAAGCCGGCAGACGATCTACCCTACATGATCGCCATGTGGGAATATGCCCGGGGAATGGCTGCCATTCGTAACGGACAGGTGTCCGACGCGCAGGCGCATCACGCGGCCTTGTCCCGGTTCGCCGAGGATCCGCGCGTTGAAGCCATGCAGGTCTGGAACCGTTACTCGCTTGTTCTGGGAGTGCGTGTGGCGGAACGGGTATTGGCGGGGGAACTGGCCTGGGCCGAGGAAGATATTGATGGCGCGGTGACTGCGCTTGAGGAGGGCGCGAAGATGGAGGATGAATTGCCTTACGCCGAGCCGCCCGCCTGGCATGCGCCCGTGCGCCAGACCCTGGGAGCCATCCTGCTGGAAGCCGGCCGGCCGACCGAGGCCGAAGAAGCCTATCGGGCCGAGCTTCGCCGCAATCCGGAAAACGGCTGGTCACTGTTCGGGCTGGAGCAGGCGCTCCGGGCCCAGGGTGACGACGACAGCGCGGACGATGTGGCCGAGCGCTTTGACAAAGCCTGGGCCCACGCGGATATCGAACTGACGTCATCCAGGCTCTGACACACCGGCTGGTTCTCTACCCTCCGTCGGCCCTCGTCTGCCCGCGCCCTCAGGGTGCGGGCAGAGTGGCCAAGTCCGCCGCCAGTTGCCGCTCGTCCAGCGGCGCTTTCCAGTAGCCGACCAGTCGGCCCTTGGGGTCGATCAACACCACCGCCGTGGTGTGATCCATGGTGTAGTCACCCTCCGTGCCCAGAGGCACCCGCACATAGGCCAGCTCCAGGCTATCGAGCAGAGGATCGAGTTCAGCCCCCGTTCCGGACAGACCCACCCAGTCAGGGTCAAAAAACCCCAGATATTCCCGCAGCAGCTCCGGCGTGTCCCGCCCGGGATCGACACTGACAAACACCACCTGATGATGCACCGGGGGCTCCAGCCGATCCTCGGCGTTACGGATTTTACTCAGGGTAAGTGGGCACACATCGGGGCAGTGGGTGAAACCGGAAAACAGCACCGTCCATTGACCGAGCAGATCTTCTCTGGAAAAGGCCGCACCCGTCTGGTCTGTCAGCTGGAATTCCGCGACCGGCTGGGGGGAGGACGTCAGCGTCCCGTGTGCCAACGTCAGCGGGTCGTCCTGCCGGCTACAAGCCGACAACACGAGAATCAATGCGAGACACCAAACCGGTTGAACTCGAAACATGGTCAGCGACCTCCGTGATCCGGAAAGCCCAGTATCCTACTCGCCACCCACAACTGCAAGACTGACAGCCTGATGTCATTCAGGGCGACACGGATCTTCAATCGGGTTCTGAATATCGGGTCTGTGGAAATACTCATGGGGCGTAAAAGTGCAAATATGCCTCTATAGAAATGTGGCCCCTTACATACGTATTCATCTAGCGACTCTCGCACGCCTATCTTAGGGTTCCCCATCCGAGGGAAGAATAAGGTGTTCGCAGTCCCTAATAAAAACTAATAACTTTCTCTGAGGAGTTATCTATGCAAGTACGCCATTACCACTCTCTCCTGGCACTCCTCCTGGGCTGTACGGTGCTCGCTGGGTGTGGCAGCAGCTCCACTGACAGCAATTCTAGTGCGAGCATTGTCAGTGACAGTAGTACCAGCGAAAGCAGCTCTTCCGACGCCAGCTCTTCCAGCGACCCAGAAGCGCTCACCGTTTACCTGAACAACACCCTGGGTTATTCCGCACCCCATGTGCACTACTGGGAATCGGGCGTTGAAAACTCTTCCTGGGCAACGGAGTGGCCCGGATCGGCCATGACGCTGTTTGAGGGGCAGGTCTACGCCTACAGCTTCCCCTCCAGCGTGCCGGCCGATGCCGATATCGCTATTGTGTTCAATGATGAGGGCTCAGCGCAAACGGCGGATGCGGCGTTTGATGCAGCCAACAATTGTTATAGCAATGGCAGTTGGATGAGTCTGGACGAATGCCTGGAGGATACGGGTACGGGGGCATTGCCCACCGGCAAGAACCGCGTATTTGTTCATTTGTTTGAGTGGTCCTGGAGTGACATCGCCCAGGAATGTGAACAGTGGCTGGGGCCCAAAGGCTATGACGCCGTACAGGTATCGCCACCTCAGGAACATATTCAGGGGCCCGAGTGGTGGACTCGTTACCAGCCCGTGGACTACAACATTGACCAGAGTCGCAGTGGCACTCGGGCCCAATTCATCGATATGGTTGAGCGCTGTGCAGCGGAGGACGTGGACATCTATGTGGATGCGGTGATCAACCACATGGCAGAGCGCGGCACTGCAGATACGGGAACGGCCGGTACTGCATACGATCCGGAAACGCTGGATTATGTGGGCTTTGCACCCGAAGACTTTCACGAGGTGTGCCACATTCAAGGCGAGGATTATGCAAACGATGCCAACCGCGTCAGAACCTGTCGGCTGAATAACCTACCCGATCTGGACACCGGCTCCGAGAATGTGCGTGCCAGCCTGGCCAATTATATGAATGACTTGATTGGTATTGGCGTTAAGGGTTTCCGTATTGATGCCGCCAAACACACGGCGGTGGCTGATATCGAGTCAATCCTTGGCCGCCTGCATGAAGAGGTTTATATTTTCCAGGAGGTGATTGATAACGGCTCCGAGGCCGTCAGCGCCTCTGACTATACGGACCTCTCTGACGTCACCGAGTTTCAGTACAGCGGGCAAATCGGCCGGACTTTCAAAGAGCGTGAGCTGAGTTCGTTGGAAGCGTTTGGTCCGGCCGTGGGTATGATGTCTGGCGATCATGCCGTCGTCTTTATCGACAACCACGACAACCAGCGCGGCCACGGTGGCGGCGGCGATGTGGTCACTTACCAGGACGACACCCTGTACGATCTGGCCAACGTCTTTATGCTGGCCTGGCCCTATGGCCACCCGAAAGTCATGTCCAGCTACGAGTTCACCGATACGGACGCCGGGCCGCCGAGCCGCCCGGTGCATGGCGGTGCTTCCCCCAACTGCTCTGAGGGTGACTGGGTTTGCGAACACCGCCGGCGACCGATCGCCAACATGGTCGCGTTCCGTCATCAGGCGGAGTCCGAACCGGTAACCCACTGGTGGGCTGAGGGCAATCAGTTAGCTTTCGGTCGGGGTGAGCAGGGTTTTGTGATCATCAATCGCAGTGACTCACAGTTGACCCAGAGCCTGGAAACCGGAATGGCACCGGGCGAATACTGCAATGTGATCGATGTCGATTTCGATGCGACGAACAGCAGCTGTAATGCAACCATCGTGGTTGATGAATCAGTCCAGGTTAGTGTTGACCTGGATAGCATGAGCGCGATTGCCATTCACTCTGGCGCCAAGCTGTAACCTTGCTGGCTGCAACCACTGGGGGTCCCACTGAGCGCGCAAATTGTCGGCGACAAAATAATCGACGGCAACCCATAATGTAATCTCTCTATTACGGGTGCTTCTTTTCAATGCTCCAGACGTCTCACCTGACCTCACTTTCCCGGGCAATCTCGATGTCCCGGGCGACCTGGTCGCGGATCAGGGCCCAGTGAAAGAGGTTGTCGTCATTGGCCTCGAAAAAGTTGTGGTTGTAGTGGGTCAGGCGCATGTCGCGGTAGAGCGGGCGAGTGATATCGATCACTTCATCCCAATAGGCCAGCGCCTGTTGCAGGTGGTCAACGGCAGCCTGCTTTTGCTCCTCGTCGCCGGAGAGGCGGTAGCGGTGCAGGGCCGCCGCGCCCCTCAGCTTTTCCGCCAGGTGCAGGCCCAGATTGGCCCAGGTTTTGATGTCCGCCACCTCGTACAAGAGTGAAGCGTTGCCGGCGGTGTCGATGTCCTTGACCAGGCGCAGGGCCTCGCGGTTGTCGCGCTCGAGCCGGTCGGCGAGGATCGGCGGGGTAACGCGATCCACGCCGAAGGAGCCGCCCCGGTGGAGGGTTTCCACATAGTCGGCCACCGATACGTAATCGGGGTCCATGGTGGGGTGGTCGATCAGATGGTCTACCGAGATGTAGCGGGTGTAGTCACCCTGCAGGGCGAGAAAGCCTTCGCTATAGAGGGTGAAGTCCCAGCGCGAGTCGTAGAGCGAAGCCAGGCGCAGCTGGGTGGACGAGGCCAGGGAAAGTGCGTTTAGCAGATTGTCGCCCCGGGGGCCGTAGCGGCGGTTGAACTCCGCCTGGAAAACGGCGTCCGGCGTTTCCGGGTCGTACAGCAGCCTGCCCCACAGCTTGTAGAACATCCATTGGCGCTCGAAAGCCCAGCGCCAGTCCACCGGCTCATCCACGGCGGTAAAGTAATCAAGTGCCGGGATGTAGGTTTCCGAACCGACGAAATAACCGCCCACGTAGTCCGCCTGGCCGTTGAGGGCGATGTGCTCACGGATGAAATCGGGCACACCCCAGCGCAGGGCAAAGAAATCCTCGTTACGTGCCTGCCAGGTGATCTTGTAATTCTCCGGCGGCGGATCGAAGTAGGTATCGCCCAGCTCGCCGCCGTGGACCTTGACCAGCTTGGGCGTGGAATGAGCGTGGGACCAGTTGAACTTCATCTCCACCCAGATGGGCCCGTCGAACCGGTCTTCCAACTGCTCCATGGCGTCGCGGGTCACGACTTCCACGTCTTTGCTCGCGCCGGGCTCCGAGCTGGTACCGGAAGAGAAAGGCACGCGGTGAATCAATTTGACCGGCCGATCCGCCTCCAGCATGCCGGCGATCAGCACGTCGTCCATCCACCGCTGACGCTCCAGTGGCGTCATGCCCGCCATGCCCTCGCCGTGAGAGATGCCGATGCCGTCCAGGTTGGGGTACTCCTCCAGCACCTGAGTCACGCTCTCGCGCAGATAGCGGCGCACGATTTCCGAGGTCTCCCCCTCCACATAGTAGTGCGGGTAAAAGTTCTGTTGCGCCACGTCGTGGGCCTCGGCAAATTCCTGGCTGACGAAAATGCTCCAGTGGACAAGGTAAGTGTCCAGGCCCCGCTCTTTGGCCAGACGGAAGATGCCGCGGTAGAGCTCCTGCCAATCGGCCAGCTCCCGCTTCGACCAGGGGCTCGCCTCCGGAAAGTTTTTTGGCTTGATCATGAAGGTGTAGGGATGCATGTTCCACAGGCTGATGGCGTTGAAGCGGTTGGCCACCATCATGTCCAGAAACGCCTCCCAGTATTCCAGATCCTGCGCCGTCTCATAGTGCTGATCCAGAGCCGAGCTGGGCCGGTAGGTTTCCCAGGGCAGGTTATACTTGATTCCCCGAAACGCCAATTCGGGCTCCTCCTCCACCGCCGTCACGTCCTCCAGCAATGTCCCGGTGCGCAGGCTTTCCGCCAGGGCGAGCGCTCCGTAGATCAGGCCCCGCTTATCCCCGCCGTAGACGCTGATGACCTTTCCATCGGGCACGATAGCAAAGGCCTCCGAACCCAACCGCTCCGGGTGCACCGACAGGCTGACCAGTTGATCGTAACCACGGCGCCGGTCGCCGACCTCGTAGCCGCGCTCGTCCAGCGCCTCGCCCAACTTGCGGGCCGCGTAGGCCGCCTGGGGCAGCTCTTCGTCGAACACCAGCGTCACTTTCTGCGCCCAGGCCGCCCCCGCGTTCAGACAAGAGACAAGAAGAAAAGGAAGAAACCAGTATTTTATTGTCATAAGCGCTAACCCCTATCAATCAGGGTTTAACGTTAACCAGCCCGACCCATATAGTCAAGAAAACCATCTCGCTCGACCCCACCGCCGCGAAACAGCAATCAGACCGGCGCCCAGCGGCGACATCGGACACCAAGGGCGTCGAGGGCCGTCTATCGCAGGTGCCAGCTCTTAAAAATGGCTGCCTTGATTATTGGTCTCACGTAGCGGTCAGTCGACGTAAGGAATGTATAGCGTGCCGTGCAGTTCCCTCGGTAGAGCAGTCGTGTATTCGAAGTAGAGATTCCCTTCATAATAGGTCAAATTTCTTACTTCGTGCTCCGACTCCCATACCAATTCCACCTGGGGATACATGCTCGTGAAGTCCATGCTGATTTTGTAGACACCCCACTGCCACCTGTACTCATCATCTTCAATGAGCGCGCGCCCTCCTCCTGCCAGGTAGTAGCCATCCATCGGAACCAGTTCCTTAGTATCAAGGCCAACGGACTGCCATCCGTTAACATTTTTGAACCACAGGCCCCCGCTACTCGCCCTAAACCACTCGCCGTATTCGTCAGCCAACATGGGCATGACTGAGACAGGGGCGTTAACCTCGGCCACCGTGCCCAGGTAATTTATCGCAACCAGCTTATATTCCAGCGAATCAGTATCGCGCACTCGGGAATAGGCAGAACCGCCATAATTGCCAAGATACTGCGTGTAGACGTAACCTTTCCAGCTGTTGTGGAGGACGGCTTCAGACCCCACTATTTGATACAGAGCCAGATCATTAGTGTTTGGATCATTATTCTCATAGCCCACTACATAGACGTCTTCAATACCGCCGGTTCTGACTGTGTACCCAGCCCAGTCCTTCATATGGAATTCGCCACCGTTATGGGTGACCTCACTCACCGATCCTCCGTTTATGCGCCAGTAGCCATCCCCAATGAGCGCGTAGTAGATTGATGTCGGTGTAGCCTGAGGGCTACCCGAAACGAGTGCTCCCGACCCGCCCTCAACAGGTATGTCGTATGAAGTGACCCTGGTTGCGGCGTTATCCGCATAACGGTAAAAGTTTTCTGTTAACCCGTCCTGATTTGAAGTCCGTGCGAGAAAGTAAAACCCGTCAGGCATATTGAATTCCCCCAAGCGGGTTCGAAAAAAATCAGCCCCCTCGAAGGACCATAAGTGCTCAAGTGACGGCTGTAGGTTTGCCGCGGCCAGAGCAAAGACGTTCTTTCTATCGCCCTCGTAGCCGTAGGTTCCGTAGAAACCGTTACCTGAGGGTGTTGGCTTTCGATCAAACAGCCGCGCGAACGCACCTTGTGGCAGGAGGTCGTCTGGGTCGGCAATCTTGTGAAAGCCCTGCCAAGTGTCTCCGGTGAAATACAGCGAGCGTGTTCCTTCTGAATCAGTCCCCCAGGTGATAAAAAAGTCTTGAAGACCCATCCTGAAGCTGTCCACCATTGATAGACCATAACCGTATGGATGCAACTGTATCGGTGGGCCCTTGTAGTAAGCCGGGGTGACCGTAATTTCCACCGAATCCGTGCTGGACAAATCGTCATAGTCAGTAACGGTAACCTGAAAGGTCAAGGGCTCGGATGACCTGACAAAGGGCGCCTCGAATTCGGTGATAAGCGTATCCGAGTACCTTAAAGTCACAGTGGGTCCACTCAATTGAACCCAACGGTATCTCGAGATGGTCCCATCGGGGTCGTTGCTATGGCTGGCATCCAGAGAGACCCACTCACCCGCCAGAACGCTCTGTTCCGCGCCAGCATTGGCAATAGGCGTGACAGGTTCCGAAGGTGTAGGCTCCTCTTTAGGAGGTAGGGGTTCTTCTACAATGGGCGTTGGATCAGGGTTTAAAATTTCGATGTCGAAGTCGGCCCGGCATAAACCTCTGTAGTTGGCGGTCAAAGATAAAGCTATATCGGACGGACACTCGTAATAGCCTTTCAAACCGATCTGACCGACCCCGTGAACATAGTAAGACACCGTCACGTCGTCGTAATTCGGGTCTCGAACTATAGCGATGAGAACGCCGCTATCGGTTCGCGATAAAGACGCCCCCTCAACAGAGAACTCGTGGTTTTCAAAGGGCCCAAACGCTTTGAATTCATACCCTCCTGCAAACTCGTACTCGACGTTGGAGTCGATATGTCTGGGAAGGTCTGAATAAATCGTCTCATCGTTAAAGACAAAATACTCTACAAAGCCTTCTGAATCGCTCGAAGTCGCAGAGTCCGTTGATATCTCCCATTCAACAGTATAGCTATCGCCCAATCTGACCGTACCGTCATCATTGACGTATTTATCGAAGCCATAATAAGCGTCATTCGCCGGTATAATATAGTCACGCAAATCGATTGAGCCGTTGGGCGTACCTCCAGAAGGAGTGGGCTCCTCATCGGGCGATGTGGGTTCCTCTCCAGGAGAGGTGGGCTCCTCCTCGGGCGGTGTGGATTCATCTTCAGAAGGCGTGGGATCCTCCCCGGTGGAGGGGGAATCGGGATTTTCGCGCGGAGTGGAGCTTCCACCGCCGCCACCACAGGCAGCAAGTACTGAGGTAAGAAATCCGACTAGAAGTATTTTAAGAAAACCGTGAGTGCAGATTCGGCCATGCATAACTAATCCTCGTTGATTGCCGTGTCTGTGTGAGCACTGAGATCGGTGACCAGCCCTACAACGGACAAAGCCAGAATCAACAAGAGCCGTAAGGCAAACACGAGATGTGAATGTGGCTGACAAATCTAAGTCATTCGTCCATTTAAACCTGCGGCGTTTTCAGCATACCGGAGAGGCTGTCTTCGCGAACGAGATCACAAAAAAGTGGCGCATATATCCACAGTATACACACCATATTGCCAATGCACATAATTAATGTTGGGTACAGAAGTGCCTTTTTAGCTTCAAACGGCTTTGAGGAGACCGGATCGGTGTCGATGCCGCCCCGGGTGACTGACCTCCGTCTTGGCGCCGGGCAGGAACCAGTTGCCACTGGTGAAAGCCCTGACAGAGGGCGTTGATTACCGTCCCCACCGCCGCGAAACAGCAATCAGACCAGCACCCAGGGCCGCAAACAGCCCAAGCAAGGCAACGACATTAAAGCGCACACGCAGCGGACCCAGCTCCGGCACATCGAGGAAGGGATAGGGATACCAGCCGATCGCCAACCCCAATACCATGACCACCAGCAGATAAAAGGCCGGGTAACAGAGCCAGTACAGAACCATGCGGTAACGCAGCGCCGACTTGGGCACCAGCCACCACCAATACAGAAGAAACGCAAGGGGGATCACATCGTGCAACAGGCTGTCCACCACCTTGTGCAGCCCATGAGGGTCCCACTGAGCGCGCAACACCAGGGTATAGACAAGCGCCACCATCACCAGACTGGTCGCCACCAGGCCCGCAAAGCTGACGCTGGCCAGCGAGCCGATGACAGCATCACGCCGAGAGAACAGCCCTGCAGTGACGGACAGAGCCGCCAGCAACGTGGTCAGCACGGTAAAGTAGCCAAATCGACCCAGTGCCCAGAATAGCGGATCACCGGCCCGCCACAGCTCCTCCACCACCAACCCCAGGCGCAGAAACAGCGTGATCCAGATAAGCGCGGCCAGCGCCATAACCCAGGGGCGGGCCCGGGCACTGGGCGTAATAACGACCCGACTCTGATTCATGCGAACGCACCCCTTCCGGACGTTAGGAAGCCACGCGTACTCCTACGACTCCGTAAAGCCCATGTTTCCACCTTTTGGGCGTGCGGACAACCATATACTGCGTCTGTGGCCACAGAGACAGAACGCCAGGCTTACGCCTTATCAGTGGTTGGCATGCGCCAGGGCTTACCCTCGCAGCGGTCGTAGTTGGCACAGCTGGGGAGGCAGCCTCGGCAAGGCAGGCGGGGTGAAGCGGTGGCTTCGGCTTTCTTGGGGTCTTGGGACATGGGAGCTCCGGCTCTTTAAAGGTCTTTTACACCGCTAAGTACGCAGCGCCTCTCCAGCTGGACCATTGCTTCATGAATCAAGTCTTATGGGGAGAGGACCGCCATGTGAGGAGCATTGGTGGTTGGGTGGGCACGGATCACCTAGTTTGATTCCAGCCTCAGGCCCGAGGGAGCGGAGTAATGTATAGCTCTTTCTCTCGCGGTTCAACCTTGACACCAAGTTACTATCCGCGAAAGTGGTGTAAGTTCATGGAGGCGAAGCCGCAATGGAAAAGCCGTCACCATGACTGCACTGGTTAGGATTCAGCTTGCTTAAGTACGTTATACCCAACACGCCACGCCTCATGGTTGATACGCACCGCTCGCTCAAGATTGATTGCATCAGGCTCGTACCTGACCGAGGGACCGAAACTAAAGATACTGACATCAAGACTTGGGTCCATTTTGTATCCGAGCGATTGCGCAACCTCAATCAGCCTTGGTATATCGTGAACCCGCGGCGGTTCTTTATGTGCCGAAATGTACTGTTTTAGGACTTTTTCAGCGAACTGAAGCGCATGCCATGCTGACAGAGAGGGATTGACGTTGAATCCGCACACCAAGTCGCAGCTAACAAGAATATCCGTTCTTGCACTAAACATGATTGGC
This sequence comes from Marinimicrobium sp. C2-29, assembly GCF_038419845.1. Lineage (NCBI taxonomy): Bacteria > Pseudomonadati > Pseudomonadota > Gammaproteobacteria > Cellvibrionales > Cellvibrionaceae > Marinimicrobium > Marinimicrobium sp. C2-29. Next base: position 183,223 of record NZ_JBCAQT010000010.1, read on the forward strand.
GTCTTAAACGCACGAACATCCTGTGCCACCTCAATGCAGGTTTCGAACACTGCCTGAATTTCATTTTCTACTGACCCGCTCATTCTGGATCTAACCGCAACCGGAAGATCCACGACATGATCGAGCGTATTGAGAATAGCCTTGTTTGGCTTCATGCCCTTCGAAGTGACGACAAGCGTTGACCCAAAGACCAGTGGGATTCGGCACGCATAGGCTGCCCCTTCGATTAGCAATGGAAATCTTCCGGGACTGGGATCAACGTGCGTCTTTGAGCCATAGTTGTCTTCGTACCAGCGACTTACATGGTCCCCAAGGTTCGCCGGGGTTACGGGAAAAGAAAGGTTTTCAGAAATTCCATTTGCAATGGAGCAAGAGGCGCTATACTTCCTGGAAATACTTATCATCGCCTGAATTGGTCTTGCATTAATCGGAACTGTACGCGCAGCGAACTCAGCATCAGTGCGCTGCATCTCTGAATTGAACTCCGTTTCTTCCATCAGCATCTTAAGACTCGCCATGAAGCCTAACACCAAAGCGCACCGGCGCACTTTGGTGCATCCGAGTAACGCATATTGTTATTCCTGCTCAGGCCAAATTTCATTCGCAAATCCTTGAAGGTCCTCACACAAGATATGATCAGACATTCTGCAAAGATCAATGTTTCCACCCACTTCAGCTTGAAGTTTAGCCCGTAAAGCACTTTCTACGATTTTTCCATGCATATGTCCTCGCCTGTCGTTGTCATAGCTTTGAGTGCAACCTAGCGCGATAGCCCCAGGGTCAGGCCTATCACCGCCTTTGTAGGACGCTTGGAGTTTACGATTATGGATAGTGTTTATATACTTCCTGAGTATGGCGTCGCGACGCTCGTCTAAGACTTCCTCTATCAACTCATTTACTTTCTGTAGCGTCACACGGGGGTAAAGGTCAGATATGTGATGAGTATTTACAAGGTGGGCCTCAGCATCATTACCTGCAGTTATGAAAACTTTGATTCCGATGGGCTCTAGCTTCGCTTTGTAGGCTTGAACCTCTTCGTCTGACATATAATCTCTATCCCTGTGTACAACAACATTTGTGCCTGGCGCATGCTCAGCAATGAATGCATTGATCGCTAATGCAGTATTTATGTTCGAGCAGCCTTCGTATGACCAAATTTCAAATTCTTCAGGAACAAACCCTGATGCTTCTGCCAGTAATTCTATATAACGTGGATCTGTATCTTCGGTTAGTAGAATGCACGGTACTTCCCCGTTCCGAAGCTGATCCCCCTTATCTAATGCACCAATCTCGAGGAGTACACTTCGCTCCAGATCACCAGAATCTTCGACAAGACTACAATTGTTTACCCAATGAACCTTTGCATCCCCTTTAATTGCCTCAAAGAAATGCCTTGAGTGTGTTGAAATAACCAGTTGACAGCTAGTTTCTTTCTGCACATCAGTCAGCAATTTTGCCAAAACTCTTTGGTTATTTGGATGGAGGTGCGAGTCTGGCTCGTCAAGTATAAGAAGCTGCGGCCTATACAGGTAGTAGTAAGCCAGTATCGGAACCTGTCAACCTGATTCGGACAGTTGCTTAGCCAGTTAATGTAGATTTGTTCGCCGTGT
>NZ_JBCAQT010000011.1:0-181990 GCF_038419845.1 Marinimicrobium sp. C2-29
CGTGCCACCGGCAAAAGCGGAAAATCCATCTAACTTATTGTCCGGAATTAGTTGACCACTACACTCCGCACTCACCGTTTGTAGGGTGGGCTCCGCCCACCGGCACAGTTTGTAGGGCGGACTCCGCCCACACAGTTTTCCCGTAGGGTGGGCTCCGCACCCGCCATTTGTAGGGTGGGCTCCGCCCACCGGGCGCAGCAACAAGCACAAGAGATTGAGCCATGACCTCCTCTTTTTCCGACTTCAATCCCACCCGTGTACCATCCCCCTGCTTTGTGGTGGATACCGCCGCCGTGGAGGAAAACCTCAAACTGCTTAACCGGGTGCAGAGCGAAAGCGGGGCCAAGGTGCTGGCCGCCCTGAAGGCGTTTTCCTGCTGGCGTCTGGGAGAACTGACCGGGCGCTACCTCTCCGGCACCTGCGCCAGCGGGCTGCATGAAGCGCGTCTGGGGCGTGAGTACTATGGGGGTGAAGTGCATACCTATTCGGCGGCCTTCAAGGAAGACGATCTCAGGGAAGTATTGCGGATCTCCGACCACGTGGTGTTCAACTCCTTCAGCCAGTGGCGACGTTTCCGCCCCATGGCGCTGGCCGCCCAGCGTGAGCGCCCGCAGCTGCGATTCGGTCTGCGTATCAATCCCGAGCATTCCGAGGGTGATGTCCCGCTGTACGACCCCTGTGCGCCCGGTTCGCGCATGGGTGTGCCCCAGGCCGCCTTTGAGCCCGAGGAGCTGGAGGGGATTTCCGGACTGCATTTCCACACCCTGTGTGAGCACGATTTTCCGCCCCTGGCGCGCACGCTGAAAGCGGTGGAAGAGAAGTTCGGCCCCTGGCTGGCGCAGATGGACTGGATCAATTTTGGCGGTGGCCACCACATCACCCGCCCGGGCTACCAGCTGGACGAGTTGATCGACTTGGTGCGGGACTTTGGTCAGCGCTATGACGTTCAGGTCTATCTGGAGCCCGGCGAGGCGGTGGCCATCCATACCGGGGTCCTGGTGTCCGAAGTACTGGATATCACCTGGAATGGACTGGATCAGGCCATCCTGGATACCTCCGCCACCTGCCATATGCCGGATACACTGGAGATGCCCTATCGCGCGGACATCCTGGGAGCGGGGCAACCGGATGAGCTGGCGCATACCTACCGACTGGGCGGTATGACCTGTCTGGCCGGCGATGTGATCGGGGATTACAGCTTCAGTGAATCACTCAGAGTAGGGCAGAGGCTGATGTTTGACGATATGGCCCACTACACCATGGTGAAGACCACCACCTTCAACGGCATCCCCCTGCCCGCCATTGCGCTGTGGGATTCGCGTACCGACCGGCTTGAGGTGGTGCGCGAGTTTGGCTACGAGGATTTCAAACAGCGGCTTTCGTAAAGTCCACACCACCTCTGGCGGGGTTGTTGCGCTATCAGTGAGGGGCATTTTTTTATACAATGTCATCCTTACGGCCGCTTATTCAATGGGAGCCCAGATGACGCTGGAACAGTTCGAAAGTTGGTCCCTGATTCTCGGCATTGGCGGCCTGATCGCCTTCATGATGTTCATTGTCTGGGATCTGGCCAAGACCTCCAAAGCTGGCCGCTTCGGTACCATCATTCTGTTTCTCGCATTGGCCATGGGCCTGGTCGGCTTTGTGATCAAAACCATTCTGGTCGAAATCATCGATAAATAATTCCGGGAAGGCAGCGCATGTTGCAACTCTTTGTCCCCACCACGAAAGTTCAGAAAGACCGCAAAGTCATGCGCGATACCGACAAGCGCGTGGCCAAGTACAGCCGGCGCGGGTTGGTCGTCAACTTTATTGTCGCCGTGCTGTGCCTGACGATCGGCGATTTTTTCCGCGAGCACCAGAATCTGTCCATTACCCTGATCACCGGCCTGCTGTTGGTGACCTTGCTGCGCGCCTACTTCCTGTTCCGCTTTGATACGCTCTACGGTCGCGCACCGGCGCGCTGGCGCAACCAGTACTTTTTCGCCTCTTTCCTGGGCGCTGCCTGGTGGAGTTTCATCCTGGTAAGCCTCACCTGGCTTAACGGCATGCGCGAAGAGACCATGATCATATGGCTCTACACCGTGGTGTTCTACTCCAGTGTGGCCAACGTGTTCGCGCCCTACCGGCGGTTTCTCACCAGCTATCTGTTTATCGGTCAAGTGCCGGCGGCGGTGACCGCGATTCTCCTGGGGCATGTGGAAGGGTATTTCTACGGCAGTATCATGCTGGTGTTCTACTCCATGCTAAGCCACCAGGCCAGGGTCACCTCCAATACGTACTGGGAGCGGCTGGAAGCCAACCATGCATTGCAGGAGCGGGCCAAGGGGCTGGAGTTCGAGCAGCAGAGCTCGCGTGCGGCCATCGATCTTAAAAACGAGTTTCTGGTCAATCTCGGCCAGGAGTTTCGCGCTTCACTCAACGACATTCTCGGCACCCTTTCTCTGGTGGATGACGACCAGTTGTCCGAGCGCCATCGGGAGTTGCTCCTCTTGGCGAGCAACGCGGCTGAACGGCAACTGGATCTGGTCAATAACGTGGTGGACTTTTCCAAGATCACGACCAAGTCGTTGGTGCTGGAGGAAGCCCCCTTCAACCCCCGCCGCTTGCTGGAAAAGCTGGTTCAGGACTTTGCCCTGGAAGCGCACCAGCAGGGCGTGGAGCTCAATTACCTGTTTGATCGGGAACTGCCGTACCGGGTCAACGGCGATGCGACCCGGCTGGGACAGATTTTCAGTACCCTGATGACCTATGCCGTCAAGCAGTCGGGGATGGGTCAGATTTTCATCGAAGCGGTGTTCCGTCCCGACCAGGATGAAAACGGCGAGCTCCAGGTGGTCATCAGTGACGCCTCGCGCTCGGGCAAAGAAGCCTCCGGGCAGGATTTTGAATCGGAAGAGTCGACCCGCGGTATTGGCCTGTCGATCTGCAAAGGGTTGGCCGAGTGTATGGGCGGTAGTGTCCATCTGGTGGACAACCGGGAGTCGGGCAAACGCATCGTGATCAATGTGCACCTGGAGGTGATTGCCCATCAGACGCAAAGCACATCCCAGGAACAGAAGTTGCGCGGCAAGCGGGTGATGCTGGTTGATATCCCCGAAGTCGTGGCCCTGAGCCTGGTCGACCAACTCGCTGACTGGGGCGTCAAAGCGACTCGCGTGAACGGTCACGATCCGGCGCTCGAGCAGCTGGAGGAGGCGTTTGATAATGACAGGCCCCAGGATCTGGTGCTGATTTACAATAAGTTGAACAGCTTCAGTGCGCTGTCGCTCTCCCGGGATATCGCGGCGCACAAGAAGTTCAGCGGGTTGGGCCAGATCATTGCCATGAGCCTGTTGCAGCGCGACAGTCAGGAAGCCAAGTCCCATCTCGAGGCCTATCCCCAGGTGAGCTGTATCGAGAAACCGATCATGCACCGCAAACTCTACGAGACGCTGTGCCACCGTCTGCTCAACCAGGGACCTCACGAGCTGGCGACAGACGATGAAGATGATGGCACAGCGGTGCTGGCCGGACACCGGGTGCTGTTGGTGGAAGATCATCGGGTGAGTCAGATGGTGGTCTCGGGCATGCTGAAAAAGCTCGGCTGCCAGGTACACGTCGCCAGCAACGGGAAGGAGGCACTGACCGTACTGCGCAATGAAAAATTCGACCTGGTGCTGATGGACTGCGATATGCCGGAGCTGGACGGCCTCTCCGCGACCGAGCAGATTCGGGCCGATGAGGGTGACAACGGTGGCCGACATCTGCCCGTCGTCGCCATGACTTCCTATGTCTCGGACGAGGACAAGGCGCGCTGCAAGGCGGCCGGCATGGATGATCACATCAGCAAGCCCCTGCGTTACGAAGCCTTGCAGAACCAGCTGGAAACCTGGCTGGGCAAAGGCCGCTAGACGCCTGCGAGGCGTCGATTGATAGCGGCGCCCCGCCAGGTGGACTTGACTCGTGTAATCGGTTACCTTTGCGCTCTTTTTGTGGCAGCGGTTGGGGGGCGAGTCAGTATGGTCCGAGATTTGTTGCGCCCGGTCCCCCTGGGCATTTACTTCCTCTCCTTTGCGGTCGGCGTGGTCGGCGCGCTGGTACTGCCAACCTTCAGTGTCTTTCTCGCCAAGGAGCTGGGTGTACGGCCTCTGTTGGTGGGCATTCCCTACACCGGCCTGGCGCTGGCCAGCATCGGCTACAACCAGCTGGTCGGCCATTGGTCCGATAAACTTAATGACCGGCGCCCGCTGGTGGCTGGTTTCTGCCTGGTAGGTCTGCTGTCCTGTGCCATTTTTGCGCTCACCCGGGAGTACTGGCTGGTGGTGCTCTCGGCCGTCGGGCTGTTCAGCCTGGGCATGGTGGCGCACTCGCAGATGTTGGCCTACAGCCTCGACTATGCCGAGCGCCAGCTCCCGGTGGCCCGCATTCCGCTGTTCAATGCCATCGTTCGCGCGCAGATTGCCATCGCCTGGGTGGCGGGTCCGCCGGCGGGGTTTTTACTGGCCTCCTACTACGGCTTCAGTATCATGTACTGGGTTGCCGGCGGGTTGTTCGCGCTGGTGGGCCTGACCAGCCTCAAACTCCTGCCACGATTGGCTCCTTCGTCGACGAATTCAGAGCCAGCGGCAGGAGAATCAGCCGCGGAGGGCGAAACACAGGCGCCGGTGCTGGATGCCCAGGCACGCCGCTCTTTGTTTTTCTGTCTGGTGGCGTTTTCCCTGATGTGGTGTGTGAACAATGCCTACCTGATCAGCCTGCCGCTGCACCTGGATAACAACCTGGGCATCGGTACCGAGTGGGTAGGCTGGATCATGGGGACGGCCGCGCTGCTGGAAGTGCCGGTGATGCTGGCGGCCGGTGTGATGGGGGCGCGCATCAACCTGATGGTCATGGTGCGCCTGGCCGGGATCGCCGGCTTTGTTCTCTATGCCGGGGTGCTGCTCTCGGACCAGCTCTGGCATCTTTTTGCCTTGCAGATTTTCAATGCGATTTTTATCGGTGTGCTGGCCGGGCTGGGGGTTTCGGTGATTCAGGCGCTCCTGCCCGGGCGCTCCGGCAGTGCCTCGGCGCTCTATACCAATTCCACTCATGTCGGCAATCTGCTCAGCAGTGTGCAGGTGGCTCTGGTGGCCGACTTCTTTGGCTACCAGAGTGTTTTTGTGGTGAGCATTGTCATCGTGCTGCTCGCCATGGTGGCGTTTACCGGTGTCCGGATTAAGCGCTAGCGTCCTGGTCTTGCGGTTTGGGTACCAGACTCAGCAGCTTCCAACCAGGCTCCGGCTCGATTTTGGCGCCGGCGGTGAAAGGTATCAGCTTGCCTTTCCCGGTGATGGCAAACAGCAGCAGCGTTCCCTCATCCATCTTCTGTTGGAACGCGTCAAAACCGTACTCTTCGGTCAGCCGGGTCGCACGGATTTCGGCGCCTTCCCCAATCAGGCTGGCGAGCTTGCCGTAAGTGATGCCCTCGGCAAACAGGGTCGCGCCCTTGAGGTCGTCCGCTACCTGGTGTTTGTCGGTGGTATGTTGCTCGGACGTGTGGCGGATGGTGTACACAGAGTCGGCGCCAAACTCGTTGCGAAAGTGCATGCAGGCAATGACGTTCAGCTCCCGCAGTGGCGACAACGCCAGCAGCTTTCCGATGCCCACCAGCTCCAGGCGTTGACTGGCGTATTCGGATGTGGGGTTGCCATAAAAGGTATCCAGTCCGGCCATGCGCGCGGTGCGGATATTGTCCCAGTTGGAGTCGCTGACAATCACCGGCAACTCCTGTTCCTTGAGTGCCTTTGCCAGAGTGCGGGCGACCGCATTGGCCCCCAGAATCAGTGCGCCCCGGGGTTCCGGTTCCACCGCTTTGAGCGCGCGGGCCAGAGGCCTGGAAGTCGCGCTCTGGAAAATGACGGTGCCCAGAATCACGGTAAAGGTCAGGGGCATCAACCACTCGGCCCCCGGGTGTCCCTGTTCGGTCAGGCGCAGGGCAAAGAGCGCCGAGACCGCAGCGGCCACAATACCGCGCGGGGCGATCCAGCTGAGCACCGCCCGTTCGCGCCAGGACAGTGGCGAGCGCAGGGTGGCCATTGCCACCGAGACCGGCCGGGCAATGAACTGGACCACGAGTAGCAGTAACAGTGGGGTCCAGTTGAAGATGTCGTATAACTGTTGCTGCGGAAGTCGGGCGGCCAGAATGATGAACAGCCCGGAGATGAAAAGAATGGTCAGATTCTCTTTGAAGTTGAGAATGTTGTGGATGCGGATGTCTCTCTGGTTACCCAGCCACATGCCCATGACCGTGACCCCGAGCAACCCCGACTCATGGGCGAGGTGGTTGCAGAAGGTGAACACGAAGAACACCAGGCTCAGGGTGCCCAGGTTGTGCAGATAATCGGGTAACCACTGGCGAGCCAGAATCTTGCCCAGGGCGTAGCCGGCGCCCAGGCCGACGACCAGCCCCACGACAATGATTTCGAGAAACAGCAGCAGGCTCTGACCAAACGCCTGCGCCTGGGCCTGGGTGGCAATGAACTCGTAGACAACCACCACCAGCAGCGCCCCGATGGGGTCGATGATGATGCCCTCCCAGCGCAGAACGTTGGCGACCTTGGCGGTGGGCCGGACGCTGCGCAGTAGTGGCGTAATCACCGTGGGCCCGGTCACCACCATCAGGGCACCGAACAGAATGCTGATGTCCCAGCCCAGACCAAACAGATAGTGCGTGGCAACGGCAATGATCGCCCAGGTGATGGGCGCTGCCACGGTGATCATGCGCCGCACCACCGTGCTCAGGCTGCCCAGTTCCTGAAAGTTGAGCGTCAGACTGCCCTCAAACAGGATCACCGCCACGGCCAGAGAAATCAGAGGGAAGAGTAAATCGCCAAACAGCTGATCGGGTGCAAGCCAGCCGGCGACCGGCCCCAGTGCCAGGCCACTGAGCAGCAGAAACAGAATGGCCGGCAGACGAACCCGCCAGGCGAGCCATTGGCAGGCGAGGGCAGCGATACCGATAATGGCGATGGCGAGGCCGGTATTTTCCATAAGCAGTAGGCTCCCTGGAGCGGCGAAGGTGCTCCGGCGAACCACCGGAGTCGTGTGGATCAGTCCCGATCGGAGGTGTCAGCCTCCAGGTCCAGCAGTTGGCGCAACTGCTCCCGGCTCAGGTTGTTGAGCTTGTCTCGCAGCTGTGCCTCCAGCAGCGGCTGTAACTCCGAGAGTAACTCGTTCACCAGCTGCTCACGGTTGATATCGGCCGCTGACCGGTTGAGCGACTCTGCCGTATCAGGAGCTGGGGCCCTGTCGGGAGCAGGGGCCGTGTCGCGCGCCGGGGCGCTACTGTCACTGTCAAAGCCGGGTGGTGGCCGGTTGCCGTGCAGACGAGCCCGGATGTGGGCGGGCAGGAACGGGTTTTCGCCGCTGGCTTTGGTGGGTGCCGGGCGCCGACGGGTTGGAGCCGCTCCGCCGGCTGGTATGTTCGTGGTAAAGAGAGAGCTCTGACGGGGCGCGCCCTGCTCGAGCGGCTCGATCGACTCGATTACTTCGTGCAACACCGGAATGTCATCTTCGGGCTCCAATAGCAGGCCCTTGATGGACTCCAACTCTTCCAGCAGGGTGTCTTTGGTGTCGTCGCTGTTTGTGATGCCGTCGTTCCGGGCCATGACAATGCGCTCAATCAGAGTTTTTGATGATTCACAGGATAACCCCGGGCCTTGTAAAAACCAAAGTGCTCTCGCGTCGTCTTCAAAACATCCGGGGCCTGGATCACAATTTCGGCCAGCCGCTCAAACCGCTCGAAGGCCTCGGGCACGCTCTGGCTCAAATTGACGAGCACGCCGCTGTGCTCGCCCAGATCGTCGGCCGGGGCAATCTCCACCCCGGCGGGTGGCGCGCTGGCATCGCCCAGGACCCGATGAGGCAGAAAACTCTCCTCGGGGCGGGCCCAGAGAAAGTCGTCCAGCTGCCGGGCCGCCTCGGCCGAGTCCACCACAACCAGTACCTGGTGACCCAGGCGGCGCGCCTTGTCCGCGAGGCGTCCGGCAAACTGCCAGCGCGCCTCCGGGTCGTCGTCACGCAGTACGTAAAAGTCGATGCGATTCATGAGCCCTGCTGCAGAAGGTAGTGCATCAACAGGGGCACCGGCCGACCGGTGGCGCCTTTGGCGGCCCCGGTGCGCCAGGCGGTGCCGGCGACATCCAGGTGGGCCCAGGGGTATTTGTCGGCGTAACGGGACAGAAAGCAGGCGGCGGTGACACTGCCGGCTTCTTTTCCGCCGATGTTGGCCATATCGGCAAAGTTGCTGTCGAGCTGCTTCTGGTACTCATCCCACAGCGGCAGACGCCAGGCGCGATCGCCCGAGGTCTCACCCGCACTCAAGAGTGCCTCCGCCAGTTCGTCCTGATTGCTGAACAGGCCGCTCGCCTGGCTTCCCAGTGCGACGATGCAGGCGCCGGTCAGGGTGGCGATATCGACCACGGATTGTGGTTTGTAGCGCTCGACATAGGTGAGGGCATCGCACAGTACCAGGCGGCCCTCGGCGTCGGTGTTGAGCACTTCAATGGTCTGCCCCGACATGGAGGTGACCACATCGCCGGGTTTGGTGGCCCGGCCGTTGGGCATATTTTCCGAGGCCGCCACCACGGCCACAACGTTGATTTTCGGCTGGAGCTCGAGCAGCGTCTGCACACAACCAAACACACTGGCCGCGCCGCCCATGTCGTATTTCATCTCATCCATGCCGGGTCCCGGCTTCAGGCTGATGCCGCCGGTATCAAAGGTGATGCCTTTGCCGACCAGGGCGAATGGCGCCTGGCTTTTGGCCGCACCGCGGTATTCCATCACAATCAGTTTGGCGGGCTGATCGCTGCCGGCCGATACCGAGAGCAGCGCGCCCATCCCCAGCTCCTTCATCTGTTTTTCTTCCAGTACCTTGACCGTCAGCTTGGGTTGTTTGCGTCCCAGTCGACGGGCTTCGGTGGCCAGATAGCTCGGGGTACAGATATTGGCCGGGAGGTCCGCCAGCTCGCGGGTCAGGTTGGCGCCCCGGCCGATGGCCGAACCTTCTTTCAAGCCGGCATCGGCATCGGCCAGCTGCTTCTGCCCGGCGCAGCCAAATACGGCTTTGGTCGGTTTGAACACATTTTTGGTGGGTTTGCTCTTGCACCGGGTGAACTGGTACTGGCTCGCTTCCAGTGCCTGGGCCAATTGCAGGGCCTGCCAGCGGGTGTCGCGCGCTTCGACGTCGACCTCTCCCAGCATGAACGCCAGGCTCTTGCAGGGGGTGTTTTTGAGTGCGTCCAGCGCCTTGCCCAGCGCGCGGACAAAACCGGCGGCGCCGGGTTTTTCGGCGCCGATCCCCAGCAACAACAGACGCTGAGCCTGGGTTCCCGTCGGACTGTGGAGCAGCAGTGTCTCACCCTCCTTGCCATGGAAGCCCTCGCGCTTGCACAATGCCGCCAGATTCGCGCCGTTCTTCTCCAGTGCTTCCGCCGCGGGCGAGAGCTTGCCACCGTTGCTGAGGGTGACTATCAGACAATCACTGCGGTCTTTCTGGGCATTGATGGCTTTGGCCGAATATTGCATGGGTGAACTCCGTGGGTCGGGTCAAGACAAAAGCGGTAGAGTAGGGGATAATGCCCCGGCTCCGGCCGCTGAGCAAAGGCGTCAGTTTACGCCATAAGGGAACATCCTCCAATTTTTACCATAGGTCATAGACAAGCCGATTCAGTGATGATGAAAAAGCGCAGGCATTTCGAGTGATAATATTCCGCTACCTCAGCCGAGAAATCCTGGTCACCACCATGGCGGTCAGCAGTATCCTGCTGCTGATCATCATGAGTGGCCGGTTCGTGCGGTACCTGGCCAATGCCGCCTCCGGTGAACTGGCGGTCGAGGTGCTGTTCAGCATCATGGCGTTCAGGCTTCCGGGTTTTATCGAGCTGGTGCTGCCGCTGGGTTTCTTCATCGCGATATTGCTGGCCTACGGCCGGCTCTATACCGACAGTGAGATGGTTGTACTGTCCGCCTGTGGCATGAGCCCCCAACAGTTGGTGGGTATCACCATGGTGCCCGCGCTGCTCATTGCTCTCATCGTGGGGAGTCTGAGTCTCTGGGTGAGCCCCAACGGCGTGCGTGCCACCGAGACCATTCTGGCGGAGCAGCGCACCCGGAGCGAATTCGACATGATTCAGACCGGGCGATTCCAGTCTCTGGGGCAATCGAACTCCATGACCTATGTCGAGTCTGTGAGCGACGATCGCAATCGCCTTCAAGGGGTATTCGTGGCCGAGGGCGGACGAGAGGCGGGGCGGGACCGGCACTCGGTTCTGGTGGCCGAATCCGCTGAGCAGGCCCTGCATCCGGAATACCAACAGCGCTACTTCAACCTCTACAAGGGTGTGCGCTATGAAGGCCAGCCGGGCGAGGCCGACTACGAAGTGACCGAGTTTGAGACCTACGGTCAATACTTGAAGCCCACCGACATCCGCTCCGGCATGCGTGACAAATCCGATGCCTGGCCCACCTCGCAACTGGTCGGCTCCCAGGAGCCCGAGAGACGCGTGACTCTGCAGTGGCGGCTGTCGCTGCCCATCATGGTGTTGGTGGTCGCTTTTCTCGCCGTGCCCCTGAGTCGCACCGACCCCAGGCGGGGGCGCTACGCAAAAATGTTGCCCGCCATTATTCTTTACATGCTCTACCTGGGTACACTCAGCAGTGTGCGCGGTGCAGTGGAATCGGGCACCTGGCCCGTCATGCCGGGCCTCTGGGTAATTCACCCGGTATTTATCGGTATGGGTTGGTTCATGCTCAACTGGCATAACTTCAAACTCGCGCGACAGCGCCGGCGCCGTGAGCGGGGGGCCGCCCATGCGTAAAATCAGTCGCTACATTGCCCGTACCGTCTTCGCGGCCATCACCCTGGTGCTGTTGGTTGTCTTGTCGCTCGATCTGGTGGGCACCTTTATTGACGAGATGGCCGATCTGCGGGGCGGTTATACCCTCTCGGAGTCGTTGATTTACCTGTTGCTGACCACGCCTGGCCGGGTTTATGAGTATCTGCCCTACGCCAGCCTGATCGGCTGTCTTGCCGGGCTCGGTACCCTGGCCAACGCCAGTGAACTGGTGGTCATGCGCGCCGCCGGGGTTTCGGTCGGACGGATCACCTGGATGGTATTGAAGCCGGTATTCGCTTTTATTCTGCTGGGTCTTGCTCTGGGTGAATGGGTGGTGCCCTACACCGATCAGTTGGGCGAGAGTCGTCGCGCGGTGGCGTTGGGGCACCAGCAGGCGCTGCAGACCGAATCCGGGCTCTGGAACCGGGAGGGCGACGAATACATGTACTTCAACGCGGTGGAGCCCAATGGCGTGCTGCACGGCGTGACGCGTTACCAGTTCAACGACGAGAGGCGGCTTGAAGAGGCCAGTTACGCCCGCCAGGCCGTGCATCAGAATGGCTACTGGCAGGAAGAGGGCGTATCCGCGACCCGTTTTGAGGGGGATGCCACCAGCACAGTGGAGTACGCCTCGCGGCGATGGGAGAGCGAGTTGTCGCCGGCATTGCTGAACATCGTGGCGCTGCCGCCCGAGGCCCTGTCGATCCGGAACCTCGCCTATTATGTGGACTATCTGGACGAGCAGCAGCTGGACAACAGCGAGTATCGACTGGCGTTCTGGCAGAAGGCGCTGCAGCCGCTGGCCACGGTCAGTCTGGTGCTGATCGCCATTTCGTTCATATTCGGGCCGCTGCGCGAGGTCACCATGGGACACCGGATATTCAGCGGCGTTGTCTTCGGCATTGTGTTTCGCCTCAGTCAGACCCTGCTGGGTCCCTCCAGCCTGGTGTTCGGCTTTCCTCCCATTATCGCGGTGTTGATTCCGATCGGCGTGAGCTTTGGTATCGGGTTCTTCCTGCTCAGCCGCACCCGGTAACCGGAGCTGACCCGCACTGCGGGTCAGCCAGCCTTACAGGTTGGCTGCCTGCTTTCCTTCGAGTGCGTCGATTGCGGGCGCACCGTTGGCGGCATCGCGGGTTGCGTCCGACACTGTATCGATTCTGACCCTGTACGCCATCTGGACCCAGTCGTTTTTACAGAACAGAAGTGACCCCTGGGTGATGATCGCGTAGGAGAACAGCTCCAGCCCCTCCTGAATGGCCGATTGGGGGCGTTATTCTTTGGGTAGGAGTAACACTCGTGTGCCCGTCAGGCGACCGTGTAGGCTGTGGTGATCGGGATCGATCCAGACCCAGAAGTAGCCCAGGCCCAGGGCCAGGAGTGAGATTGGCGCCAGCAGCGCGCGACCGATGCGCTGCCCGGTCGAGGCGGGGGCCTGGGTGCGGGCGTCCACCAGCTTCAGCCGCCAGGCGCGCATGCCCAGGGTCTGGCCCGAGCGACCCCAGAAATAACAGTAAAAGCCAACCAGTACGACCAGCAGCCCGATAAACACTGGCAGGCGCCAGAGCCCCCACTCGATGGCTTCCCCCTCCGGGGGCGCGCCCTGGAGCAACACATTCAGGCCGGTGGCCAGAGCGCCGTAGGCCAGGCTGACGGCCATGAGCAGAAAGCTGTCATACACCATGGCGGCCAGGCGCCGGAAAACGCCGGCCGGTGCCGGTAGAGAAGGGGTTGTTTGATCGGTGTGAGTATCGGAGTGAGTCATGACGTGCGACGGGTCCTGATGATGAGTTCCGGTGTGGGCTTGCAGGGCAGGCGGCTCAGGCGCGGTAGTGTATCAACCAGGTGCCCGCTCTCGCCTCGGGCTGCCCGATGGAGATGGTGCCGGAGCCGAGCAACGGCAACTCTTCGCGCCGCAGGTAGATCTCCGGCTGATCCGGGCCCCAGACATAGGTGCCGTTGGTGCTGTGATCCACCAGTACGAACTTGCCGCGGCGAAACAGAATGTGGCAGTGGTCCCGGGAGGCCAGCCCCGATTTGATATGCAGGTGCGCGCGCCCTTCATCACGCCCGATGGTATAGGGCGTCTGCTCTGGGTTAATGGTGATGGACTGTCCGGCGACCTGGAGCAGCAGCTGATAGCGGCTCATATGGCCGGAAATTTCTTCGATGGACATGACCGTGGTGGCGCTGTGGCTCTGGGTGGATGACTCCCATTGCAGCCGATAGATCAGGGTGCGCTGAGTGGAGCCTTTGACCGCAACCCGGTCGAATTCCTGACAGGCGTGGCGCAGGTCACCTTCAAGCCGGTGGGCGAGTGACTGGGTCATGACAATCTGTTTGGCGCGGGCGATATGCGCCACAAAGGCGGCATCGTTCACGGTTTCGCCGAACACATCATCGGCTTCGAGCAGGGCCGGTCCATAGGCCATGCCGATACGCAGGGCCACGCCGCCAGCGCGCGATTGGCGCTGAATACTGACGGCGGCTTTACAGGCTGACTCAGCGTCGTCAAAACGGGCCATGATTTCATCGCCCAGGGTTTTGACCACTTCACCCCCGTAGTAAATGGTGATTTCGGTCATCAGGGCAATGGCGGAGTCGACGGAGCGTTTTGCCTTCAGGTTGCCCAGCCGCTTGTACAGCGCTGAGCTGCCCGATACATCGGCAAACATGATGGCCATTTCCCGGTTGAGCGAATTCATGACCAGCGTCTGGGACTCCCGCGTTTAGGTGGTGACTCATGGATAATAGGCGCATCATACCGCGCTGGTGTGACAAAACACAGTGTTGTGCCGGTGAAAAGGCCACTCAGCCAACCCGGAGGAAGGTGGTAAAGTAGTCCGTTTCCGGTTGCTTGAGAGGAGTGGGTTTATGGTCGGTGCGCCAGTGAAAGAGCGCTACTACCTGGGCGTTGACGGTGGTGGCAGTAAATGCCGAGCCAGCGTGGCAGACGCCCAGGGGCGGGTGCTGGGGTCGGCCCTGGCAGGCCCCGCCAACCCTTTTCACGGTGTCGAGGAGGCCCGGCAATCCATTGAGAGCGCGGCTCGCGGCGCGCTTGAAGAAGCCGGCTTGCACTCCGTTTCTCTGGGCCAGCTGGTGGTTGGCGCCGGGCTGGCCGGGGTGAACCTGCCCGGTCTTTACCAGGTGATGAGAGAGTGGCCCCACCCGTTTGCCGCTTTCTACCTCGCCACCGATTTGCGCATTGCCTGTATAGGAGCTCACCAGTCGGATGAAGGGGCGATCATCGTGACGGGCACGGGATCCTGCGGTTATGTCCGGGTCGGCGGCGAGGAGCGTCTGATCGGGGGGTACGGGTTTTCTTTCGGCGACCAGGGCAGTGGTGCCTGGATGGGGCTGGAAGCCGTCAAGGCAGTGCTTCTCGCGGCGGATGAGCTGGGGCCGGAGACCCGACTCACCGGCGACATTGCGGACCAACTGGGCGTGCGGGGCCTGGCCCTTGTCGAGCGCCTGTCCGGCAAACCGTCCAGCGACTACGCCAGCCTGGCGCCACTGGTATTGACCGCCGCCGAGGCCGGTGACGCGGTGGCGACATCGATTGTCGGGCAGGGCGCAGAATACATCAGCGCCATGGCCCACAGGTTATTGAGCCACAAGCCCCCACGCCTGTCGATAATCGGGGGTCTGGCCGAGCGATTGCAGCCCTGGCTGGAGGCCGATGTCGCCGCCCGCTTATCTGCGCCTCTGGGAACACCGGATGTCGGAGCGATCATGTATGCCCGTCAGGAGGAGGGCTTCGGGAGCTGACACAAAAAAGCCGCGAACTCAGAGTTCGCGGCTCAAGCGGCGCATCAATGCCAAAATCGTATTGCTGATGACTTATTGCTGGTTGAAGTCCAGAGCGGCTTCGACATCGGCTTCAATGGTGACCGAAGCCGACTGTTTGAACTCGATGTCGTCCACAGAGTCGGGCGAGTCGAGGTCCGCCTGGCAAGTCACGGCCACGGTGTAGTCGGCCGGCTCAAGGAAGCCCACTTCGTACTCGTAGTCGCCCTCGGCGGTGACCTCGATATTGGCGGTTGCCAGGGGCTCGTTGTCGCTGCCCAGTTCACCGACCGTGGCATCGGCACCCGCGAAGACATAAACCGCTGCGCCGTTTTCGCATTCCGCATCGGCCATCTCGGCGGCATCCACTTCACCTTCGAGGTGGGTGGCGGTGCTCTCGTCAACGATTCGCAGGGTGGGGCGCAGGATGGTGCCCTGTCCGCCCTGGTCCGCTTGGCCGCCCTGCTCGGGGGTGTCACCACCGGTGGCGATCACCGACTTGCGCAGGTCGAAGTCGATCACGAACTCGCTGCTGCCACCGGCTTCCACCATGAAGGGTCCGTTCATTTTCAGGCCGGTTTCGTCGCCGCTGGGAATCCAAAGCTCGCTCTGGGTACCGTCTTCAAACTCAATGTAGGAGTCCATCTCCCCATCCAGTGCGGCGGTCACCATCAGACGGACCTGCTCGTAGCTACCGGCTTCCAATGTTTCGTTGGTGAACAGGTCGGCGGAGTTGCTGCCCTGCAGGGTCAACAGGTCCAGAATCTTGGGCTCGTCGAACGCGATCAGGCGAGACTCGGTCTCTCCGGAGCCGATGATTTCCACACCGTCGAACTGAACCACGACTTTGGCGGCACTGTCGACCGGGCCGTCGGTCACGTCCATGCTCATGGTGCCGGTATCGGCTTCGGCATCGGAGGCAAAGTTGACCTCGGTGGTGGCATCGGCTTCCACAGTAGCGTTGGTGGTGCCCACAAAGGTCAGGCTGTCTTCTGCTTCCGGATCGTCGTCACTGGCGCCACAGGTGTAGGCGAGGGTGTAGTCACCTTCATCCAGGAAGCCCAGTTCATAGCCATAGCCGCCGTCGGTTTCGCTCACCAGAGCGGTGGTGATCGGGTCGCCCTCGGTGCCGCGCACGTCACTGACAGTGGCATCGGCGCCTGAGTAGACGTAAACCGCCCCGGTCTGGGTGGCCGGGTCCGCACACTGCTCGCTGAGCAGAGTCCCGTCGACGCTGCCGGAGATGTTGCCGGAGGCGGTATTGTCGATCAGGCGCAGGGCCGGCTTCAGGATGGCGCCACCAATCTGCTCGGCGGGCGGCAGTACCACAGACTTGCGCAGGTCGAAGTCAATGGTGAAGTCAACGCTGTCGTTGGCGGTGACGGTAAAGCCGTTCACCAGCTTCAGGCCGGTCTGGCTGCCGCTGGGAATAAACAACTCCAGCTGATTGCCATCGTCCATTTCAATGTAGGAGTCGACCACGCCGTCGGCTTCTGCGTTCACATGCAGACGGATCCACTCATAGTCGCCTGTGGGTACTTCTTCGCCGGAGACCAGCCCTTCGGAGGCGGAGCCCTGCAGGGCCAGCAGGTCGATCTGCTTGGCTTCGTCGAAGGTGAACTCAATCACCTCGCCATCAACCGGCTGAATGGACACACCGGTAAATTCCACAAACACGTTGCTGGCGGAATCGATGGCCGCATCGGTCACGGCCAGGTTGAAACTGCCGGTGCTGTCATTACTGCCATCGGTACCACCGGTGGAGCCGTCACCGCTGCCGCCACCACAGGCGACCAGAGCGGTGAGGGAAGAGGCCAGCAACAGCTGGAGCGGAGTATTTTTCAGGGTTTTCATAAGTCACCTCGTTGTCTCAACTTTGAGCTTGAATGTTTTAAGACCTGCTGGTTAAGGTCTGGAAGGTATTTAAGAACTTAAATGTCTTAAAAACCGTTAAATCCGTTTTCGTCTCACGTGTTTGACACTGTAGTCCCAAAAATGGGTTTATATATATGAAGTGGTTCACATCTCAATACTTTTTTTGACCTGGTAATCCCAAATTTGGCGACAGGTGAACATAAGACCCGGTCGGTCTTGCGCTCAGAGATGCCGGAAAATGGCAATAAAGTGGCGGTATGGAGGGGGCGGCTGCTTTCAACGCCAGGGGTTAGCGAAAGACGCGACAATGAAGTTGGATGGCGCCGGGGACGACGCCGTGGAAGGGGTTTGAGAGGTGCGGCGTCGGTGTCAGTCGAGTGCTGACGGATAAGAGTAAGAGACTGACACCCCGTCGATCCAGCTCTGCCGCACCTGCAAGGGCTCGTCCACCGCCAGCAGGCTGGCCCGATAGCCGGGCGCCAGCCGTCCCAGCTCCCGGTCCAGCCCCAACATCCGGGCCGGATATAGGCTTGCCATCCTGAGCGCCTCCTCCAGAGGCAGGTCGAGCCGCTGGACCGTGTTGCGCACGGCGCTGAGCATATCCAGATCCGAACCCGCGAGCGTGCCGTCGGCGGTGGCACAGCGGCCCCGCTCGGCCCGAATGACCTCCCCTTTGAGGGTGAACTGTTTGTCGCTGGCCCCGACTGTGGGCATGGCGTCGGTCACCAGAATCATCTTGCCTCGCGCCTTGGCGGCCAGTGCGACCTTGAGCGTGGCCGCGTGCACATGATGGCCATCGACAATCAGCCCGCACCAGCTGTTCGGGTCCTCCAGTGCCGCTCCCACCACGCCGGGCTCCCGGCTGGTCATGGGTGTCATGGCATTGAACAGATGGGTAAAACTGCGCACGCCGGCGGTCAGGGCGGTGCGGGTCTGTTCATAGTCCGCGCCGGTATGACCGGCCGCGACCATCACCCCGCGCTCGGTGAGCGCCCGGATCAGCTCCGGTGTGGTACGTTCCGGAGCCAGCGTCACCAGGGTGAAGCCGTTGTCCAGGGAACTGAGCAACTCCACCGCCTCGGGCGTCAGACGGCGGAACTTGTGCTCGTCGTGGACGCCCTTGCGGGCCGGGTTCAGAAACGGGCCCTCCAGGTGAATGCCCAGTACACCGGGGACCTTTTCCTTTATGGCCTGGCGCACCGCTGCAATGGCCTGCTCGACCACGGACAGATCATCGCTGATCAGGGTCGGCAGAAAACCGGTAGTGCCAAAGCGGCGATGGGCCTCACCAATCTGGCGCAGTCTGTCCACCCTGGGAGCATCGTTAAACAGAACGCCACCCCCGCCGTTGACCTGGGTATCAATCAGCCCCGGCACCAGTCGTGTCCCCTCAAGATCGACGGGTTCGTAGCCGGAGGGCCGCTCCGCCAGAGGCACCAGCGCCTCAATCCGGTCGTCTTTCAGTAGCAACGCATGGCCGTTTACCCATTCATCACCGGTAAAAACGGGAGCGTTGATCAAAGCCTGCTTCATCGGTGGGTCTCGCGGTCAGCTGTGGGAATTTGGAGTCAATGATAACCGACAACGTAGCATCAGTCCCGTAGGGCGGATAAGCGTCAAGCGCATCCGCCAGAACAAACCCCTGTGCCCAGCGCACCCACCCCAACCTTATGGCAACCCCCACAACTTCGGTACACTCCCCCGTTGGCACCGCATTCTCGATTCAAACAACAGGGACCGGCCCCATGCCCCGCTTTCTACACACCGCCGACTGGCAGATCGGCCGCCAATACAACCGCTTCGCGGAAGAGGACGCCTCGATTCTGGCCGACGCCCGCTTTACGGTCATCGAGCGACTCGCAGCCCTGGCCACCGAACAGGCCGTCGATGCCGTGCTGGTGGCCGGGGACGTCTTCGACGCCCAGACCGTCTCCGACCGCACCATCCACCGGACCTTTCAGGCCATGGCCGGCTTTACCGGTCCCTGGCTGCTGTTGCCCGGCAACCATGACGCCGCCCTCGCGGAAAGCATCTGGACCCGGGCCCAGCGCCTGGGCGCCGTGCCGGACAATGTCGACCTGTTGCTGACACCAGAGGTGCGCGTCTACCAGAACCTGGGTTTCGTCGTGCTGCCCGCGCCCCTGACCCAGCGGCAGACCTATAACGACCTCACCGAATGGTTTGATCGTGCCGATACCCCCGAAGGCCTGGTGCGCATCGGCCTGGCCCACGGCAGCGTCGAGGGCCAACTGGCCGAAGAGATTGACTCCACCAACCCCATTGCCGCCGACCGGGCGGCGACCGCCCGGCTGGACTATTTAGCCCTGGGGGACTGGCACGGCTACAAAACCATCGACGCCCGCACCCGCTACAGCGGCACCCCCGAGCAGGAGCGATTCAAAGACAACGGCGCCGGCCAGGCACTGATTGTCGACATTGAGCAGCCCGGTGCCGAGCCCCAGGTGCAGCCCCATACCACCGGCCAGTTCCAATGGATAAAACACCAGAGCACCCTGGCCGTGGCCAGCGATATCGAGCGGCTGATGAGCGAGCTGGATGCGCTGCCGCCGCGCTCAGTGGTGGATCTGACGCTGGACGGCGAAGTGGACCTGGCCGGCTATCAATCGCTGTTGCAATATTTCAGTGCCGCCGAGGCCCGGCATCGCAGCTTTCAGACCCATCTGTCCGGCCTGAACCTGGTACCCACCGAGGACGATATCGCGGCACTGCACGCGGACGGTTATGTGGGCGAGGTGATTGGCGAGCTGCGCGAGCGTCAGGAAGGCCAGGGTGACGACCCGGACACCGCGCGCACGGCCCTGGCGATATTGACCGGCATGCTGCGCGACACTAGCCCGGTTGCTGAGAACGAACAGCCGGAGAGCGCCCAATGAAGTTGACCCGTCTGCACCTGGAGCAACTCAAACAGTTTCGCCAGCCACTGGAAATCCGTGACCTGACCGACGGCATCAACCTGTTTGTCGGCCCCAACGAGTCCGGCAAAAGTACCCTGGTGCGCGCCATTCGCGCCGCCTTTTTCGAGCGTTACAAATCCAGCAGCGTGGACGATCTGCAGCCCTGGGGCGACACCTCCGCCACCCCGGAAATCGAGCTGGAATTTGATTGGCAGGGCGAGCACTGGACGCTCAACAAACGTTTCCTCGGCAAAAAGCGCTGCGACCTCAAAGTCGGCCGCCAGCACTTCAGTGGCGAAGAGGCGGAAGAAAAACTGGCCGAGATGCTCGGTTATCAATTCCCCAAGCGTGGCGGCAGCAAAGCCGAACACTGGGGCATCCCCGGCTTGCTGTGGGTGGAGCAGGGCGCGGTGCAGGACATTCAGGGCCCGGTCAACCACGCCGGCGAACACCTGCAGTCGGCACTGGGCCAGAGCCTGGGCGAAGTGGCCAGCAGCGGTGGCGACGAGCTGATCGCTCGGGTGGAAAAAGAGCGCGCGGAATTGCTGACCGGCACCGGCAAGGAAACCAAAAAATACAAAAAAGTGCTGGAGGACTACCGACACAGTCAGGAACGCCTCGACGCGCTCAACCAGTCCGTCGAACAGTATCGTCAACAGGTGGATCAGCTCGGCGTATTGATCGAACAGAAACAGAGCATTGATGCCGCCCGCCCCTGGGAAGAGCAACGCCGCAAAGCCGACACCGCCAAAAGCCAACTGAGCGAAGTCCAGCGCTGGCAGAGCGAACAGCGACAGGACCAGCAAGCACTGGACAACTGCCGCCAAAGCCAGGCGGTGTATCGCCAGCAACTGAAAGACTTTGAAAACCAGCAACACCAACTGACCCAGCGCGCCGAGGACAAAGCCAAGGCCGAAGCCCAGTTGCAGGAGTGCCGCGACCGACGGCCACAGCTGGAGCGACGCCGTGCCGACGCCGAGCAAGCCTACGAGCAGGCCCGGAACCGGCGCGAGCAAGCCCGCCACCAGGCGGAGCAAGCCCGCCACCAGGCGGAGCGAGCCCGGCTGCAACAACAGATCGATCAGCTGGCTGAGCGCCAAAGCCAGCAAACGGATACGCTCAAGCAGGCCACCGAGCTGCAAGAGGCCTTGAAGGCACTGCAATCACAACAGCCCTCTAAAGACATCGATCAGACCGCGCTGGCCCAACTGAAACGCACAGAGCAAGCACTGGCGGAGCTGGTCATCCGACAGAAAGCCCTCGCGACCCGGTTGAACTATGAGTTGGAGCCGGAACAATCCATCACGGTCGGCGCCGAGACCGTCACCGGGCAGGGAGAAACCCTGCTGGTGGAGGCCACAGAGCTGCGTATTCCCGGTGTTGGCCGTTTGCACATTCAGCCCGGTGGCACCGACGTGGCGGACCTACAGCGTCAACAGGAAGCACTGCAGGCCGAGCAGAGCAGCCTACTGCGTCGCCTCGATGTTGCCAGCCTGGAAGAGGGCGAGCAGCGCGCTGCGGAAAGTCAGCGGCTGGCCCAAGCCATCGAGCGCGATCAGGCGCGGCTGGATATCCTCGCCCCCAAAGGTGTCGACGCCTTGCGCTCGGCCGCCGAGCAGGACGACGCACGCCTGGAAGCACTGCGCGAGCAGCTGGGAAAATTGCCCGAAGTGCAAGGGGACGTGACCTCGGAAGAAAACGCCGAGGCGGACCTGGAAGCCGCCCGCGCTGAACTCAAACGAGCCGAGGACGCGCTCAACCAACACCAACAGCAACAGGGCCTGGCGGAGCAGGCCAGCACCAACGCCAATGCGGAATGGGACAAACTCAACGCCGAACTGCAAGCACCGGATCGCAAGGCACGCGAAGAACAAGCTAATAAGAAGCTGACCGAGCTCAAAGCCCGGGAGCATCAACTCACCGCCGCCATCGACGCCCGGCAACGCCAGATCGACGCCGCCCAGCCCGAGCTGCTTGAGCAGGACATCGAACGTTTCACCGCCTCCGCCCAGGCCATGGAAACCCAGGCGCGCGAGCGGGCGCAAAGCATACGCGACCTCCAAGTCCGCCTGGAGGAACAGGGCGCCCAGGGCCTGGAAGAAAAACGCGATGAAGAGGCGCAGATCAACCAACGCCTGGCACAGCGCCGGGATGAACTGACCCGGCGCGCCCAGGCGTTGGACCTGTTGCTCAACCTGCTCAAAGACAAACGCCAGGCCCTGACCCGTCAGTTGCAGGCGCCCCTGCAGAGACACCTGAACCACTACCTGAAACTGCTGTTTCCCCAAGCCCACCTGAGTGTGGATGAAAACCTCATGCCCACCACCCTGACGCGCCCCCAGGGCACGGGGGAAGAGCAGGGCGACCTGCCATCGCTAAGCTATGGCGCTCGGGAACAGATGGGCCTGATCAGCCGCCTCGCCTACGCCGACCTGCTACGCGAAGCCGGCAAACCCACGCTCATCATCCTGGACGACGCCCTGGTCCACAGCGACGCCCAACGCCTGGACCAGATGAAACGCATCCTGTACGACGCGGCGCGCCGACACCAGGTGCTACTGTTTTCTTGCCATCCGGAGAATTGGAGAGATTTGGGGGCCACGCCGAGGGATTTGCAGACGTTGAGGTTGGGGGGTCGGGCATGAAATATCCTGTAATAAGCAATTACTTGCCTATATGGCCAGCCTATTTCCGTAGAATGTCCTACACGAGGCAATTATCCGTATTTTGTGCTACTGTTTTCATCGCTATACGTTCTAAGCTAGGGAAGGCGGAAATTTCCGGGTTTAAATATGGAGACGTTCCGGCTAATAATACTGTTAGTGCAACTAAAATCAGAGAGGGAAATTAATTTTGAAAGATCTCAAGCATAAACCAGAAACGGTCGTTGAAATTCAAGAGTACTTGAGCCATTTGTACGGGGAAGTGAATAAGAATCGTGATGTAGAGTATCTATTCTCATATTTATTTAGAAATGTTTCATATCTTTCACGATCCATACCGAGAGAGTTGAATTGTGTTCAGAATTTTATCAAAACATTTTCTTGGTTATTTGCAATAGCAAACAAGTTGGAAATAAATCTTCAAGATTCATATCTGAAGAAATACCCTGACGTATGCCCTTATTGTATTGCAAAGCCATGTGTCTGCTCCAAAACTAACAAAAAGCCAGTTTCATACGTAATGGAATGGAAAATACAAGAAGAGCTGGGCTTCAAATACAATATTGCCAAGTCAGCGAACCCGAATCCATCTATGGATTCTCTGGTCGAAAGCACTAATGACCTGTATCCCGCTAACACACATATTTGGAAAGCCTCTGGGCCGACTTTTCATTTTTTTAGGCTTCTTGAAGAGCTCGGGGAAGTTCATGAGGCCTATACCTCGTTTTGTAAAGGAACGAAAAATAGAGCTGAAATTGAAAATGAGCTCGCCGATTGTTTCGCGTGGACTTTATCAGCTTGGGGAATCTACTATTTAGGAGAAAGCTTACAAGATAGCTTTATCACGTATTACTATAATTCGTGCCCTGTGTGTAATTCAGACCCCTGCAGCTGCGAACCGTACTCAGATCGAGGCGAAATGCTTGTTAAGATTGACGAGTTAAGGCTATATCGAGAAAAGGTGGCCGAATTAATCAAAGCTGCTCCTGACCACAATGATCTCTTGCAAAGCATATTGAAAGATTTAGAGTTTGCAGAAAAACAAGGTAGTACCACTGTAGCTGTTAGTGCAGTTAAGCAAAGTGATTCTGCTCTAGAGAAGCTCTCAGGAGAGCTAAATCACGCGGATAGTTCTGCAAAGTCGATAAAATCAATTATTGGATCCGCTAATGCGATAGTCCAAAGTTTCAATTGGTTTTCTTAGCTGGTGGATTAGCTGCAATGGACTTGATGTCAATTATAAGCTGGATGATTTTCCTTTGCTTTCGAAGCTAAAAACCTGTCCGGAGAAGATATCATTGAGCGCACAAGTGCTAGCAACTTATATTAGGAAACGATAAATGCCGGAATTCCCAGGAGGCTCAAAAAGCCGTGTAAATAGGGCTGGAGCTAATGTGCGGGAGGAAACCGCCACCGCTGATGATTTGCGCTGTATTGAGGAGTGGAGGGGAGCTCATCGAGCTGTACTGAATACTTTTCAGGCAAGTCTTCGAACAAGAACTAGAAATCGGTCGATTGTTGTTGCTCAAAGGCATAAGCGTAGAAATACTATATTCAACAAGCTTAGGCGTATTCCAAAAATGGAATTGGCCAGGATGGATGATATTGCTGGTTGCAGACTTATTTTTGAAAGTCTAGAGGATCTTTACCAATTTCGGAGGCAGTTTCATAAAGCAAGGTTCAAACATAAGCGTAGGAATAGTATTGATAAATATAACTACATTAAGTATCCAAAAAGCACAGGATATCGTGGAATTCACGACGTATACTCTTACGACGTAAATTCTAAGAACGGCGACAAGTACAAGGGTTTGCTAATTGAAGTTCAATATAGGACGCTAGTACAGCATGCGTGGGCTACGGCCGTTGAGGTTATTGGGTTCATTACAGAAAACCAGCCAAAGTTTCAGCAAGGGGATCAGCGCTACCTAGACTGTATGGCGCTTGCAAGCGAAATATTGGCGAGATCCTACGAAGACAGCACGGGGCCCTATCCAGACATGTCAGACGCAGACCTGCTGGGGGAGTTTGACAGCTTAGATCAGGAGTTGAATCTCATACGAACTTTAACGGGCCTAAATACAGCTGAAACTGCGACTACGAGAAACCGAAATACAATTCTTGTCTTCAAGCCCAATGGAGACTTAGAAGTGTTTTCCTATAGAGACTCCACCGAAGCACTAGATGATCTATTTAGGCTTGAAAATGAGAATCCAGAATTAGATATCGTCTTGGTAAAGGCAGATACCAGCGAAGAGATAAGAATGGCATTTAAAAACTATTTTTCTGACGCAAAAGACTTTGTTCGACTTTTGACAAAGGCCAAAAGGAGTCTCGAGTAGAGCCTTAACAAGGCATGGCTCTGGGATGGTTTTTCGCTGAAAGTTGGAAAATCTTTCAAAGCATTAGGTTTCTCGCTAGGATATCATGAGGATCGAATAGACGTAAATAAATGCAAGGTGCTTTTGGCTTCTTGAAATAGAGGAACGAAAAGTTCCCGGGTCGTTAACTATCTCCGATGGCGGAAATATTCCGTTTTTGCCCGTAATTGTTAAACACCCTCTATAGTTAAATAAACCACTATTAATGTGTTCAAAATGGCACGTAAAAGCAATCCTTTTTCGCTCGATAGAATCATATTTCACTTGCCTCGACTGTGCGGGTAGCAATAAAAGAGATGGAGATTATGAATCGATTGACGATTGGACTCGCGGCCTTGTCTGTTGCGGGATGTGGAGTAAGCGGTTTCTCCGGCGGCGAAGCTCATGAAGGCGAAACTTCCTGTGCGACATTGACCGAGTTTGAAATCGCCAACACCAAAATCACCAGCGCAGAGGGAAAACCGGGCGGTTCATTCAGCTTCGGCGATGGTCCCGGTAGCACGACGGTCGAGCTGCCCGACCATTGTTATGTCGAAGGCATCAGCAATGAACGCACCGGGGCGGGCGGCAAGACCTATGGCCTCGGTTTCGCGCTGGCAATGCCGGCGGACTGGAACGGCCGCTTCCTGTTTCAGGGCGGCGGCGGGCTGAATGGCACCGTGCACCCGCCGCTTGGCGGCAATGCCGCTGGTGACACGCCGGCTTTGGCGCGCGGTTTTGCGGTGATCTCCACCGATGGTGGACACAAGGGGCAGGGCGGTTTCGATTCGTCCTTTATGGCCGATCAGCAGGCCGCGCTCGATTTTGTCGGGCAGTCGGTGGCCAAGGTTACCGAACTGGGCAAGGAGATTGTGAATGCTCATTATGGGCAGGCGGCGCATCATACCTATATTTCCGGCTGCTCGACCGGTGGGCGCGAGAGCATGCTGGCCGCGCAGCGCTACCCCATGCTGTTCGACGGTGCCGTGGTAGGTGCCCCGGCCATGCGCACGGGCAACTCGAATTTCGCCCTGCGCAAAGCGGTGGTGGCCTTTAACCAGGTGGCGCCGCGTGACGACGAAGGAAATCCGCAGGTCGGCCGCGCTTTTTCTCCCGCAGAACGCCGCGCGGTGCACGACGGGCTTCTGGCGCAATGCGACGGTCTGGATGGCCTTGAAGACGGGGTGGTCGCCAATGTCCGTGACTGCGATTTCGACCCCAATTTGCTTGTCTGTGAGGACGAGAGGGACGATTCGTGTATCTCACAGGCGCAGGCGGACGCGATCGACAAGGCCTTCGCGCCGCTCGTCAACAGTGCCGGCTACGAGATCTATCCCGCCTTTCCCGTCGATACCGGCATGATCGAGGGGAACATGACCTATATTCCGGGTGAAAATTTCTTCTCGCCCGGCGCCAGCGCCCAGCAGGCCGAGATCGATATCGACGCCGAAGATGCACGGCTGCGCAATGATCCGATGCAGGGGCGCACCGACAGCTACGGCTGGACCAACTTTTCCACCTTCCTCGATCGCGGCGGAAAGATCCTGTTCTATCACGGCGTCAGCGACGCCTGGTTCTCGGCCTTCGATACGCTCGGGTTTTATCAGCGGGCCGCCGAAGCCAACGAAGGCTGGAGTGATGCCAGTCGATACTATCACGTACCCGGCATGGGCCATTGCGCGGGTGGGGCCAATACCTACGATTCCTTTGATTTGCTGAGCGCGGTCGTCGACTGGGTGGAAGAGGGCGAAGCGCCAGGCGATGTCATCGCCTCGCGCGAAGACCCGGAGCCCGCCAGCCGCAAGCTCTGCGCCTATCCGGAGTACCCGCACTATACCGGCGGCGACGAGGCCTCCGCCGATAGCTATGAGTGCCGATAGAGACTAGCGATTCGGGGGTCGGAATCCCGGTGGCTGTTCAAAATCTCGAAAATCTGAGAAGATGCTGGCTGACGCGCTCAAAAAAAGCGATTTTTGAGCGCGTTATCCTCTGGTCCATATTTTAATCGAAAGGGACTGCCGCTATGGCACTGAGCATCCGCGAACACTTCCCCCCTCGGGGGCCACTGGAAACTCCGGCGGTGCTGCGGGCGCTGGTGGCGGCCCATCGGCATCTGGCGGAGCTAAAAGGTGTGGCGCGCAGCATCCCCAACGAGCGGCTGCTGGTGTCCACCCTGTCCCTGCAGGAGGCGCAAAGCAGCTCGGAAATCGAGAACATCATCACCACCCAGGATGCGCTCTACCGCTATCAGGTACAACCCGGCTCGGTGGACCCGGCCAGCAAGGAGGTGGCCTGGTACGCCCAGAGCCTGGAGGTCGGTTTTCAGGAAGTGCGCGCCTCCGGCCTGTTGCGCCTGAGCACCATTCTTGATGTACAGGCCACGCTGGAGGGCAACGATGCCGGCTTGCGCCGCACCCCCGGCACCGTGCTGAAGAACGAGCGCAGCGGCGAGGTGGTGTATGAACCGCCCTCGCCGGAGCAGCTGCCCGCCCTGATGGACGAACTGGTGAACTGGATTCATGCCGCCGATACCCCTGCTGAAAGTGGCTTGGACCCGCTGGTACGCATGGCCGTGATGCACCACCAGTTCGAGACTATTCATCCTTTCTATGATGGTAATGGCCGCACCGGGCGCATTCTCAATATACTGTTCCTGGTGCGTGCCGGCCTGCTGGACTCGCCCATTCTGTACTTGAGCCGCTACATCAGCCAGACCAAGGCGGAGTATTACGCCGAGTTGCAAAAGGTCCGGGACAGCGGCGAATGGGAGGGCTGGTTGCTCTACCTGTTGCGCGGCGTGGCGGTAACGGCTCGCCATACCACCACGCTGGTGGAGCAGATCGCTCGCTTGCTGCAAAAGCAAAAGCACGATATTCGTGCCCACTACCGCTTTTACAGCCAGGACCTGATCAACAATATTTTTTATCACCCTTATACCAAGGTGGCGTTTGTTGAGCACGACCTTGGCGTATCGCGGGCTACCGCAACCCGTTATCTGGATGAGCTGGCCAAAGGTGGCATTCTCGACAAGCACCGGCTGGGGCGCGAAAATTACTACATCAACCGGGAGCTGGTGCAACTGTTGTTCAACTTGCCGCCTTTGGATATGGACGGAGCGCCCTAGCCAACGCCGAACTTCGGGTTTGAAGACACAGGCCAGGCGGTGGCTGGCGGGTTCTCGAAGCTTAAAGTGTGAAAGGGTTCACGTTCAGGAGTTAGTGCGTTCCCGCGAATTGACTTACGGGGGTGCCGGGGATAGCATTCTTTGCGTCTCAAGGAGGAGGGTGCGCTCCTCCACACATTAAGGATTGATCAAGGAGCTTCACCATGCCGGATATCCGCTTTTCACAGACCCCCGCCAATGCCAATCAGCTTTGTCAGCAGGACCCGGAAACACTCCAGCAGTTCTTGCGCTGTAATCCGCAGGTTGCCAACGGCAATACCACTATGCCGGAGCACTTCGCGTACAATATTTCACCGGAATCCGCTTTGGGTTCGAGGATAGTGACGCAACAGTTCAACAGCCTGCCAATGACGGCTCGCCAGAACCTGAACCAATGCGTCGCGGATTATGGCGAGGATGTTCATGCCCTGGCCGAATTCTACGAGCGCCACCTGGCCAATTTTGAGTTGCCTTCTCCGGCGGACGTCAACGGCGTGGCCGGTGTAGGTGTGGCGGCCGCCCAAGGTCGGACCACCAGCTTTCAGAACGCACTGGTTCAGTATCAGGCGGCGCTGATAGAGCTTCACCGGCACAACAAAGTTGGCCGGGTGGCTGGCGCACAGAAGATTCAACTTCGTCAGAAGGTGACCGAAGCCTATGATCGTTTGAATCGGCACTATGCTCAGGAAATGCGACGGATTATTCCGCCCCAGCACAGAAACCGCAATCGCGGCACCGCTCTAAGCAACGCCGAGCGTGGTATCACGCTGGCCGAGCGTAGCCGAGGTCGCGGCATTCACGTGGCGGATATGCACGAGGGGCAGAAGGTCAGCCGGTTTGCACAAGCGCTACGATACACTGGCCGTGGTATTGTGGCGCTTGACGTCGGCTTTCGCGGCCAGCGAGTGCGCAGTGAGTACCAATCCGTTGGAGAGTGGGAGCGAGAGCTGGCGGTGCAAACTGGAGGGTTTGCCGGCGCGGGCTTCGGTGGTGGCTTGGGAGCGAGGGCAGCCCTGACGGTTGGGCGGCTTGCTTTAGCGGCTACGCCGATGGGCTGGGCTTTGGTGATCGGTTCGAGTATAGCGGTCGGGGCTGTTGTTGCTTATCAGAGTGACAAACAAGTCCAAACCCTTGTGGGAAGCGTGTGGGACTATTTTTTGGGTGAGTGAAATGGACCATGAACTGCTAATAGCATTCGTCGCTGTAACAGCATTGATAATATCCAGTATTTCTTGGGTCGCATTTTTGTTCTATTCAGTGAGAAGGATTGAAAAGGGAATAGTGGCAGAAGGGAAACCTAGGCCTTGCCAATGGGATCCTATGGGATTTAGAGCCTTTTTTTATGCTTGGAAGGTTTCTTTCCCTTTAAAGTTCTTGCGATACGTCGACGATGGGGTAATTGATCCCCATGATGTTAAGCGATATTCAAACGGTGCCGACTTCTGGCTGGCCTCGATCTTCAATGTCGCTTCACATACGTTTTTGTTAATGGTTCTTGTGAGCTGGGTTTTCGGTTTATAGGCGTCTGTTCCGCGATGGCGGGGTAGGCAGTAGCCCGGATGGCCGCCTGCGGGTAGGGAGTAGCCGTTCATTCACAAGTGGTCAGGTACGCATTACGCGACCGACCCGTTCTATGTCCTTTTCGTCGACACCGGCCTGGTCCGCAAAGCTTGGCCATTGGCCGACCGCTTCGATGACCTGCTCTGCCACGCGCGCAACCAGGGGACGGGGCATGTTTAGCACCTTTCCCAGTTTAACCGCTTCGCTCGGTCGCGGCGGGTCTGGCTGGTAGCCGTAACCGGTCGCGTGGTACTCGCCAGTGGTGAGCGATGGCACCAGGTCATAGGCCGGAGACAGCCGGTAGCCTTCTCCCCGATGGATGAAACTGAAATTGCGCTCGTGGTCGTCGGTGTTGTGGATAGCGCGGTTAAACAGCATCAACCGTAGAAGTTGTTCGCTGTCGGCTTTCACGTCAATTGAGAGGCGATCGATCAGACGTTTGATATCGTCGTACCGGAAAACACCCCCGTGGTCGCGCTGGGAATTGGGGTCTTTCAGTAGGCCGTTCATGGTGATCAGATGACTCCGGCGCCCGTTGGGCGTCAGATCAAATCGGTTGAGCAGCAACACTTCCCGTCCATTGATGCCGGAAACCACGCGCCCGTTTCCGATGTCGATACCGGCTGCTTGTGCCATCAGCAAGCAGGCGAGCTCGACGCGGGCATTGTTGTAGGAGTCTCGGCTGTGGTTGAACTTTCCCAGGTAGTGTCGAGTGTCTTCATAGAACAACGCTTTAGGTCGGGCGCCGCCGACACCGGAACCGTGATTGCCCAGATACAGTAGGCCCAGCTCATTCAAATCATCGCCACTGGAAGGAAGATCGTGGAGACGATAGGCGGCGGCTTCGATGTCGGCAAGGCGCGAAAGATCACTGCCAATGTCGTAGCGGGGTGATTGGTCTTGGCGGGTGATAGAGAGGGCTCCGATATGGCTTGATCCAATCATCTGAAGAATGTCGATCACGCTGTTGGCGTTCAGCTTTTTCCGGTCCCGATAAAAAGCCAGGTGAGTCAGTACCTGGCGACCCCAGGCATCGGGCAGGTAATCGTCCAGGAACGCCGGTAGGCCCCCTCGGCCAGTGAGCTGAAATTCCCGAGATGACAAAGGCAGAGCTACCGGATCAATCGGGAAGGCATCTGGCATCGCGAGGTAGTCGGGGCGGTACCGAAAGCCGACAGTGTGGGGAGCGCCTTGCTCTTCTACTATAACGATATCGGCGGCGTGGACCACACCGAGCTTGTCAGTGTTGAGGTAGGCGTTGAGTCGGGCCTTAGTCATCGAACAGGCTCTCCTCTTTGACAAACAGTTGGTTGAAGCCCTCGGTCATTTCCAGGAGCTCGGCGGCGCGGTAATAGCGGGAGAGAGTGACGCTCAGGTCGCCTTGCTCCATGCGCTGAAGAGTGGAGCGTGCCACTCCGAGCCGGAGTGCAAAGGCGTTTAGATCGTCCATTGGGAAAGCCGCCTTGCGAGCCGCTTTCAGCCTTTGGCCCAGTTGAGGGAGGGCGGTTGGTGTTTCTGTGAGCATGGCGTTTGCCGTCTATCGCAAGTTTGAACAGAAATCGTACCGAAATAACGGTATAAAAGCCAGTTTATTGGGGTGTTATACCGAAATAAAGGTATTTACTGGCTGTCGGTTGAGCGAGTGCCAGCACCCAACATCGATTCCAGTCGGGTGAGGTAGTGTTCGAAGGCCTCTCGGCCTTTGGGACTGAGCGCAATCTCGGTGACCGGCTTGCGGCCTTCAAAACGCTTGTTCACATCAATGTAGCCGTTATCCTCGAGCTTGCGCAGATGGGTGCTCAGGTTGCCATCGGTGGTCTTGACCCGATCCCGAATAAACGTGAACTCGGCCTTATCCAGCCCCGCGAGCACGGCCATCACCGCGAGGCGAATGCGCGAGTGAATCAGCTCATCGAGCTGGTTATGATCGAAATCGGACACGCTACACCCCGCTCGCGGCTGGTGCTCTTTGCTGCCTGATCAGCACCAGACCGGGCACCACGTAAAGAACTAGCAGTAATGCACCCATCAACAAACTCACGTGGTCGCCCGGCCAGGCAAACATGCTGAAGGCGCCCAGCCACCAGGCCACGCCGACCCAGCGCAGCCAGGGTATCCCGGCCAGAACACCGGTGATAAAGATGCCGGAGCCCAGCAGGCTGGAGACGATGCCGGGCATGTATATGCCGGGCAGGGTATTGAAGCCCAGGCTGGCGACAAAAAAGATCAACTGGGTCACGCCCAACGCTAGCCACACTGTGCCCACCAACCGGCCCGCGCGACTTTGCGCCGGGCGGTGCTTGTCGCGCCATGCCAGAATGAAATGACCCAGAATCCCGAGCGCCAGGCATGGCCCCCAGGTGAGCAGGGGGCGGTAGGGTAAAAGGCCGATCACCTGCAGCCAGGTCACCAGCAGCCCAATACCGACCACCAGTCCCCAGAGCACAAAATAACCACCGCTCAGCCCCGCCGCCCGGCGGGTGTCGTCCATCAGATCGCGAATATACGCCAGGTCCTCTTGGGCGTTCGTGTGGGTGCTCATGGAGGCCTCCTGAAAAGTTATTAATATTTCAATGTACTTTGTAAAACAAAGTTAATCTATTAAATGCTTCCCGCACGTTGAAGTCAAGCAAGAGTTTGCCTGTTGATGACAAGCGCGCCAAATAGGCAGATTGGGGGGGCGCAGGGCGACCGGTTTACGGGCGCAACACCCGACCGGCAACCGACAGGAGTTGTTCGCTGTCGGCTTTCACGTCAATTGAGAAGAGCGACTACTCTACAATAACGATATCGGCCGCCAGGACCACCGAGCCTGTCAGTGTTGGTATTAGGTTCGTGGAGGAGGGGCAGGTAGTATCGCTTAGCTACCTTGAAGTGGGGCTGATACGAGTGTCGGTTAAGCTGAAGCACTCATTCAGCAGCGCGTGGGTGCTGAGCTTGACCTGACAGACATCTGTAGTGGTCAACTTAAGTCTGGACTACCACAGTTAATGTTCCGCAACGTATCCGAAGTCTCATCATTCTTGTGATTCCCTCGGCTTGGTCAATGTGTAGAGCCAACCATCATAAAGCTCCCACAGCTCATCATTAACAATTTCAAAGTAGTGCGAGGGGTCTCCCTTGGGGTTGCCTTCAGCGTACACCTCAAGCACTTTCACAGAGTCTCGCTCTACGTCTATCCCGTAAAAATTGCTGAAACGCTGATCTGGCACCTCGCCTTCATTATCAACAGCGGAATAGCATTCAATCTCGTACCGAGGCTGCTCAATAGAGGCAAAGTCGGAAATCATATGGTTTGCATCGATGCTGACTTCGCTCCCCACTCTTTCTCGCGCCGTTTCTTGCGTGGTTAGACCCCCACGATAGCGGCTAGCCTCTGTGACGTCGTAAGTTCCCAGCAGGTTTTCTAGCGGCTCGTTGGCGCATTCTGCTCTGGATTCCTCTGCGCATCCGCTGATTAACATCGTGAACACGGTCACGAGTAGAGCATTAACCGGGGGGTATCTCTTATTGGCTCTTGGCATTGGACTGATCCGAGAGTGACTCCAGTAAGTTGGAGTAGAGCGGTAATGGCTATCGAGGTTTCTTGGGTTTGCTGGCCCCAAGCGGGGTAGGTTTCTGTTTTGGGGATAGATATAAGAAGTGGTACCAGAGGCCGGACTCGAACCGGCACGGGTTTTACCCCATCGGATTTTGAATCCGACGCGTCTACCAATTTCGCCACTCTGGCAAGAGTTGCTGCAGTGCGGGGCGCGATTATAGCAGTGTCCCGGGGTTCGTCAACCAGGGATTTTGGGTGGGCGGGTGTGGGTGGTTGGTTTTTGGCGGATGCGCCTTAGGCTTATCCGCCCTACGGGTGGCTTGGGAGGTCGTGTAGGGCGGATAAGCGTCAAGCGCATCCGCCGTTGGCAAGGCGTTGCAGTGGCCATTTGTGGGCTTTTCGGGTACCCTTGCGGCCTTTTGGAACCTGCCTGAAAAGACCCTTATGCGCCGCCAGGATTTTGCCTACGACCTTCCCGAAGCCCTGATTGCCCGCGAGCCCGCCGCCGAGCGGCGCGGCAGTCGGTTGTTGGTGCTGGACGGGCCCTCCGGGGCTCTGACGCACGCCCAGTTCCCCGATCTGCTCGACCAGGTCGAGCCCGGGGACCTGATGGTGTTCAACGACACCAGAGTGATTCCCGCCCGGCTGTTTGGTCAGAAGGACACCGGCGGGCAGGTGGAGATACTGATTGAGCGCCTGCTGAGCGACCAGCGGGTGCTGGCCCATACCCGCGCGAGCAAATCGCCCAAGATCGGCAGCCATCTGGTGCTCGACGGCGGGCTGCTGGTGGCGGTCACTGGCCGGCGGGATGATCTGTTTGAATTGATGTTTCCTCCGGAGGAGACCGCGCTGTCGGTGCTGGAGCGGCTGGGCCATATGCCGTTGCCCCCTTACATCGACCGCGAGGACGACTCCCTGGATCGGGAGCGCTACCAGACCGTGTACGGTCGTCACGCCGGTGCGGTGGCGGCGCCCACGGCGGGTCTGCATTTTGATGATGAGTTCCTGGTCCAGCTGCGCCAGAAAGGGGTACAGATTGCCTTTGTCACCCTGCATGTGGGGGCCGGAACCTTCCAGCCGGTGCGGGTGGACGATATCGCCGAGCACCGGATGCACAGCGAGGTGATGGACTTGAGCCCGGCTGTGTGCGAGCAGGTCAAGGCCACGAGGGCGGCGGGGCGCCGGGTGATTGCCGTGGGCACCACCAGTGTCCGCTGCCTCGAAACGGCGGCCCAGGCGGCCCAAGCGCCCATTGTCGAGTCGGCCGAGCCTACGCCCAAGGAAATTAAGAACGACATCCAGCCCTATCAGGGCGAGACCGACATTTTCATCACCCCCGGCTATGAGTTCAAAGCCGTGGATGCGCTGCTCACCAACTTTCACCTGCCGGAGTCCACGCTCATGATGCTGATTTCGGCCTTTGCCGGCTATCAACACACGATGGAGGCCTATCGCGAGGCGGTGGCGCAGGAGTACCGATTCTTCAGTTATGGCGATGCCATGTTTATCACCCGCAACCCGGACGCTGCCCGCGAACCGGTTGGCGCTTCCCAGGTTTAGCGAGGTTTGATCTGAATGCCTTCATTTATGGAGTTTGAGCTGGACAGCCAGCAGGGTGAGGCCCGCCGAGGCCGCCTGCGGTTCCCGCGCGGCACGGTGGAAACGCCGGCCTTCATGCCCGTGGGCACCTACGGCACGGTCAAGGGCATGCTGCCGCGGGATATTGAAGAGATTGGTGCGCAGATCATTCTCGGAAACACCTTTCACCTGATGCTGCGCCCGGGCACCGAGGTGATCAAGGCCCACGGCGATCTGCACGACTTCATGCAGTGGCAGGGCCCGATCCTGACCGACTCCGGCGGCTTTCAGGTGTTCAGCCTGGGCAAGATGCGTAAAATTACCGAAAAAGGCGTGGCCTTCCGCTCGCCCATCGACGGCAGTGCTGTTTTTCTGGGGCCGGAAGAGGCCATGCAGGTTCAGCGCGACCTGGGTTCCGATATCGTCATGATCTTTGACGAGTGCACTCCCTATCCGGCCACCGAGAGCGAGGCGCGCCAGTCCATGGAACTGTCCCTGCGCTGGGCGGCCCGCTCCAAAACCGCCCATGGCGACAGCCCCTCGGCGCTGTTCGGCATCGTTCAGGGCGGCATGTACGAGTCCCTACGGCGCGAGTCTCTGGCCGGGTTGGTAGATATCGGCTTTGATGGCTATGCCATCGGCGGCCTGTCGGTGGGGGAGCCCAAAGAGGACATGTTGCGGGTGCTGAGCGAGATTGCCCCGGAGATGCCTCAGGACAAGCCGCGCTACCTGATGGGCGTGGGCAAGCCGGCCGATCTGGTAGAAGGGGTGCGCCGGGGCGTGGACATGTTCGATTGCGTGATGCCCACCCGCAACGCCCGCAATGGCCACCTGTTCACTCATGAAGGGGTGATCAAGATCCGCAATGCCCGCCACCGCCAGGATACCGGGCCACTGGACGCGCATTGCGATTGCTATACCTGCCAGCACTTCAGCCGGGGCTATCTGCACCACCTGGACAAGTGTGGCGAGATTCTGGGCGCGCAGCTGGCCACGATCCACAACCTGCGCTACTACCAGAACCTGATGGCGGGGCTGCGACGCGCGCTGGAAGAGAGCCGGCTGGATGAATTTGTGGCCGAGTTCTATCAAGCGCTGGGCCAGGACGTCCCGGCGCTTTAAAGCAATCAGAAAATGACGCCCACAGGGCCCCGATAGCAGCCAAATGTCCGCCCCGAGGGGTTGTTCATTGTTGTCACCCGCGAAATCGGTATAATCCG
Source organism: Marinimicrobium sp. C2-29 (assembly GCF_038419845.1). Lineage (NCBI taxonomy): Bacteria > Pseudomonadati > Pseudomonadota > Gammaproteobacteria > Cellvibrionales > Cellvibrionaceae > Marinimicrobium > Marinimicrobium sp. C2-29. Next base: position 35,521 of record NZ_JBCAQT010000011.1, read on the forward strand.
GGCCTTCACTGTATCCGACACCGTCTTAAAAGTTACGGAACACTCTATGCATAACCGCTACCCTTTATGGAAGTATCTGCTCATTGTCCTGGTTGTTGCCATGGGCTTCATCTATGCCTTGCCCAACCTCTATGCGCCGGACCCGGCGGTTCAGATCTCCGGCCAATCCGGTGATGTGGCAATCGACCAGGCGCTGTCGGAGCAGGTTAAGCAAAAACTGACCGAAGCCGATATCGACTTCATCGCTTTGGAGCTGGGAGAGAACAGCCTGCTGGTGCGCCTCAGCGATGAAGATCAGCAAATGGCAGCCCGTCGGCAGCTGCAGGACGCTCTGGGTAGCGAGTATGTCGCGGCGCTCAATCAGGCACCCACCACGCCCGATTGGTTGATGGCCATGGGTGGACAGCCCATGCGCCTGGGTCTCGATCTGTCCGGGGGTGTGCACTTTCTGCTGGAAGTGGATATCGCCTCCGCACTGGAAACCCGGCAGGAAATTACCGCCGATGAGATGAAGACCACGCTGCGAGAGGAGCGCGTGCGTTACGGCGCCCTTGAGGTGGACGATGAGCAGAACATCGTGGCGCGGTTCCGCTCCGCCGAGCTGCGCGATGAGGCGCTCGACCTGCTGAGCGACGAGTACGACACCCTCAACTTCACCGAGCAGGACGAGGGCGAAGACGATTTCCGGTTTACCGCCACCTTGAGCGAAACCGCCATCTCCGAAATTGAAGACTACGCGCTGGGGCAGAACCTGGTGACCCTGCGCAACCGGGTGAATGAGCTGGGGGTTTCCGAGCCCGTGGTCCAGCGCCAGGGCGGCGACCGCATTATCGTCCAGCTGCCGGGGATCCAGGACACCGCCGAAGCCAAGCGGGTGATCGGTAAAACCGCCAATCTGGAGTTCCGTCTGGAGGCGGAGCCGGATGCAATGGTCTCGATGAAAGAGTCCTTTCCCTATCGCAGTGAGGAAGATCAACGCCGGTTTGGCGATGCCGAGCTGGAGCGGCGGGTGATTCTGACCGGTGATCACGTCGCCAACGCCAACAGCAGTTTCGACGCTGAAACCAATATGCCCCAGGTGAACATCACCCTGGACGGCCTGGGCGGCACCAAGATGCACCGGGCCACCCGCGACAACGTCAACCGCCGCATGGCGGTGCTGTTCATTGAGCACAAAACCCGGATCGAGACCGAAACCAACGAAGAAGGGGAGACGGTCGAAGTCCGGGAAAATTACGTTGAGCGTGAAGTGATCAGCCTGGCCAACATCCAGAGCGCGCTGGGCAAGCAGTTCCGGATCACCGGTCTGGAATCACCGGCCGAAGCCTCTGAGCTGGCGCTGCTGTTGCGCGCCGGTGCCCTGGCCGCTCCCATGTACTTTGTGGAAGAGCGCACCATCGGCCCGTCTCTGGGTGCCGAGAATATTCAGACGGGCGTGAAGTCGGTGGTCTGGGGTATGGCCCTGGTGCTGATCTTCATGCTGTTCTACTACCGGGTGTTCGGCCTCATTGCCAATATTGCCCTGACCGCCAACCTGCTGATTCTGGTGGCGGTGATGTCCCTGCTGGGGGCTACCCTGACGCTGCCGGGCATCGCCGGTATTGTCTTGACCGTGGGTATGGCGGTGGATGCCAACGTCCTGATCTTCTCGCGAATACGCGAAGAGCTCAAAGGCGGGTCGCCCCCCCAGTCGGCCATTTACAGCGGTTATGAACGGGCGTTCGTCAGTATTCTGGATGCCAACGTGACTACCCTGCTGGTGGCACTGATTCTGTACGCGATTGGTACCGGGCCGGTGCAGGGCTTTGCTGTGACCCTGTCGATCGGTATTCTGACCTCCATGTTTACCGCCATCATGGGAACTCGGGCGCTGGTGAACCTGATTTACGGCCGCCGCCGCAACCTTAAAAAGATCTGGATTTAAGAGAGCCGCCGTTATGCTACCCGATTCAAAAGTGATCAATTTTATGGGCTGGCGGAAAACCGCCGCCGCTTTTTCATTAGTGCTGCTGCTGGTGTCCATTGGCTCTCTGGCCGTCAAGGGCCTGAACCTGGGGCTGGACTTTACCGGTGGCTCGCAGATTGAGCTGGGCTTCGATCAGCCCGCCGATCTGGGCACCATCCGCTCCGCGCTGGCCGAAGAGGGGCTGGAAAACCCGGTGGCCGTCTACTTTGGCTCCGAGTCCGAAGTGCTGATCCGCACCCAGAGTGCGCTGCAGGACGGGGCGATCGAGCGAATCGAGCGCGCTCTGGCCGGTATTTCCGAGCAGGCCGGGATTGTCGAAATCACCAAGGCCGAAACGGCCCAGGTCGGTATCGCGGAAAACATCCGGCTTGAAGGCGTGACCGTTGAGCAGCTGCAAGAGGCCAATGTCTTTGATCAGAAATACTTTGGTAACACCGAGTTCAGCTCGGACAATGGCGCCGTCACTGTCGCGATCGAGAATACGCTGGACAACGTCTACGCCGAAACTCTGATGGCCACCCTGGCTGAGGCCACGGGTTCCTCAGTGGAGCTTCGGCGCAGCGAGTTCGTCGGCCCTCAGGTGGGTGGCGAGTTGCGCGATGAAGGCGGGCTGGGCATGCTGTTTGCGCTGGCGGTGGTTATGATTTACGTGGCGATCCGCTTCCAGTACAAGTTCTCTGTCGGTGCAGTGGCCGCCCTGATTCACGATGTGATCATTGTGCTCGGCTTTTTCTCCCTCATGGGACTGGATTTTGATCTGACGGTGCTGGCCGCCGTTCTGGCGGTGATCGGCTACTCGCTCAACGATACCATTGTGGTCTTTGACCGGGTCCGGGAGAATTTCCGCAAGATGCGCCGCGGCTCAACCCACGAAATCATCAATAGCTCCCTGACGCAGACTCTGGAGCGGACCCTGATTACCTCGCTGACCACGCTGCTGGTGCTGGTGGTTCTGTTCCTGTTCGGCGGTGAGTTGATCAATGGCTTTGCCACAGCGCTGATTGTCGGTATTGTAGTGGGTACTTATTCCTCTATTTACGTGGCGTCGAATATCCTCGCGGCGATGCATCTGACCAAAGAAGACCTGATGCCCCCGGAGCGCGAGGGCGAAGAACAGGAAGAGCTCGCGCCCTGACGCTGTGTTCCCTGACCCAGATGGGTGTCTGTGGTTCGACACCCATGGATAGCTTTGAGTAGCGACTATGCCGGACCGCATCAACATCTCTGATGACGAGCTCAATACCAACGATATTGAGCGTTTGCGCTCTTTGGTCGCCCGCTACCGGCGTATTTTCAACGGTAGTGGCTACGGTTTCTGGGAGTGGGACCTGACCACCCACCGCATTGACTGGTCCGGCGGTTTCTGGGAGTCCCTCGGCTACAACGGCGAGGATATGGAGCGGGTCAGCGACGCTCACCAGCTCCCTGACTTCATCCACCCCGAAGATCGGGAGAACATGCTCGAGGCGGTGCGCGAACACCTGCGCAGCGGCGAGCCTCTGAGCACCTCCTACCGCATTCGAACCCGCGACAACGACTATGTCTGGACCCAGGTGCGGGCCAACTCCATTCGCGACGAAGTGGGCCGGGCGCTGTACATCTCGGGTGTGAACTTTGATATTACCGAGCTGAAAAACGTTGAGGCGGCGCTGCGCGAAAGTGAAGCCCGTCAGGCCCGGATCATCCAGGCCTCCAACGACGGTATCTGGGAGTGGTACGCCGATCGGGAGGGGTTCCATTTCTCCAACCGCTGCTGGGAACACCTCGGCTACGACGAGAAAGACGATATCGTCAATCGCGGTCAGAACCGCCTCGCCGTCTGGCGCTCCCATATCCACCCGCAGGATCTTCCCAAGTTTGACCAGACGCTGGCCGATCACATGGCCGGTCGGGCCCCCTTCGATATCGAATACCGCATTTTCGGCAAGAACGGCGACATCCGCTGGATCCGGGCCCGGGGTCGGGCAAATTTTGATCATCAGGGCTCGCCGGTGCGCATGTCCGGGACCAACATGGACATTACCGACATCAAGCGTGCGGAAGAGCGGGTCGTGCAGGCCAAGGATGCCGCCGAGAAAGCCAACCAGGCCAAGTCCGACTTTCTCTCCAGCATGAGCCACGAGCTGCGCACGCCGCTCAATGCGATCCTGGGTTACGCCCAGCTGTTCCAGTATGACCAAAAACTTTCAGAGGGGCAGGGGGAGAATGCCCGTGAAATCCGCAAGGCGGGCGAGCACCTGCTGCAGCTGATCAACGATGTGCTCGACCTGGCGAAAATTGAATCCGGGCGCATGACCTTCTCCATGGAGCCGGTGCTGGTCTCACGGGTCGTGGCCGAGTGCTTCACCCTGATTCAGCCCCAGGCGAATGCCCAGGGCATCAAGATTCACGCCGACATGAACCGCCTGGAAAGCACCTACGTGGTGGCCGACAATGTCCGCCTCAAGCAGGCACTGTTGAACCTGATCAGCAATGCGGTGAAATACAACAATGTCGGGGGCGAGGTCGAGGTCCGGCTGACCGAGCAGGAGGGCAATAAACTGCGCATCAGTGTGCGCGACACCGGCGACGGCATTCCCGCCAGCCGCCAGCACGAGGTGTTCCAGCCCTTCAACCGCCTGAATGCCGAGTACTCCAATGTGGAGGGCTCCGGCGTCGGCCTGGTGATCACCAAGCAATTGGTGGAAATGATGGCCGGGAAGCTGAATTTTGACAGTGCCGAAGGCGTCGGTACCGAATTCTGGATGGACCTGCCGCTCTCCACCCAGTGGAGCCAGGATCTGTTGGCCCCGGCCGACCGGCCCAGACGCGGTGAGCACGAAGCCGAGATGCTGGCGATCGAGCGCGACTGCCGGGTGCTCTATGTGGAGGACAACCCCTCCAATATCCGACTGATGCAACAGGTGTTGGGGCGCTACCCGAATATGCAGCTCGAGGTGGCCGAAGAGGCGTTTCTGGGGATTTACAAGGCCCGCAGCGAGCTGCCGGATGTGATCATTCTGGATATCAATCTGCCCGGTATGGATGGCTACGAGGCGCTATCGGTACTCAAGCGCGACCCGGTGACCGCCGGTATCCCGGTGGTGGGGCTCTCGGCCAATGCCATGCCCTACGATATCGAGCGCGGTAAAAAGGCGGGTTTTTTTGATTACCTGACCAAGCCGGTGGAAATCAATCATCTGATTCACACCCTGAACAAGCTGTTGGGCGAAAAAGTCCCGGAGTGAGGTAGGGTAGGTTTGTGGTTACGGCAGGTAAGCGAAAGCGCCACCTGCCGAAAATGGCCTTACTTGACGTGGCCGAGGTGCTTTTCCACGATCTGCAGAATCGGCTTGAAGACCTTGGGCGTGCCGCAGACGATGTGGCCGGAGTCCATATAGGATTTGCCGCCACGAAAGTCGCTGACCAGCCCGCCGGCTTCCTGTACCAGCAGAACCCCCGCCGAAAAATCCCACTCGTTCAAATGCATTTCCCAGAAGGCGTCAAAGCGGCCGGCGGCCACGTAGGCCAGATCCAGCGCGGCCGAGCCCGCCCGACGGATGCCCGAAGTCTGGCCGGCCACTTCGTTGACGCAGGCCAGAAAGGGCTGGATCTTGGCGTAGGCCGGGCCGTCGAACGGAATACCGGTGCCGATCAGTGACCCTTCCAGGCCGCGACGGCTGGAAACCCGGATCCGACGGCCGTTCAGGGAGGCTCCGCGCCCCCGGCTGGCGGTAAACTCTTCACGCTTGACCGGGTCCAGGACCACGGCGTGCTCAACCCGACCTTGGTACAGGCAGGCGATGGAGACCGAGAAGTGGGGCATGCCGTGGACGAAGTTGGTGGTGCCATCCAGCGGGTCGATGATCCAGACGTAGTCGGGGTTTTTGCCCTCAATCGTGCCGCCTTCTTCACCGCGAAAGCTGTGGTCCGGGTAGGCTTTGCGCAGGGTCTGGATGATCACCTGCTCGGCGCCGCGATCCACCTCGGTCACAAAATCGTTGGGGCGCTTGTTTTCCACCTTGACGGTGTCGAGCCGCTCAAAGGAGCGTTCAATCAAGTCACCGGCCTTGCGCGCGGCGCGCAGGGCGATATTCAGCATCGGTTCCATAGGGCAATCAGTCTTTTCTGGGCTGTGGGAAAGAACGTGGCGAAGGTCACTTCGCGAAGGGCGCACAGTATAACGGCAAGCATCCGCCCCCGCCAGTTGCACGGGGCAATTCCGTGGTAGAATGCGCGCCTTTTTAGTCCGGACGAGTTTTTACCATGACTGCCAGCTCTTTTGACAATATCCGTATCGTTCTGGTCAACACTTCCCACCCCGGAAACATCGGCGGAGCCGCCCGCGCCATGAAGAATATGGGCCTGTCGCGGCTCTATCTGGTGGAGCCCAAGGAGTATCCCTCGGAAAAGGCCCTATGGCGCGCCGCCGGCGCCATGGATGTGCTCGACAACGCCGTGGTGGTGGAAACCCTGGAAGAAGCCATTGAGGGCTGCGGCCTGGTGGTGGGCACCAGTGCGCGCGAGCGGCGCATCCCCTGGCCGCTGATCGACCCGCGCCAGTGCGGCGAGCGCTGCTGGCAGGAGTCGGGCCAGCACGAGGTGGCCCTGTTGTTCGGTCGGGAGGATCGCGGCCTGACCAACGAGGAGCTGCAGAAGTGCCAGTACCATGTGCACATTCCCGCCAATCCGGAATACAGCTCCCTGAATCTGGCCACCGCCGTCCAGGTGGTCTGCTATGAGCTGCGTATGGCCCATCTGATCGAAAAAGAGGGCACGCCGCTGGGCAATGTCGAATGGGACGTCCCGCCCGCCAAGGTCGATGCTATGGAGCGCTATTTCGAGCACCTGCAGCAGACCCTGGAGACGCTGGACTTCCTGTCGCCGGACAACCCCCGCCAGACCATGACCCGCCTGCGCCGCCTCTACCACCGCATCCGCCCGGATGAGATGGAGCTGAGCATCCTGCGCGGCGTGCTCACAGCCACCCAGAATTACATTTACCACACGGACAAGCGCCTGGCCGCGCTGGAGAAGGATTCCGGCGGCGAGAAGTAGGGGGTGAGTGGTTGTGGCGGATGCGCTTGACGCTTATCCGCCCTACGTAAACTTGATGTAGGGCGGATAAGCCTAAGGCGCATCCGCCAAAGAACCTCCAAAGTCACATCATCCGCCACAAAACCGCGGCCTCCCAAACACCCCAAAACCGAATCCGATTGGACAAATCCAAATAGTTGAGTAAAATACTCGGTTATAGGGTGACGGCTTGGCTCCAGAGCCATTCACCGTCCAAAGTCCGACTTCAAGAGGCGAATCCGACAGCGATGAGACTCACCACCAAAGGTCGCTATGCCGTCACGGCCATGCTCGACCTGGCGCTGCACAGCGATAAGGGCCCGGTCAGCCTGGCGGACATCTCCGGTCGGCAGGGCATTTCCCTGTCCTATCTGGAACAGCTGTTTGCCAAGCTTCGACGCCAGAAGCTGGTAACCAGTGTGCGCGGGCCGGGCGGTGGATATCGGCTGGCGGCCGAGCTGGAGGGCATCTCCGTCGCTCAGGTGGTGGATGCGGTCAGCGAATCGCTTGACGCCACCCGGTGCGAGGGCAAGGGTGACTGCCAGCACGGCGAGGTCTGCCTCACGCACCACCTGTGGGAGGATCTCAGCACGCAGATTCACCAGTTTCTCAACGGCATCTCCCTGGCCGATCTGGTGGCCCGGCGCGACATTCAGGCCGTTCGGGCCAGACAGGATCAGCATCAGCACTCGACCGCCGAACAGATTGCCTGCAGCCAGCTGTAGCGGCTCGTCAGGCAGCGGGTTGAACCGCTCAATTTGAACAGACCACGTTGAACAACGGAAGCAGTAGAGGTATTACCGACAATGGCCCAAAGCGCGCCGCGCCAACCCGTCTATCTGGACTACGCCGCCACCACTCCGGTTGACCCGGCGGTGGCGGCACAGATGACGGCATGCCTGACGCTGGACGGCACCTTCGCCAATCCCGCCTCGCGCTCGCACTTTTACGGCTGGCAGGCGGAAGAGGCGGTGGAGACCGCCCGCCAGCAGGTGGCCGACCTGGTGAATGCGGACGCCCGGGAAATCGTCTGGACCAGTGGTGCCACTGAGTCCGACAACCTGGCTTTGAAGGGCGCCTGGGAGGCGCGTCAATTGGCGGACCAGTCGGCCGGGCACCTGATCGTCTCGGCGATTGAGCACAAAGCGGTGCTGGATGCGGCGGGCTGGCTGGAGCAGCAGGGCGTGGAGGTCACGCGCCTGAAGCCGGACGCCGAGGGGCGGGTGAGTCCCGAGGCGCTCAAGGCCGCGCTGCGTGATGACACCTTTCTGGTGAGCCTCATGCACGTCAACAACGAGCTGGGCAGTGTCAACGATATTGCCGCGCTGGGCGCGGTCTGTCGGGAGCACCCCTGTCTGTTCCACGTCGATGCGGCCCAGAGCGGGGCCAAGGTGCCGCTGGATGTGGTCGCCCAGAGTGTCGATCTGATGTCGCTCTCGGCCCACAAAATGTATGGCCCCAAGGGCATCGGCGCGCTCTATGTGCGCCGTCACCCGGAGGTGCGCATCAGTGCCCAGATTCACGGCGGCGGTCATGAGCGCGGTATGCGTTCGGGCACGCTGCCCACACATCAGTGTGTGGGCATGGGAGCCGCAGCTCAGCTGGCGGTCGAGCGGCTGGGGGAGGAGCCCAAACATATCGCCGCTCTGCGCGATCGCCTTTGGGCGGGCATTGCCGATCTGCCGGGCGTACAGCTGAACGGTCCGCGCGAGGCCCGCGCCTGCGGCCATCTGAACATTACCTTTGCTGGCTGCAATGGCGAAACCCTGCTGCTGGCATTGCGCAAATTGGCCGTAGCCACCGGCTCGGCCTGCACATCGGCGAGTCTGGAGCCGAGCTATGTACTCAAGGCAATTGGCCTGAGCGACGATCTGGCGCAGGCGTCGCTGCGTATCAGTCTGGGGCGATTCACGACTGAAGAGGAAGTGGATTTCGCCATCGATCATATTGTCGAAGTAGTGACCAAGCTGCGTCGCAAGACGGCCTGACCGCCGCCGATGATCGAACAGGCACAACGAACAAGTTAAAAGACAAAACAGAAAAGCACCACGCAACCGAATTTAGTTAGCTAACCCACCCCTCCAACGAGGGGGATAGAGGTGAAGAGATGGCAGAAGAACACGTTGAAAAACTGATCAAACGCGAATACGCGGCCGGCTTCCATACCGACATTGATACGGACACCATACCGCCGGGTCTGAACGAAGACACGGTGCGCTTTATTTCCGCCAAGAAGGGCGAGCCGGAATGGATGCTGGAGTGGCGTCTGCAGGCGTTCCGTGCCTGGAAAGAAATGCCGGAACCCAACTGGGCCCACGTGAGCTATCCGCCGATCGATCTGCAGGCACTGTCGTTTTTCTCGGCGCCCAAGAGCATGGAAAACCGGCCCAAGAGCCTGGATGAAGTGGACCCGGAGCTGCTGCGCACCTATGAGAAGCTCGGCATTCCCGTGCACGAGCAGGAAGCGCTCGCCGGTGTGGCCGTGGACATGGTGTTCGACTCCGTCTCGGTCGTGACCACCTTCCGGGAAAAGCTCAAGGAAGCCGGCGTGATCTTCTGCTCCATCAGCGAAGCGGTCCATGAGTATCCCGAGCTGGTGAAAAAGCACCTGGGCACCGTCGTGCCCCAGAAAGACAACTATTTTGCCGCCCTGAACTCGGCGGTGTTCTCCGATGGCTCGTTTGTGTTCATCCCCAAGGGCGTGCGCTGCCCCATGGAGCTGTCCACTTACTTCCGCATCAACGAGCAGAACACCGGCCAGTTTGAGCGCACCCTGATTGTGGCGGAAGAGGGCGCCCATGTGAGCTACCTCGAGGGTTGCACCGCGCCCATGCGCGATGAGAACCAGCTGCACGCCGCCGTGGTCGAGCTGGTGGCCGAGGACAATGCTGAAATCAAATACTCCACCGTGCAGAACTGGTACCCGGGCGATGAAAACGGCAAGGGAGGTATTTTCAACTTTGTGACCAAGCGGGGTCTTTGCAACAAAAACGCGAAGATTTCCTGGACCCAGGTGGAAACCGGCTCGGCCATTACCTGGAAATACCCCAGCTGCATCCTGCGCGGTGACAACAGCGTGGGCGAATTCTATTCGGTCGCGCTCACCAACAATCATCAGCAGGCCGATACCGGCACCAAGATGATTCACATCGGCAAGAACACCCGCTCGACGATCATCTCCAAGGGGATCTCGGCCGGCCAGAGCTCCAACGCCTATCGCGGCCTGGTACGCATGAACCCGGGCGCCCAGGGCGCGCGCAACTACACCCAGTGTGATTCGCTGCTGATCGGCGATCGCTGTGGGGCGCACACTTTCCCCTACATCGAGAGCAAGAACCCGACGGCGGTGGTGGAGCACGAGGCGACCACTTCCAAGGTGAGCGAAGATCAGATGTTCCTGTGCCAGCAGCGCGGCCTGGACCCGGAAAAAGCGGTGTCGATGATCGTCAACGGCTTCTGCCGGGAAGTGTTCAAAGAGTTGCCCATGGAGTTTGCGGTCGAGGCCGGCAAGCTTCTGGAAGTGAGCCTTGAGGGCTCGGTTGGTTGATTTGGGTTGTGGCGGATGCGCTTGACGCTTATCCGCCCTACATGAACCTCGAGGGATTCGTAGGGCGGATAAGCCGCAGGCGCATCCGCCAAAGAACCACGAAGCTTCCGTAGGGCGGATCGGTCCGACGTTTCGGAGCCTAAGGCGCATCCGCCAAATACCAACAAACTATCCAACCAAATCAAACAAAGAATTCGCGATTGACTGAAAATTGGAACCAGACACTATGTTGAACGTTAAAGACCTGCGCGCCAGCGTGGAAAATGAAGAAATCCTCAAGGGCCTGAGCCTGGACATCAAGCCCGGCGAAGTGCACGCGATCATGGGCCCCAACGGCTCCGGTAAAAGCACCCTGGGCAACGTCCTGACCGGGCGCGAAGCCTATGAAGTCACCGGCGGCAGCGTGCAGTTCAACGGCAAGGATCTGTTCGAGCTGGAGCCGGAAGAGCGCGCTCGCGAGGGCCTGTTCCTGGCATTTCAGTATCCGGTGGAAATCCCCGGCGTCAGCAACATGGAATTTCTCAAGGCAGCAGTGGATGCCCAGCGTGAACACCAGGGCGAGGACGCCATTTCCTCCGTAGACTTTCTGAAACTCGCGCGCGAGACCTGCAAGCAGGTGGATCTGGATCCGTCGTTCCTCAAGCGTGGCGTCAACGAAGGTTTTTCCGGCGGCGAGAAGAAGCGCAACGAAATTCTCCAGATGATGCTGCTCAAGCCCCGGCTCTGCATCCTGGATGAGACCGACTCGGGCCTCGACATCGACGCGCTGCAAGTAGTGGCCGATGGCGTCAACGCCATGCGCGCCCAGGATCGCAGCTTCCTGGTGGTGACCCACTACCAGCGTCTGCTGAACTACATTGTGCCCGATAAGGTGCATGTGCTCGCCGGCGGTCGTATTGTCAAAACCGGCGGCAAAGAACTGGCGCATGAACTGGAAGCGAAAGGCTACAGCTGGCTCGAAGAGGGGGTAGCGTAACGCATGAGTGATTTCCAGCAACAGGCCCTGCATCTGGCGGGGCAGCAGGACAGCCCCGAGTGGCTGGCGGATGTGCGCAAAAGCGGCGCGCAGCAGTGGCTGCATGCGCCCTGGCCCACACGCAAAACCGAGCTGTGGAAATACACTCCGCTGGCGCCGCTGCAGAAAAGCGAGTTTGGTCGCTGGGCTGACGAGAGTGCGGGCAAGGCCGCCGACTGGCAGCAGACGTTTGAATGGCTCGAGCTGGACGCCACGCGTCTGGTGTTTGTCAACGGCGTGTTTGCGCCCGAAGCCTCGGATGAACTGCCACCTGAATTGGTGCGTTTCGGCGATGCCAACGCCGATCAGAAAAAAGTGATCGAGCAGCACCTGGGTCAGATCGTGGACAGCAAGCGACACCTGTTTGCGGCGCTGAGCAATGCCTGGGCGTCGGAAGACGGCGTACTGTTGCATGTGCCGCGCAATGGCGAGCTGAAGAAGCCCGTTTACGTGGTGCATGTTTCCACTCCCACCGAGACGCCGGCCACCGCCAACCAACGGTTGTTGGTAGTGCTTGAATCCGGCGCCCAGGCCAGTGTGATCGAACACTTTGTGTCCACGGAGGATACCCAGAACGGCTTTGTGAACAGCCTGGCCGAAGTGGAAGTCGGGGACAATGCCCACTTCTATCACTACCGGATCAACCTGGAAGAAGAGAACCTGCTGCACGTGGGCGGCACGCACGTCAATCTGCAGCGCGCGGCGCAGTTCCGCGGCTTCACTATTGCCCAGGGCAGCCCGCTCAAGCGCATTGATTATCAGATCAATCACTGCGGCGAGGGCGCACACCTGGACCTGCAGGGCGTGTATCTGCCGCGCAACAAACAACTGGTGGATTACCACACCAACGTCGAGCACAAAGTGCCCCATGGCACCAGCAAGGAAATCTTTCGCGGCATTATCGGCGACTCGGCCAAGGCCGTGTTCAACGGGCGGATTCATATCCACCCCAAGGCCCAGAAAACCCTGGCCGAGTTGAGCAACAAGAACCTGTTGACCTCCGCCAAGGCCGAAGTGGACACCAAGCCCGAGCTGGAAATTTACGCCGACGACGTCAAGTGCGCCCACGGCGCTACCGTCAGCCAGCTCAACCGCGAAGCGATGTTCTACCTGCAAAGTCGTGGCATCTCGCGCGCCGAGGCACAGGTGATGCTGAACTTCGGTTTTATCAACGAGCTGTTGAAAGATGTGGCCGAGCCGGCCGTGCGCGAATACCTGGGACCGAGACTGGCCCAGTTGTTCAGCCCCAATAGCGAACTTTTGAAGCATATCAGTTATGAATAAAGCCATTAGCCAAGAGCGACAGCGATGAATAAAGCTGAGGTCATATCAGACACCCAACGCTTTGACGTGGAAGCCGTGCGCCGGGATTTCCCCATCCTGCAGGAGCGGGTGAACGGGCATCCGCTGGTGTACCTGGACAACGCGGCCACCACGCAAAAGCCGCAGGTCATGATTGATGCCATCAGCCACTATTACCTGCACGATAACAGCAACGTGCACCGCGGCGCCCACGCCCTGGCCGAGCGGGCGACGGAAAAGTTCGAGGGCGCCCGTTCGACCGTGGCCGAGTTTCTCAATGCGCCCAGCCGGGAGCTGATCCTCTGGACCCGCGGCACCACCGAGGGCATCAACCTGGTGGCCAACAGCTGGGGGCGTACCCAACTGCAGCCGGGCGACCGGATCCTGGTATCGGCCATGGAGCACCACTCCAACATCGTGCCCTGGCAGATGGTGGCCGAGGCGACAGGGGCCGTGGTGGAAGCGATTCCGGTGGACGAGACTGGTACCCTCGACATTGGCGCTTTTGAACAGATGCTCGATACGCGGGTCAAAATGGTATCGGTAGGGCATGTGTCCAACGCCCTGGGTACGGTCAATGCCGTCGACGACATCATCGGCCTGGCGCACCGCGCCGGCGCGAAGGTGCTGATCGACGGGGCCCAGGCCATCGGCCACTGGAATGTGGACGTGCAGGCGCTGGATTGCGATTTTTACGTCTTCTCGGCGCACAAACTGTTCGGGCCCACGGGGCTCGGCGTGCTCTACGGCAAGCGCGAGCTGCTAGAGGCCATGCCCCCTTATCAGGGCGGCGGCGAGATGATCGAGTCGGTCAGCTTTGAGGGCACCACCTACAACCAGCTGCCCTACAAATTTGAGGCGGGCACCCCGGATATCGCCGGCGCCATCGGTCTGGCGGCCGCCATCGATTACCTCAAGGGTATCGACCGGGAAGCTGCAGCCGCGCATGAGCGCGCGCTACTGACCTACGCCGTGGAAAAAGCCCTGGCGACGCCCGGGATCAGACTGGTGGGAACCGCGGCAAACAAAGTCAGCGTCCTGAGCTTCCTGGTGGAAGGCACCCACCCCAACGACCTGGGGATGCTGATGGACCAACAGGGTGTGGCGGTGCGCACCGGACACCATTGTGCCCAGCCGATCATGGATCAGTACGGCATTCCCGGGACAGTGCGCGCGAGTTTCAGTTTTTACAACACCTTCGAAGAGGTGGATCGGCTGTTCGAGGCCCTTGAAAAAGCCCGAAAGTTTTTTGAGTAGTAAGCGATTATTATCACAGGAGTAGAGTGAGATGGCAGTAGAAGCATTTGATCCCACTCAATCGACCGTGTCGGTCACTCCGGCAGCGATTGAGCACTTCCGGCGGCAGCTGGACCAGAAACCGGATGCCCAGGCCGTGCGCCTGAGCGTCAAGGAGAGCGGCTGCACCGGCTTCATGTACGTGGTGGACCTGGTCGACCAGGCCAAAGACAGCGACCTGCGCCACCCGCTGGCGGAGGGCCTGGACCTGTTTATCGACCGCGACAGTCTGAAGGTCGTCACCGGAACCGAAATCGACTTCGTCACCGAAGGCGTCAACCGCCAGCTGAAATTCCTCAATCCCAACGCCCAGGACCACTGCGGCTGCGGTGAAAGCTTCAGCGTCAACTGAACCCTTGAGCGTTAACTGAAACCTTGCCGGACCACTCATGACAGCCAGTGAAAGACGTATGGTCGTCGCCCAGGCGGACTGCCCAGCCCGCCGGGTGCCCGATGGCACACCCCTGACCATCCCCATGGACACCTTCGTGACCATCACCCAGTCACTGGGGGGCAACTACACACTCACCTACCACGGACAGATGGTACGGGTAGACGGCACCGACGCCGCCGCCCTGGGCCTGGAACCCCAGGAGTTGAACTTCGACGCGCCGGGCGACGACCGCATCCACGAAGACCAGATCTGGCACGCCCTGAGCACCGTCTACGACCCGGAAATCCCGGTCGACCTGGTCAACCTGGGGCTCATCTACCGGCTCGACATCGACCAGGACCAACACAAGGTCCGCATCGACATGACCCTCACCGCCCCGGGCTGCGGCATGGGCCCCGTCCTGGTAGGCGACGTTGAACGCCGAGTAGGCAAAGTCCCCAACGTCCAACAGGTCGAGGTCGAACTCGTCTTCGACCCACCCTGGAACCGGGAAATGATGACCGAAGAAGCCCAGCTGGAAACAGGCATGTTCTTCTGACTCTCACGAATCTTTGAAATAGCACAAACCTGGATACACTATGTCCCAATTTGGTACCGACATCACCGCCGACGACATCGTCGAGACCCTCAGCTTCTTCGACAACTGGGAAGACCGCTACAAATACATCATCGATTTGGGCAAAGAACTCGACCCCCTCGACGACCAATACAAAACCGAAGACAACTTCGTGCGTGGCTGCCAGAGCCAGGTCTGGCTCACCCACCAGATCGACAACGGCCGCATCTACCTCCACGCCGACAGCGATGCATTCATCGTGAAAGGCCTGCTCGGCGTCGTCCTGGCCGCCTACAACGGCAAAACACCCCGGGAAATACTCGACTTTGACATCGAACAGTACTTCGAGCAGCTCAACCTGCTCAAACACCTCAGCCCCACCCGCGGCAACGGCCTCAAAGCCATGGTCGCGCGTATTCGCGACATCGCCCAGGCCGCCTGAACGGTGCGGAACTGACCGGGCGGCCCACCAGGATGTGGCCTCGCGCACAAGCGGCGCCAAATCGGGCCGGCACGGGGTGGCTTATGGCCACAACCCGCGTATAATTCCCGCAAACCTCCGCCCCGGCGGACGCCTCAATCGACGTGATTGAACCACATGGAGCACAGAATGGCTGAACAGCAGACACTTTCGATCATCAAACCCGACGCCGTACGCAAAAACCTCATCGGCGCCATCGAGAGCCGCTTTGAGCAGGCCGGCTTGAAAATCGTCGCCCTCAAAATGGTCCAACTGACCCGCGAGCAGGCCGAGGGCTTCTACGCCGAGCACAAAGAGCGGCCCTTTTTTGCGGGACTGGTCGACTTCATGACCTCCGGCCCCGTCTGCCTGCAGGTGCTGGCCGGCGAAGACGCCATCGCACTGAATCGTGAACTGCTGGGCGCCACCGACCCCAAAGAGGCGGCGCCGGGCACCATTCGCGCCGACTACGCCGAAAGCGTCGGCAGTAACGCCGCCCACGGCTCTGACTCCCCCGAGTCAGCCGCGCGCGAAATTGCCTATTTTTTTGAAACCAACGAAATTTTCGCCCGATAGAAGGGCGCACAGGGTAAACAGGTCAACATCATGACGGCTGCAACAGAATCCACATCCACGTCCGAAGCGTCGGGCGCAAGCCCCGCCAAGGTCAACCTGCTGGGCCTGCCCGAGCGCAAGCTGGTGGAATTCTTCGCCTCCCTGGGGGAGAAGAGCTTCCGCGCCAAGCAGGTGCTCAAGTGGATCCACCAGCACGGCGTCGATGACTTTGACCAGATGACCAACGTCAGCAAGGCGCTGCGGGAAAAGCTCAAGGAGCGCGCCGAGATCCGCCCGCCCCAGGTCATCGAACAGCTGGACTCCACCGACGGCACCCGCAAGTTTCTGTTCCGGGTCAGCGGTGGCAGCGTGGTGGAGACCGTCTTTATTCCCGAGGGCGAGCGGGGCACCCTGTGTGTCTCCTCCCAGGTGGGCTGCGCGCTCGATTGCAGCTTCTGCGCCACCGGCAAACAGGGCTTTGACCGGGACCTGACCGCTGCCGAGATTATCGGCCAGGTCTGGATCGCCGCCAAATCCTACAACCAGCTCAGCCCCGGCGGCCCGCGCCGGGTCACCAACGTGGTCATGATGGGCATGGGCGAGCCGCTGCTCAACTTCGACAATGTCGTCGACTCCATGAACCTGATGATGGATGACAACGCTTACGGCATATCCAAACGTCGGGTCACGCTCAGCACCTCCGGCGTGGTGCCCGCCCTGGACAAGTTGGGGCAGTACACCGACGCCTGCCTGGCGATATCGCTGCATGCCCCCAATGACGAGTTGCGTAATGAGCTGGTACCAATCAACAAAAAGTACCCCATTGCCATGTTGCTGGAGTCAGCCAAGCGCTACATCGACGGGCTGCCCGATACTCATCGGCGCATCACCATTGAGTACACCCTGATTGATCATGTCAATGATCGACCCGAGCACGCGCATCAATTGGCGGAACTGCTCAAGGATGTGCCCGTCAAAATCAACCTGATTCCGTTTAATCCGTTCAGCCTGTCCAACTACAAGCGGGTCAGCAATAACGCCATGCGTCGCTTTCAGACCATTCTGATGGAGGCGGGCTTTATCACCACGGTGCGGACCACCCGTGGTGAAGACATCGACGCGGCCTGTGGCCAGCTGGCGGGCAATGTGAATGACATGACCAAGCGCAGCCAGCGCCACCGCGAGCGCTTTGAGCAACTGCAGGCGGTCAAGTTCGTCTCGCCGCCGCAGGGCGCCGAACCGCTTTAACCAACCGATTGCGAGGGGTAACAATGATAAAGAAAAACCTGAACCCATTGGGTCCTTGGCTGCTGGCACTTAGCCTGCTGGTTACCCTGGGCGGGTGCGTTACCCGGCAGTCCGGTCCAGAGATCGACCGCGAAGCGGCGTTGAATACCTACGTCAACCTGGCGATGGCCTATATCGACAACGGCAACCGCGAATCGGCCCGCCACCACTTGCGTAAGGCATTTGAGCTGGACGAGAACTCGCCCAAAGCGCTCGGCGCGCAGGCCATGCTGTTTCAGCTGGAAGGTGAGAAAGAGCGTGCCGAGCAGAGCTTCAAGAACGCCCTGCGCCGGGACTCCGATTCCACCCAGACCCGCAACAACTACGCTGCCTTCCTCTATTCCCAGGAGCGGTATGAAGAGGCCTACGAACAGTTCAAAATCGTGAGCGAAGATGTCGATTACGACAACCGCTCCCGGGCGCTGCTCAATCTGGGGCGCTCGGCGCTGCAGTTGGGACGGGTCGATCGGGCCAAGGCCGCGTTTGAACACGCCTATACCCTGAACCGGCGGATGGCGGCGGTGCTGATTGAACTGGCGGAGATCAACTTTAACGAGCAGGAGTACGCCGAAGCCAAACGCTACCTGGACCAGTACGCCAATCTGGCCCGACACTCGGCCCGCTCGCTGCTGCTGGGCATCAAGATCGAGCGCATTTTCGATAACAAAGACAAAGAAGCCAGCTACGCGCTGGCGCTCAAAAACCGATTCCCGTACTCGGACGAGTACCTGGAATACAAACGTGAAATGAACGATTGAGGTCGGCATGACTGATGAGGAAAATCGCCCGGAAGAGAGCGAACCGGCCGCGCCGTCGGATTTCACTCCGCCGGGCGCACTGCTGAAAGCGGCGCGCGAAGAAGCCCAGCTCAAAGAAGAGGACGTCGCGCGGGAACTGCGCATGACGGTCAGCAAGGTGCGGGCACTGGAAGCCGATGATTACGCCCAGCTGCATTCCGACACCTTCGTGCGCGGTTACCTGCGCACCTACGCCAAACTGCTGAAGCTCGACGCCGACGAGGTATTGCAGGCCTACAAACAGGCCCGTCTGGCGGCGGGGCTGGAGGAAGAAGAGGAAGAAAGTCCACTGCAGATCAATGTGCCCGAGCCTTCCCGGCCACTGTGGCGCTTTGCTCTGTGGATTGTGATTCTGTTGGTGGGCCTCTGGGCGCTCTCGGTCTGGTTTCTGGGAAACCAGCCTTCTTCCACCGGTGGCGAAGCGGCCATGAACGAGCCGGTCGCCGAACTGGGTCTGGAGCAGCCGGTCGCTCCCTCGCCGGCGGACTCTGAAAGCCCGTCGGGCGAGGGCGGCCAAGTCATCGATATGGCCGCTGATCAGACTTCACTGGATGAGTCTGCGACCGGGATGGAAGAGACACCGAGTGAGTCCGAATCAGCAGACACTCCAACCGACACAGAGGCGCTCGCCTCCACCCGGGTGCAATCCGGGCAGGGCGGGCTCACCGGGCCGGAATTACTCGATCAGCTGACGCTGACCTTCGACGAAGAGTGTTGGCTGGAAGTGACCGATTCGCGCGGAGACATTCTGGCAGTTGATCTGGTGCTCGAAGGACGTACCCTGAGCTTGTCCGGAAAAGCGCCGTTTGACGTCAAAATGGGCAACGCCCGTGCCGTGAATGTCGAGCTGAACGGCGATCCCGTAGAATTTGATGTACCCCAGGGCCGTCGGACCATGACTCTGACGGTCAATTGAGCAGACAGGTTTGAATGATGCACAACGAATCACCGATTAAACGTCGCAACTCTCGCCAGATCATGGTGGGCAACGTTCCCGTGGGCGGTGGGGCCCCCATTTCGGTGCAGAGCATGACCAACACCGAAACCACCGATGTGGCCGCCACCGTCGAGCAGATTCAGCGCCTGCAGCTGGCCGGCGCCGACATCGTGCGCGTCTCCGTGCCCACCATGGAGGCGGCGGAAGCCTTTGGGGCCATCCGCAAACAGGTGAACCTGCCGCTGGTGGCCGACATCCACTTTGACTACCGCATCGCCCTGCGGGTGGCGGACCTGGGCGTGGACTGCCTGCGCATCAACCCGGGCAACATCGGCCGGGAAAAGCGCATCCGCGCGGTCGTGGACAAGGCGCGCGATCTCAACATTCCCATCCGCATTGGCGTCAACGCCGGTTCGCTGGAAAAAGACCTGCAGAAAAAATACGGCGAGCCCACCCCCGAAGCGCTGGTGGAATCCGCCATGCGCCACGTGGACATTCTCGACCAGCTGAACTTCTACGACTTCAAAGTCAGCGTCAAGGCCTCCGACGTCTTCATGGCCGTCGCCGCCTACCGCGGTCTGGCCGCGAAAATCGACCAGCCCCTGCACCTGGGCATTACCGAAGCGGGAGGGCTGCGCTCGGGCACCGTGAAATCCTCCGTCGGGCTGGGCGCGCTGCTGATGGACGGTATCGGTGATACCATCCGCATCTCCCTGGCGGCCGATCCGGTGGAAGAGATCAAAGTCGGCTGGGACCTGCTCAAGAGCCTGAAGCTGCGTAACAAAGGCGTCAACTTTATCGCCTGCCCCAGCTGCTCGCGCCAGAACTTCGACGTGATCAAAACGCTGAACGAATTGGAACAGCGGGTGGAAGACATCACCGTCCCGCTCGACGTCGCCGTCATCGGCTGCGTGGTCAATGGCCCGGGCGAAGCGAAAGAGGCCGACCTGGGTCTGGCCGGCGGCAGCCCCAACAACCTGGTCTACATCGACGGCGCGCCCAGTCAGAAAATGGGCAACGCCACCCTGGTGGACGATCTCGAGCGCCTGATCCGCGAAAAAGCCGAACAGAAAAAAGAGCGCCTGGCCAAAGAAGAGGCCAATACGATTATTCGGGCGTGATGGTTAATGGCGGATGCGCTTGACGCTTATCCGCCCTACGAAACTACGGAGCCTTGTGTAGGGCGGATAAGCGTCAAGCGCATCCGCCGAGCTAAAGCCAAATCAAACCCGAACCAAACGAAGAAAATAGAGACTTAGGATAGCCCCTTGAAAAAACTCCAAGCCATACGAGGAATGAACGACCTGCTGCCCGAGGACTCCCCCCGGTGGCAATACCTGGAAGGCACACTCAAAGCCATCCTGCAGCGCTACAGCTACCGCGAAATTCGCACCCCCGTGCTCGAATTCACCGAACTGTTCAAGCGCTCCATCGGCGAAGTCACCGACATCGTCGAAAAAGAAATGTACACCTTCGATGATCGCAACGGCGACAGCCTGACCCTGCGCCCCGAAGGCACCGCCAGCTGCGTACGCGCCTGCGAAGAAAACGGCCTGCTCTACAACCAGACCCAGCGCCTGTGGTACCTCGGCCCCATGTTCCGCCACGAGCGCCCGCAGAAAGGCCGCTACCGCCAATTCCACCAGATCGGCGTGGAAGTGTTCGGCATGACCGGCCCTGACATCGACGCCGAAGTGCTCCTGCTCAGCGCCCGGATGCTGCGCGAGCTGGGCGTGGCCGAGTACGTGACCCTGCAGCTCAACAGCCTGGGCAGCAGCGAAGCGCGCGCAGAATACAAAAAGGCACTGGTCGACTATTTGAGTCAGTACCGCGAGCAGCTCGACGAAGACAGCCAGCGGCGCCTTGAGAGCAACCCGCTGCGCATCCTCGACAGCAAAAACCCCGACACCCAGAAGCTGCTGGACGACGCCCCCCGGCTGCTCGACCATCTGGACGACGACTCGCGTCAGCACTTTGAGCAGCTGCGAAAAATACTGGACGCCAATGGGGTGGCCTACGAGGTCAACCCGCGCCTCGTACGCGGACTGGACTACTACGGCAAAACCGCCTTTGAATGGGTCACCGACCAGCTCGGCGCCCAGGGCACCGTCTGCGCCGGGGGCCGCTACGACGGGCTGGTCGAGCAATTGGGAGGAAAGCCCACCCCGGCCATCGGGTTTGGCATCGGGCTGGAGCGCTTGTTATTGTTGCTAGAGGCGACAAATAACCTGCCGGAAGGCCTGGAAAAGCAGACACAGGTCTACCTGGCGGCCATGGGTGAGGTACAATCCCACGCTCTGGTGCTGGCCGAACAGCTGCGCGATGCGCTACCGGAGCTGCAGCTGTTGAGCCACTGTGGTGGCGGCAGCTTCAAAAGCCAGATGAAAAAAGCGGACAAGAGCCAGGCCGAGCTCGCCCTGATACTGGGCGAAGACGAGGCCGAGGCGGGCAAAGTGGCCCTCAAGTACCTGCGCGAAGAGCGCCCCCAGGAGACCCTGGCGGTAGCAGACGTGATCGAGCGTCTGCGGGCACACTTTGCCAACGGGAAAGCTTGATTACACCCCGAAGACACACTTTCAATCCATTGACCGAATGACAGACTGACAATAACAGGAGAGCACCGTGAGTGAAGAAATGACCGAAGAAGAACAACTGGAAGCCATGAAACGCTGGTGGAAGGAAAACGGCAAATGGGTTGTGGCCACGGTGGTCATTGCCGTGGGTGGCTATTTCGGCTGGGGTGCCTATCAGGACCAACAGCAGGCCAAAGCGGCGGCCGGTTCTGCCCTGTATACGGAACTGTTGGATACTCTGGGAGTCCAGGAGGGCGAGTCGCTGGCCGATGAAAACCGCTCCGAAGCCCGTGAGCTGGTCGAGCAACTCAAAAATGAACACGCCGGTACCGGCTACGGAGTCAATGCCGCGCTGATTCGCGCCCGTTGGGCGGTTTCCGAAAGCGACCTGGATACCGCCGAAAGCGAATTGCGCTGGGTGCTGGAGCAGGAGCCGGGTAGCGCTGTGGAGCAGGTGGCGACCCTGCGTCTGGCACGAGTTCTGAGCGCCGCCGGTAACAGCGGCGAAGCGCTGACGCTTCTGAACGGGGCGAATCCGGGTGAGAGCATGGCGTCCGAGTACGCCGAAGTGCGCGGTGATATCCTGCTCAAACAGGGCGATGCCGACGCCGCGCGCAGCGCCTATCAGTCCGCGATGGATGGACTGGGCAGCCAGCAGCAGAACCGCCAGATGCTGCTGCAAATGAAACTTGACGACATACAACAGGCCGGCACGGGCAATACCACCGGCTCCGAGGAGAATGCTTCATGAGGTTATGCGCATTAGCGCTGTGTGCTTTTCTGTTTTCCGGGTGTGCACTGTTCTCCAGTGACGACGGGACCGAACCGATGGAACTGGTTGAGTTTGAACCCGGTGCCGAAGTGGAGATTCTCTGGCGCACCGGTGTTGGCAGTGGTCGCGATGGCGGTGTCGTCAAGCTGATACCCGCACTCGATGAGGAGCGGGTCTACGCCGCCGACGCCAAAGGGCTGGTGATGGCGGTATCCCGCGAATCGGGCGAGCGCCAGTGGCGACGCAAAACCGATGATCAGATTACCGGTGGTGTGAGCGTCAATGCGGGCCTACTCCTGTATGGCACCGGCAACGGTGAAGTGGTGGCGCTGTCCAGCGACACGGGTGAAGAGCGCTGGCGCACCACCCTGAGTGGCGAAGTGATTTCCGTTCCCCAGACTGACGGTGACGTGGTGGCGGCCCAGACCATGGATGGCAAGCTGCACGCGCTCAGCGCCGAGAGCGGCGAGAGCCAGTGGAACTATGAAAGTCCGCCCCCGGTGTTGACGCTGCGCGGAACCGCCTCGCCCGTAATCGATGGCTCTTCGATCATTGCCGGCTTTGCGTCGGGCAAGGTCATGCAGTTCAACAAGAGCAATGGTCTGGTGGAGTGGGAACACCGGGTAGCGCTGCCTGAGGGGCGTTCGGAGATCGAACGCATGGTTGATGTGGATGCATCGCCCGTGGTGCAGGGTGGCAATGTGTATGCCGCCACCTTTCAGGGGAAGGTCGCCGCTCTGAGCGCCACCAACGGCCGGCCCCGCTGGGAGCAGAGCGCCTCCACCCATCAGGACCTGGCGATTGTCGATCGGTCACTGTACCTGTCCGAAGCGGATGGCCGGGTCAGAGCCTTTTCCAGCGCCACCGGCAGCCCCCGCTGGCAGAACGAGCAGATGCTGCGTCGCGACCTGAGTGGCCCTCAGGCGCTGGGTGACTACGTTGTGGTCGGTGATTTCGACGGCTATCTGCACGTACTGAACCGCGAAGATGGCGAGTTTGTGGCGCGCGATCGTCTGGATCGCAAGGGGCTCAGCAATACCATGATCACCGATGGCGAAGTGCTCTATGTGCTGGGCAACTCCGGTCGTCTGATCGCCCTTGAGGTGGTTTCCGAAGACTGATCGATAGAAGTCGGCCCCGACAGCGCCGCCCTCCGGCCCCCATAAGCGGGCTGGGAGGCGGCGCTGTCGTTTTCGCTGTATAAAAAGCCGCCGATCCGCTATCCTGTGCCCCCTCGAACGCGCTTTTCGTTTGCCTGTTTATGTTTTGGTCTGTGATGCCACCGTTATGATTCCAGTTATTGCCCTTGTCGGCCGCCCCAATGTGGGCAAATCCACCCTGTTCAATCGCCTGACTCGCAGTCGGGACGCCCTGGTGGCGAACTATGCGGGCCTGACCCGGGATCGCAAGTACGGCGAGGGGCAGGTCGATGGCAAGCGCTTCATGGTGATTGATACCGGCGGTATCAGCGGCGAGGAAGAGGGCATCGACAGCCTCATGGCCGGCCAGTCGCTCCAGGCAATTCAGGAAGCGGACATCGTGCTGTTCATTCTCGATGCGCGCGAGGGCCTGACCGCCGCCGATGCCATGATTGCCCGCCACCTGCGCGTGCAGAACAAAAAAACCTATCTGGTCGCCAACAAAATCGACGGTGTCGACCCGGATCTGGCTCTCGCGCCGTTTTACGAGTTGGGGCTGGGCGAGATTTTTGCCACCACGGCCACTCATGGGCGCGGCGTGGCCTCCATGATGGCGGACGTGATCGAAGCGTTGCCGCCGGCGGACGATGTCCCCGAGCCCACCTCCACCGGCATCAAGATAGCGGTGGTGGGGCGCCCTAACGTAGGCAAATCCACGCTGGTCAATCGCATGCTGGGCGAAGACCGGGTGGTGGTCTATGACCAGCCCGGCACTACGCGTGACAGTGTCTATATCCACTACGAACGCTTCGACAAGCAGTACACCCTGATTGATACCGCCGGTGTGCGCCGGCGCAAGAACGTCCACGAAACCGTGGAGAAGTTTTCCATTGTCAAAACCCTGCACGCCATCGACGATGCCCATGTGGTGATCCTGGTGATGGACGCCAGTGAAGGCGTGGTGGACCAGGATCTGCACCTGATGGGCAACGTGCTCGACGCCGGTCGGGGCCTGGTGATCGCGCTCAACAAGTGGGATGGCCTGGAAGATGGTCACAAGCAGTATGTGCGCAAGGAGCTGGAGCGGCGTTTGCGCTTTGTGGATTTTGCCAATATTCACTTCATTTCGGCGCTTCACGGCACCGGTGTGGGGCACTTGTACGAATCCGTGGAAGGGGCCTACCAGTCCGCCACGGATAAGTTCTCCACCAACTTCCTCACCCGGGTACTGCAGGATGCGGTGCGCGAGCATCAGCCTCCGATGATCAATGGGCGGCGCATCAAACTGCGCTATGCCCACCCCGGTGGCCACAATCCGCCCATCGTGGTGATTCACGGCAATCAGACCGGCTCCCTGCCCAACCACTATGTGCGCTATCTGGAAAAAACCTTCCGGGAGGTATTGAAGCTCGAAGGCACGCCGGTGCGCATTGAGCTAAAGTCCAATGAGAACCCCTTTGCCGGGCGCAAGCCCAAGCCCGGGTTGAAGCAGGGTGGGCGTGGTAAGAAACCCAATCGTGGGCTTCGACGCGATGGCACCAAGGCGCCCTCCAAGGCGGCCGGCAAAGCCCCCTCAAAAGATCGCCCGACCAAACGGCGCCCCTGATAACCCCCTGGTAACGTGAGATAAGCGGCTGGCCTGATGAGCAACTTAGCCCTGATTCTGGTTTGTCTCGGTATCGGCCTGCTGCTGCAGCATGTCCGGCGCCTGCCCGAACAGGCGGCCTCGACGCTCAATCTGTACGTCATCTACGTGGCTCTGCCAGCCATGATCCTGACCGAGATCCCCAAGCTGACCCTGGATCAGAAGGCGCTGCTGCCGGTGATCAGCACCTGGCTGGTCATGAGCTTTACCGTGGCGCTGATCTGGTTTACCGCCCGTGCGCTTCAGTGGTCCCGCTCGGTCACTGGTGCCATGATGCTGATCATTCCGCTGGGCAATACCTCCTTTGTGGGTGTGCCCCTGATCCAGGCGCTGCTGCCTCCTGAGGCGATGCCCTACGCGCTGCTTTATGACCAGACCGGTACCGTGATTGCACTCAATACCTACGCGGTCATCATCGCGGCCTGGTACAGCGGCCAGCAGACCTCCTGGTCGAAGGTGGGTACCACCATCGCCACCTTTCCGCCCTTTATTGCCCTGTTGTTGGCGTTCGCCACCCTCAGTTGGACCTATCCGGACTGGATCCGCCACACAACCAGTCGCATTGGCGAGAGCCTGGTGCCGGTGGTGATGGTGGCGGTGGGGCTTCAGTGGCGACTGCGACTGGATCAGGAGCATCTCTCGCCGCTGCTGGTGGGGCTGGGCTACAAGCTGGTGCTGATTCCGGGCGTGGTGTTTGCGCTGTTTGCACTGCTGGATCTCAATTCCATCGCGGCCCAGGCGGTCGCCCTGCAGACCGCCATGCCCGCCATGATCTCGGCGGGTGTGGTGGCCATGACCCACGGCCTGGCGCCCCGGCTGGTGTCGTCGGTGGTGGGTTATGGCCTGCTGCTGTCTCTGCTGACGGTGCCGCTCTGGAGTCAGTTGCTCTGATGCCAGAACGGCTGGCCGATCGTGGGCGTACTGGGGCTCGCGGTCTGCCGCTCCTGCATCAGCCCGGCGCGGTAGGCCTTGCGCCCGGCCGTCAGGGCATCGGCAAACGCCTCGGCCATCAGTGGTGGGTTCTGCGCCTTGGCCACCGCGGTGTTCAATAGTATTCCATCAAACCCCATTTCCATGGCTTCCGCGGCCTGAGAGGGCGCGCCCAGACCGGCGTCGATGATCATCGGTACGTCTTTGATCCGCTCGCGCAGGGTTTTCAGGTTGTACCGGTTCAGCAGTCCCTTGCCTGTGCCGATGGGGGAACCCCAGGGCATCAATACCTCACAGCCCACATCCAGTAGCTTCTGGCAGACAATCAGATCGTCGGTGCAATAGGGCAGTACTTTGAAACCCTCCTTGAGCAGAATCTCCGACGCTTCCACCAGGCCGAAGGGATCGGGCTGCAGATTGTAATCATCGCCCACCACTTCCAGTTTGATCCAGGGCGTGTCGAACATCTCCCGCGACATCCGGGCGAGCGTGACCGCCTCTTTGACGGATTTGCAGCCCGCTGTATTGGGCAGCAATTTGCAGCCGCTGTCCTCAATGTATTGCCAGAAAATATCGCCATCCCGGTTGCCCGGATTCTGTCGGCGCAGACCCAGCGTCACGATATTACAGCGGGACGCCTTGATGGCATCACGCATGATGGTGGGCGATTGATACAGGGCGGTGCCCAACAAAAAGCGGCTGTCAAAATGCTCACCATAGAGCGTGAGTTGATCGGGTGTTGCCTCGGCCATATCAGCCACCTCCCACGGGTTTGACGATGTCCAGTTGGTCGCGCTCTTTCAGGCGGGTCTCCCGGTAACGGGAGCGGGGCACAAACTCCCCATTGATGGCCACGGCAATTTTCTGCTCGCCGTAGTGCCACTGTTCGAGGGCGTCGCTCAATAACGTGTCCGGCTCCAGGGTGAACGGCTCATTGTTCAGACTGACGGAAATCACTGTGGACATACGGCCTCCGTCTCTTCTTCCGGGATGCTCCGGTTCAAAAATTCACTGAATGGTGGTTCGCTTGCGCCCTCAAGTCGGGCCAGTACATGCTCGACCACGGCGGGGGCCAGGAGGTAGCCGTGGCGAAAAAGACCGTTGGCGCTGATCATTCCCTCTGTCTGCACGACGTGCGGGTTGTTGTCCATGAACGCGGGGCGCAGATTCACGTCCTGCTCCAGAATGCGCGCTTCGGCGAAGGCCGGCGACAGGGTATAGAGGGCGCTGCCCAGCTCGAGCGAAGATTGCAGGGACATGGGCGAGCGATCCTCGCTCTCGATCTGTGTGGCGCCAATCACAAAGTGGTGTTCCGGCTTGGGCACGATGTACAGTTGATAGCGCGGATGCATCAGTCGCACCGGGCGTGAGAGTTTCACCTCGTCGGTCTGTACATGGAGCACTTCGCCGCGCACGCCGCGCAGACTAGCATGCCCGGGTTTGGCGCCCAGCCCCCGGCAGTCGATCACCCAGTCGAAGGTCTCTTTCCCCTCCTCGGTGGTGATTTTTCCGGGTGCGAGCTCCACCGCGCCGTGTGAGTGGCAGTGGCCGCCGAGGCGGCGGATTTCACCGAGCAGAGTGGGCAGTAGCCGCCGGTTGTCCAGGTGGCCTTCCTGCGCCATGACCAGCCCCTGCTGAAAAGCGGTGTTCAGGTCCGGTTCCAGTTGCTGGATGCCGCGCTGATCCAGCCATTGATAGTCGGCCTCGTTGCCCACAACGTGTTGCAGTTCCTGCTCAAATTGCCGCAGCTCGGTCTGATCCTGCGGGTGCGCCACCACCAGACTGCCTTTTTGCTGCCAGAGTGTTTCCCGGGTGGCGGTGTCGGGCAGCTGCTTTATCCAGGCGGGCCATTGCGACAACGCAAAAAGCCCCATGTCGTAAACGGGGCGCTCGGAGACGACGGCTTCGCTCAGGGGTGAAACCATGCCGGCGGCGGTCCAGGCGGCCGAGCGGGGCCGGTCCAGATCGCCCGCCTCAAACAGACTGACCCGGTGACCGCGCCGCAACAGTTGCCAGGCGAGCAGTCGCCCCAGCAGGCCGGCGCCGGCAATACCAATGTGATTGTGAATATTGTGAGTGGAGCCCATATGACCTCATGCATCCGCAGGCATCTACTGACGACATCGACGGCCGAGTAGTGCGATGGTGAGATCAGGACAGCGAGCAGGGAAGGGGCCGGGTGTGGCCGGGTGACCTTGTTTCCTCCGCAGGCATCAACCTGATCAGGTTCAACGGGTTCGGCCGTACCGATCTCAGCCTCCGAACAGAGCATTCACTCCGCCAAGGCACCCCGACAAGAAGCCCGTAATATAACAACGCCCATGCAAAATGTCACCTGTCAGGAGCATGGGCGTAGGGCACGATAAGCGACAGCGCATCTGCCGCAACACAACGCGATGTAGAGCCCAATGTATTAACATGCCAACCCACTATGATTTACGCTAACCCCAATCCTTCAACTCAATTTGCAAAAAACCGGGAGCCCAACAATGCCCACCCCGAGAATCGAAATCGAATACTGCACCCAATGCCGCTGGCTGTTGCGTGCCGCCTGGCTGGCGCAGGAGCTGTTGACCACGTTTGACGGTGAGCTGGGCGAGGTGGCCCTGGTGCCGGGCACGGGCGGGATATTCGAGATCCGGTGCGACGGGGAATTATTGTATTCACGCAAAGAGGAGGGCCGGTTTCCCGAAGCCAAGGAAGTGAAACAGTTGGTGCGGGATCGGGTGTCGCCGGATAGGGATCTTGGGCATAGTGATCGGTAGGGTGGAGATGGCGGATGCGCTTACAGCTTATCCGCCCTACGGATAGCACGGAGGCTGCGTAGGGCGGATAAGCGTCAAGCGCATCCGCCACAACCCAACCCAATGCCACCTCAAGGCTTCACCTTCTCCACCCGACTCACAACCTCCCCCTTTGCCAACCGGGTGGTCATGCTGTCCCCCGGCTGCAACTGCTCCGCGGTGCGCACCACCTGGCCCGACTCGTCGCTCACAATCGCGTAACCGCGCTCCAGGGTGCTGAGCGGGCTGACGCTGTGGAGCATCCGCCCGGCCTCGCTCAGGCGCTGGCGTTTGGTTTTCAGCTGCTGTTGCATCTGCCGGTCGAGCCGGGTGCGCAACTGGTCAATGCGCTGGCGCCACTGGCGCACCAGGGGGGCGGGGTTGTGAGCTCGGTGACGCAGGGTCAGGTTCTGGAGCCGGTGCTGTTGACGGGTCAATTGCTGTTGAATGGCCCGCCCGAGACGCAGCTCCAGGCCGTCCAGGCGCTGGCTCTGTTGTTGCAGACGCTCCCCGGGGTGGCGCAGACGCTTGCTCAGATGCTGCAGGTGGTGTTTTTCGGCCAGCAGGCGCCGGCTCATGGTATGGCTCAGGCGCTGGGCGTAGGCGCGGAACTGCTGTTGCCATTCGCTGGCGTCGGGTACCACCAGTTCGGCGGCGGCCGAGGGGGTGGGCGCGCGCAGATCGGCCACGAAGTCGCTGATGGTGACATCCACCTCGTGCCCCACCGCACTCACCACCGGTAGCTCGCTGGCGAAAATCGCCCGGGCCACGGCCTCCTCGTTGAAGGGCCAGAGGTCCTCCAGCGAGCCCCCTCCGCGCCCGAGAATCAGTACGTCGAACAGTCCGGCCCGGTTGGCCAGCGCCAGCGCTCGCACAATGGCGGGTGCCGCCTCCTTGCCCTGGACCGGCACCGGGATGACGGTGACCGGGATACTCGGAAAGCGGCGCTTGAGCACGGTGAGAATATCCCGCACGGCGGCACCGGTCGGGGAGGTGATCACGCCGATATGGCGGGGCAGCGAGGGAAGGGCGCGCTTGTGCGCCGGGTCAAACAGGCCCTCACGCGAGAGCTTGAGCTTGAGCTCGTCGAAGGCGCGCTGCAGCGCCCCGTGGCCGGCCTCCTCCATATGTTCGGCAATCAGCTGGTACTCGCCCCGGTTCTCGTACAGGCTCACACGGGCGCGGATCAGCACCTGCTGGCCCTGCTGGGGCGCAAAATTCACCCGCTGGTTCCGGCCCTTGAACATGGCGCAGCGCACCTGGGCACGGTCGTCCTTCAGGGTGAAATACCAGTGGCCAGAGGAGGGGCGGGCGATATTGGAAATCTCCCCCTCCACCCAGATCAGGGGCAGGTGGGTTTCCAGCAGCTGTTTGGCCCGGCGGTTCAGCTGGCTGACGGAGAAAACCTCGCGCTCGGAGGTCGTGTGGGGCGCTTCAAAATCAAACATGGCGGCATTATATAACAAAGGGCCCGCCGAATAATCGTCTGATCATGACCTGGTGGTGACTTTATAGCGTCATTGAACTTCGAGACACTGGCAAACGTACCTATGGCGTGAGCGCGCAAGGTTTCTGGTTTACCCAAAAGCCAATGAACGTTATAATTGATGGTTTATCTGATCAAGGTTGGATGTATGCTGCGAATTGCCGAAGATGCCCTGACGTTTGACGACGTTTTACTCCTGCCGGGCTACTCTGACGTCACTCCCAAAGACGTTTCCCTCAAGACCCGGTTGACGCGCGGTATTCAACTGAATATCCCGCTGATCTCTGCTGCCATGGACACCGTGACCGAAGCCCGCCTGGCCATTGCCATGGCGCAGGACGGTGGCATCGGGATCATCCACAAGAGTATGAGCATCGAGCAGCAGGCGCAACAGGTGCGCATGGTGAAAAAATACGAAGCCGGTGTGGTCAAAGACCCCATCACCATCGATGCCAATGCCACCATCAGCGACCTGCTGGCCCTGACCCGCCAGAACAACTTCTCCGGGCTGCCGGTGCTGGAAAACGGCGACCTGGTGGGCATTGTCACCGGCCGCGACGTGCGCTTCGAGACCAACTACGACGCCAAAGTCTCCAGCATCATGACCCCGAAAGACAAGCTGGTGACCGTCAAAGAAGGCGCCGACAACGATGAAGTGCGTCAGCTGCTGCACAAGCACCGCATTGAGAAGGTGCTCGTGGTCAACGACAACTTCGAGCTGCGCGGCCTGATCACCGTAAAAGACATCAATAAAGCCGAAAAATACCCCAACGCCTGCAAAGACCCGGAAGGCCGTTTGCGCGTGGGCGCCAGCGTGGGCACCAGCCCCGACACCGACGACCGCGTTGCGGCGCTGGTGGAAGCGGGCGTGGACGTGCTCGTGGTCGATACCGCCCACGGTCACTCCAGAAACGTGCTCGAGCGTGTCCAGAGCATCAAAAACCGCTACCCGGAAGTGCAGGTGGTTGGTGGTAACATCGCCAGCGCCGAAGCCGCCCTGGCCCTGGTCGAATACGGCGCCGATGCGGTGAAAGTCGGCATCGGCCCCGGCTCCATCTGCACCACCCGCATTGTCAGCGGCGTGGGCGTCCCCCAGATCTCCGCCATCGCCAACGTGGTCGCCGCGCTGAAAGACACCGACGTACCGGTCATCGCCGACGGCGGCGTGCGCTTCTCGGGCGACCTGGCCAAAGCCATCGCCGCTGGCGCCGACACCGTCATGATGGGCTCCATGTTTGCCGGCACCGAAGAGGCACCGGGCGAAGTCGAACTCTTCCAGGGCCGCACCTACAAGGCCTACCGCGGCATGGGTTCATTGGGCGCCATGTCCCAGACCCAGGGCTCCAGCGACCGCTACTTCCAGGACGCCAGCCAGGGCGCGGAAAAACTCGTCCCCGAAGGCATCGAAGGCCGCGTCCCCTACAAGGGCCCGCTGCACGTCATCGTCCACCAGATGATGGGTGGCCTGCGCGCCTCCATGGGCTACACTGGCTGCAACACCATCACGGAAATGCGCACCAAGCCGCAATTTGTCCGTGTAACCTCAGCCGGCATGGGCGAAAGCCACGTCCACGATGTGCAGATCACCAAAGAAGCGCCCAACTACCCGGTAGGACGTTAAACACAATGAGATAACGGCGGGTCCAACCGGTACTATTGGTGGTACCCGCTCCGAACCAAGGTCCGCTGCGGGGTAACCCCATTGAAGACTGTCGAAGGCATGGATGCCGCCGACAAGCCCCCAGGGACGGGTTCACGGCGTGTCTTCAATGGGGTTACCCCGTAGGGGACCGGCTACAAAGCACCAAAGCTGAAGACTAAACGACAACCCTGTACCCCCGACTGATCACGTAAGCCCAAACACCAGAGCCCCCATGACCCAACAAAACATTCACGCCCAACGCATCCTGATCTTAGACTTCGGTTCCCAATACACCCAGCTCATCGCCCGACGCGTGCGCGAAATCGGCGTCTTCTCCGAAATCCGCGCCTTCGACATGACCGACGACGAAATCCGGGACTACAACCCCAGCGGCATCATCCTCGCCGGTGGCCCCGAATCCGTCCCCAACGAAGGCTCCCCGCGCGCCCCACAGGCCGTCTTCGACCAGGGCGTCCCCGTACTCGGCATCTGCTACGGCATGCAGACCATGGCCGAGCAGCTGGGCGGTACCGTGCAAGGCTCCAAAGTCCAGGAATTCGGCTACGCCCAGGTGCGCGTTCAGGGCGAAAGCTCCCTGCTGCACGACATCAAAGACCACCTGGACAACAACGGCGAACCGCTGCTGGACGTCTGGATGAGCCACGGCGACAAAGTCATCAAACTGCCGCCCAACTTCGAAATCATGGCCTCCACTCCGTCCTGCCCCATCGCCGGCATGTACTGGGAAGAGAAAAAATTCTACGGTCTGCAATTCCACCCGGAAGTCACCCACACCCTCCAGGGCAAGCGCATCTTCGAACACTTCATCTTCGAGCTGTGCGGCTGTGACGTCCTCTGGACCCCGGCCAACATCGTCGACGATGCCATCGAGAAAGTGCGCGAACAGGTCGGCAAGGAAAAAGTGCTGCTGGGTCTGTCCGGCGGCGTCGACTCCTCCGTCGTGGCCGCACTGCTGCACAAAGCCATCGGTGACCAGCTGACCTGTGTGTTTGTCGACAACGGCCTGCTGCGCAAGCACGAAGGCGACCAGGTCATGGACATGTTTGCCCGCAACATGGGCGTCAAGGTCATTCGCGTGGACGCGGAAGACCTGTTCCTGGGCAAGCTCGAAGGCGAGGCCGACCCGGAAGCCAAGCGCAAAATCATCGGCAACACCTTCATCGACGTGTTCGATGATGAAGCCACCAAACTGCAGGACGTCAACTGGCTGGCCCAGGGCACCATCTATCCGGACGTGATCGAGTCCGCCGCTGCCAAGACCGGCAAGGCCCATGTGATCAAATCCCACCACAACGTGGGCGGCCTGCCCGAAACCATGAAAATGAAACTGGTGGAGCCGCTGCGCGAACTGTTCAAGGACGAAGTGCGTAAAATCGGACTGGAACTGGGTCTGCCCTACGACATGGTCTACCGCCACCCCTTCCCGGGGCCGGGCCTGGGCGTGCGCATCCTGGGCGAAGTCAAAAAAGACTACGCCGATATCCTGCGCGAAGCCGACGCCATTTTTATTGAAGAGCTGCACAACGCCGACTGGTACCACAAAACCAGCCAGGCCTTCGCGGTCTTCCTGCCGGTCAAATCGGTCGGTGTTGTCGGCGATGGCCGTCGCTACGAGTGGGTCATTGCGCTGCGCGCGGTGGAAACCATCGACTTCATGACGGCCCGTTGGGCGCATCTGCCCTACGAGCTGCTGGAGAAAGTCTCCAACCGCATCATCAATGAAATTTCCGGCGTCTCCCGGGTAACGTACGACGTGTCGAGCAAGCCGCCCGCCACGATTGAGTGGGAATAGGCTGTCCATTGACAGCCGTTTATTGATCAACCAACCCGGAATTCACCCATGGGCAGAGCCTACCAGAACCGCAAAGAATCCATGTCCAAGACCTCGGACATGAAAGCGAAGATTTACAGTCGTTACAGCCGTGAAATCTATATGAGTGCCAAATCCGGCGGCACTGAGCCGGCCGGTAACCTGGCATTGGCGTCCCTGCTGGAGCGGGCAAAGAAAGAGCAGGTGCCCGGTCATGTGATTGACAAGGCGATCGCCAAGGCGGCCGGTGGCGGTGGAGAAGACTTTGCGGTGGCGCGTTACGAGGGCTTTGGGCCGGGCAATACCATGATCATTGTCGACTGCCTGACCGACAACCCGAACCGGACCTTCGGTGATGTCCGCACCTGTTTTAACAAGGTAAAAGCCAAGTTGGGTGCTTCGGGCGCGGTCACTCACCTGTTCGATCACAACGCGATTTTCAGCTTTTCCGGGTCGGATGAGGATGCTGTGCTGGAAGCTCTGGCTGAAGCGGATGTCGATGTCACCGATATTGAGGCTGAAGACGGTGTGATCACCGTGTTTGCTCCGCATACCGAATACGCCAAGACGCGCAACGCGCTCAAAGATGCCTTCGAAGGGATTGAGTTTGAAATCGAGGACATTCAGTTTGTACCCCAGATGACCACGGCGATTGATGGCGAGGATGTCGAACAGTTCGAGAAGATGCTCGAACTGCTGAACTTTCTGGACGACGTCCAGCAGGTTTACCACAACGCCGAATACTGACCGTACCCGCAAGAACAGTGAGCTCGTGACTCTGAGATGAGTGCGCATACCGTTTAGGGAGATGGACTTTGTTTAAAACGAAAATCAACCCGCTCTGGATAGCGGCCGGCCTGGTCGTTTTGTTGATTCTCTGGCTGGCGTCAGGCGATGTGCTGCAGGCGCCGGACGAAGCACCCGAAGCGACCGAGCCGACGGCAACGACGCCTGACCGGGTTCAGGTGCGTGAATTTCAGGCGCAGACGCATCAGGCCCGGTTACCGGTGCAGGGACAGATTGAGGCCTGGCAAGAGGTCGAGATACTCGCCCGGGTGGGCGGTGAAGTCCTGGCGCTGCCGGTGGAGCAGGGCACGCTGGTCGAGAAGGGCCGTGTCCTGGTGCGGCTCGATGCCGAGGACCGCCGCGCCCGGGTGAAGCAACTGGAAGCGGACCTCGCGCTGGTGGACGCCGAGGTCGAGGCCTCAGAGAAGCTTCGGGCCCGGGACCTCAACTCGCAGATCGAGCAGCTCAGCGCCGTTGCCGAACAGGCCCGGGTACGGGCCGAGCTGGAAGCGGCACAACTGGCGTTGCGCTACACCGAGCCCCAAGCGCCCTTTGACGGTATCTTTGATCGGCGCTTTGTCGATGAGGGAGACTATGCCCAGCCGGGCCAGACGCTGCTTCGCCTTGTTGATATTTCCCGGCTGCGGGTCAGCGCCCAGGTTTCCCAGCAGGACGTTCATAAGCTTGAGGCCGGCTACCCCGCCACCGTCACGTTACTTGATAACAGCCAACTCCAGGGCGAGTTGACCTACATTGCCGCCGTGGCGGACCCTGAAACCCGCAGTTACTACGTCGAGATCCAGGTCGATAATCCCGATCGGCGCCGTATCGCCGGCGGCAGTGCCAGCATCCAGATACAGCTCGCCGATGCGCAGGCGCATCATATTCCCCTCTCTCTGCTCTCGCTCGATGGTGACGGCCGGATGGTCGTCCGTTACGTGGATGACGAGCAACGGGTGCGCGAGCAGCCGGTTCAACTGCTGAGCGCCAATCGCGAGGGTGCCTGGGTAACCGGGCTGCCCGAGCGGATCGACCTGATCACCCAGGGCGCCGGCTTTGTCGAGCCGGGACAGGAAGTGGAAGTGGTCCGGGCCGGGGGCGAGTGATGGAGAGCCTCATCCGTGCCGCACAGGAGCGCAGCCGGGCGACACTGCTGCTCTTTCTGATTCTGCTCATCGGCGGGCTCAGCGCTTACCTTGCCATTCCCAAAGAAGCCAATCCCGACGTTCCCATCCCCATTATCTATGTCTCGATGATGTACGAGGGGGTGAGCCCGGAGGACGGTGAGCGTTTGATGGTCCGTCCAATGGAGCAGGAGCTGCGGGCGCTGGAGGGATTGCGGGAAATGACCTCCTCGGCCAGCGAAGGCCACGCCTCGGTCATGCTGGAGTTCGATGCCGGTTTTGATGCGGACTCCGCGCTCCAGGATGTGCGTGAACGTGTGGACCGGGCCCGCGCCTACATTCCCCAGGAGGCGGAAGAGCCGACGGTGCACGAAGTGAATGTCGGGCTCTTCCCGGTGCTGTCCGTTGGCCTCTCGGGCCCGCTGTCGGAAGCGGAGTTGATCCGGATAGCGCGGCGGCTCAAAGAGGAGATTGAAGGCATTACCGAAGTGCTGGAAGTGGAAATCGGTGGTGACCGGGAGGATCTGCTGGAAATCCTGGTGGAGCCTCAGGTCCTGGCCAGCTACGGCATAGACTACGCCGAGCTCTTCAACCTGGTCTCGCGCAACAACCAGCTGGTGCCCGCCGGCAGTCTCGATCTTGGCACGGGCCGCTTTTCCATGAAAGTGCCCAGCGTGATCGAAAACCTGGAAGATGTGATGTCGTTGCCGGTCAAGGTTGATGGCGACACCGTGGTGACCTTTGAGGATGTGGCCACCCTGCGCCGTACCTTTTTCGACCCCGAAGGCTTTGCCCGCATCAACGATCAGCCCGCCGTGGTACTGGAAATCTCCAAACGCACCGGTGCCAACATCATCGATACCGTCGGCCAGGTGCGCCACATCATGGAGCAGGCCCAGTCCCGCATGCCCGAAGATATCCGGGTGGATTATATTCTGGATGAATCCACCGAAGTCAGAACCATGCTCTCGGAGTTGCTGAACAACGTCACCACCGCCGTGGTGCTGGTGTTGATCGTCATTGTCGCCACCATGGGCATACGCTCCGCGTTGATGGTGGGCATCACCATCCCCGGTGCCTTTTTGACCGGCATTCTGGTCATCTGGGCCATCGGCTACACCATGAACATCATCGTGCTGTTTGCCCTGATTCTGGTGGCCGGCATGCTGGTGGATGGAGCCGTGGTGGTGAGTGAGCTGGCGGACCGCAACCGGCGTCACGGCGACGCCCCACCCGACGCCTGGGCCAGGGCGGCCAGCCGTATGTCCTGGCCCATTATCGCCTCAACAGCGACCACGCTGGCGGTGTTTTTTCCGCTGTTGTTCTGGCCCGGTGTGGTCGGTGAATTCATGAAGTACCTGCCGGCCACGGTCATCATCTGCCTGCTGGCCTCGCTGGCCATGGCGTTGATCTTTTTGCCCACACTGGGTGCTGTGAGCGGCACCACCCAGGGGCCCACTCAGGATGAGCCCACGCGCTTCGGCCGTTGGTACCGCTCCTCGTTGAGCTTTTCGCTCCAGCGTCCCTGGTGGACTCTGCTGGTGGTCATGCTGGCGATTGTTGTCATCTACGTGATTTACGGGCGCTTCAATCACGGGGTGGAGTTCTTCCCCGATGTCGAACCCAAGTCGGCTCAGGTGACCGTGCGCGCCCGGGGCGACCTGTCGGTCTATGAAATTGACGACAGAGTCCGGCAAGTGGAAAGCCGCCTGCGCAACATGTCCGAGGTGAAGGCGCTCTACGCCCGCTCCATCGCTGACCCTGACTGGAATACCGGAGCGGATACCATCGGTACGCTCCAGTTTCAGTTTATCGATTGGGAAGATCGACGGCCGGCGAGTGAGATCCTGGCGGAGATGCGCGCCCGAACGGATGACATTCCGGGGTTGGTTCTGGAGTTTCGGGAGCAGGAGCAGGGCCCGGGTGGGGGCAAACCCTTCCAGTTGACGGTCAGTTCGTCGGACCCGACGATTCTCGATGAGAATGTTGAAAAGATCCGTCAGACCATGGACGAGATCGGTGGCTTTACCGACGTCAGCGATGACCGGGCTCTGCCGGGCATCGAGTGGCGAGTGCAGGTCGACCGTGAAGCGGCCGCGCGCATGGGGACCGATGTCGCCACTGTCGGTAATGCCGTCCAACTGGTGACCAACGGTATCCTGCTTGCCCGGTACCGGCCCGAGGATGCGCTGGATGAAGTGGATATTCGCCTGCGCTTTCCGGAAAGCTGGCGCCACATCAATCAATTGCGACAGATCGCGGTGGAAACGCCCCGGGGGCAGATTCCCGTGTCCCAGATCGCCGAATTTCAGCCTTCGCCTCAGGTGGGCACCTTGCGACGGGTTGACGGTGAACGCGCCATCACCATTGAAGCGGATATCGAAGAAGGCTACCAGCTGGACGAGCGCCTACAGACGATGCGGGACCGGGCCCTGAACGACCTGCCCGATAACCTTCAGGTCAGCGTCGGCGGGGAAGGGGAGGACCAACAGGAAGCGGCGGAATTCCTGATGCTCGCTTTTTTCCTGGCTGTCTTCCTGATGACGCTCATTCTGGTGGTGCAGTTCAACAGCCTCTACCAGACCGCCCTGGTGTTGTCGGCAATTGTCCTCTCTACGGCGGGCATCCTGTTGGGACTGCTGATCAACGCCCAACCCTTTGGCATCGTCATGGTCGGGATGGGCGTGATTGCGCTGGCTGGTATTGTGGTGAACAACAACATCGTTCTGATCGACACCTACAATGAACACCGGGACAAAGGGCTGGAAGCGTTACCCGCCGCTC
This sequence comes from Marinimicrobium sp. C2-29, assembly GCF_038419845.1. NCBI lineage: Bacteria > Pseudomonadati > Pseudomonadota > Gammaproteobacteria > Cellvibrionales > Cellvibrionaceae > Marinimicrobium > Marinimicrobium sp. C2-29. The sequence goes on from NZ_JBCAQT010000011.1 coordinate 74,183, forward strand.
TGGAAACCGGGTGCCTGCGTTTACGCCCCGTGTTGTTGACGGCCGGCACGACCATTCTGGGTCTGCTGCCCATGGTGCTCGGCATCAACGTCAATCTCCTGAAGCCCAGTCTGGGCATCAACGCCCCCTCCACCCAGTGGTGGACACAGCTTTCCAGTGCCATTGCCGGTGGTCTGGCCTTTGCGACCGTGTTGACGCTACTGTTGACTCCCGCACTCCTTGTGCTGGGGGACCGGGTTCATAGCGCCTGGAGACGGCGGGGGAAATCCTGACAGACAAAGCCCCTCTGCCATGAGGGGCCTGTCTGGCCGGTGTTCATTCCCTGAACTTCGTTGTGGTTTATTTTTTTGTCTGCTTGGCCTCGCCATTCATATCGCCCACCTTGGCTCCGTCCCGGTCGACTTTGTCGCTTTTGCTTTTCGGTTGCGTGCTGCTGTCGTCTGCTTTTCCCTTCGTATCGGCCGAATAACGTTTAAACGGTTTGTTGCTCATGAGTGTATCTCCAGGTAGTGATAATTGTCAGTTGTTGCCTCTGACCGAAAGGCCGCCGGTCTTCGCGTCCCGTTTCTATCGATTCGCAAAGACCAGACACCCTTATTACCGGCCTTGGGGCCGGTAGTTCATCAGTGCTTCGCGACGCGCCGGAAGAGGGTCAGAAGTGCGAGTAAGATGATCGCGCCGATCAGTGACACCACGAAGCTCATGACACTGATACCTTCGTTGATGGAGCCCGCGCCCAGTAGTGGCCCAATCAGCCATCCACCGACCAGTGCACCAACAATACCCACAACGATGTTGAGAACAATGCCCTGCTGGGCGTCGGTGCCCATGATCATGCTGGCGATCCAGCCGACCAGGCCACCCATAACGAGCCATACAATGATACTGACTATGCTCATGGTTCTTGCCTCCATTTGATTCGACGCGCCTGGCGCCAGTCATTGAATTATAGGATCGTCTTACGTCCGTCTCAGTTCGGTAGCGCACCCTGAGTCACACAATGCCAAGGTCTGTTGGAGTCAATCCCCTGTGCTGAACGCCGGCGCAGATTCCAGCTCATCAAGAGAGACATCGATTCGAAGTTTCATTTCTTCAGAGGTTATCGACCGCTTTACATCCTGCCAATTGACGGCAACGTTCTTCTGGCTCAGGCCCAGTAAACCATCGACGCCGACGATAACCGCCACGATCTGTCCCTCCTCGCCAATGATCAGGTCGTTCACTGAGCCTACATCCTCATCGCCCGTGGTCCTGACTTCCGCGCCAATCAGGTTGTTCGCCTGCATTCCTCTGTTGGGAGTCGACTGTAAATAGCCACTTCGTCGGGTTTCAGCCTGGGTGAGCTGGGCACTCGGTCGCTCGCGCTCGACCTCCTGTTGAGTTGATTTCTGCGCCGGAACACACCCGGAGCCCAACGTCAGAAGTGGAGTGATCAGTGCGGCTACCGCACAAGTCTGTGTTTTTTTCATGGGGTTCTCCTTAGGCTGAACTGACAAAATGCCTGTCTACCCGTGCCTGCGCTAACGACAAGCTTACCTATTCCTAAAAGTGCTAACTGGTTCTCGCCTTTATAATTGACTTCCACTTTGGTTGCCGGTAACGTCCTGTTGACTCTCGGGCGGTTCGCGATAAACGCAATTGCCCATAATCATTCTGAGCATAAACGAGTTGCTTGTCGGTGCGTTGTCGCACCGAGACGGTGTTCGTTCGCCTGTGAAGGAGTCCCACACGCCTTCGGGCGCGCATGCAAGGTCGCATCCAGTATTTTCAGTTGTCCTTTCAGGAGACTACGGTGCGATCAGTCAGTTGTACAAATCCCCTTATGCTGCCGGCAATGCTGGCAATCTCTCTGCTACTGATGTTGTCGCTGCCAAGCGATGCCAGCGACGGTGGTTACCGACTGCTCGAGCTGGATGGCCACAAGGTCAAATGGGGCGATCGACGGCTGGGGGTAGGGGCGAGGATCAGCTATGCCTTCGCGCGTGAAACGCTGCGGTTTGATGAGGCGCGCAACTGCCGTGAGCTGGCACCAATAACAACGCTTGTGGGAAAAGGCCTCTCCATGGATGCGTTCACAAGGGAGGCGGCGGCCGCGTTTCGGGTGTGGGAGCAGGCGGCCGGTCTGTCTTTCTACGAGGTAAGCGACGCACGTGAAGCGGACATCATCCTCGGAACCCAGGGTGAGCCGCGCGGTAAGGCCTTCGCCAATGTGTCCTACGCGCCCGACCCAAAAGAGGGAGTACGCGCCATTGATCGGTCGCTGGTGTGCCTGAACCCCAATCACAAATGGAAGATCGGTTTCGACGGCGATGAGGATGTATACGACATCCGCTATACCCTCATTCACGAAATCGGTCACGCCATCGGTCTGGATCATCCCGGGCCTTCCGGGCAGGTGATGGGGTTTCGTTACACCGAAGCGTTTGAAGGTCTTCAGAACGGTGATTTACGTGGCATCCGATTGCTTTACGGGCATGCCACGGATGACGGTGGGCCAGCGCTCGGCCCGGAAACCCGGCTGGCCCAAAAGCAGAGCGAGGAGTATCACGCCAACAGTCTGACCGGCCGTCCCGAAGTAAGCGGGACCGGGGCCGAGTAGCAAAAAAAGCGGCAGAGGCTTTCGCCCCTGCCGCTCATTCAATTCACCAACGGTATCTCACCATCGGTGAGGCTGTGGGAGTTCAATCCTGCTCTTCAAATGCCGGAGCTGAACTCAATTCTTCACGGGTTGCGTCAATCCGCAGTTCCTGCTCGTCAGCCGAGCCTGAGGTTTTCACGTCATCCCAGCCGATGGCGACGTTTTTCTCACCCATGCCCAGGAATCCGCCGACACCGACGACAATGGCCACAACCTGACCGTTCTCGTCGATCAGAAGATCACTGACCGAGCCCACCTCCTCGTTACCAGAGGTTGTTACTTCAGAGCCGATCAGGCTACTTGCCTGTCTGCCATTGGCCGGCGTCATGCTCATGTAGCCGCGGTTCTGCTGTTGAGACTGGCCACGCATTGCCTGGTGATCACCCGCATTGCGCGAGTCAGACATTCCTTTGTGCTGGGATTTTTTGTCGTCCCGATCATACTCGGCACTGCTCTTTTCATGGCCGACACCTGTGTCTTCAGAGGGTTCGGCGATCAACGCACTTGAGCTTAATGCAATAACGGGTGTGACCAGTGTGTAAAAGGCCAATGTATGTAACTTTTTCATAGGAATCTCCTTCGAATCGAATATGTTCCGGACAAAATGTCCTGTTGAACCGTCTCATCAAAACTTCCTTTCACGGCATCATTACCGGTTAGTAGACTGAATGGCGACATAATCGGACATTCAGGATGAGATTTTTAGCGTACGCTCAGCGAACGGGTCTGTCGGTTCGGTGACGCACTCAAATGGAGGAATTGATTGCTAAATACGCAGTGGATCAGTTGCCGTCGGTGGCATCTTCAATCGCATAGCCAGAGTCTTCGACCGATTCGTCAATGTTTTCTCCGGCCTCCTCAAGGGGACCGTCGTCCTCACAGGCGGTAAGCCCGAGCATAAAGGTACTTGCGAGCAGGGCGGCTGCAATGGTTCCGGTGATTTTCATGGTCTTTCGCTCCGTGTCGATTACACATCAGGGCAGAGATCGAATTTTGGATCATGATCCATACCTGAGAAGATAATGTCATTCGGTTCCTGCTTCTTTCCCGGAAATCGCTCGACTTCCTAGTGTGCCCCTAAGATAGCCGAAAGCTAAAACCTTAGTCTGTGCGCTGTCTAACTTACGCGCCGGTAGGCTGTCTTCGATCTCAAGGTCGTCAGGATCGGAATAGCCCGCTGGGGCGAGCACTCCAAGATGAGCCGAGTGTTGGATACCGCACAGATTGGATTAATGGGCGTGTCAATAATGTGCGTTGGGTCCTCCGGATCTGGACGTATTGAGGCAACCCGTTACCTTAGGCTAGGAGAAAGAGTTATGAATAGATTAAAACGAACCACCGGCGCGCTTATGCTCATGTTTGTTACAGTTGCGGTCATCAGTGCGACGACGCTCGCAGATTCGGCGAAAGACTCTGCGTTGTCCAATAAGCAAATGACATCTGACAACGACGCGGTGAAAAAGCTAAGCATGTGGTCCCCGGGCCCCCGACTCGCCGGTTACGAAATGATCGAGAAGTACGGTGCGCCCCAGGAGGTCACCGACGAGCGTATGATCTGGCACAATGCCGGTCCCTTCAAGCGCATCCTACTGACGCGAGAGCAGCGGCCACACCACTTCCCAATTGTCCACATGGACTATCTTCAGCACACGATCAGCTACGACGTGCCGGCCAACAAGGCGGACGAGGTGCTCGCATTCGATGGCGCCATTTCGATCTATCGCGTCGGTGGTGAGCTGTCCGCGCGGTGTGACCTCGAGAGTAATAACGTCCTGACGCTCAACCTCGCGCACGAGATCATTGAAGGCGATAAGAGCGTTGAGCAAGCCCGCAAGGAGTTCGGCGAAGCGGTGATGGCGCGTACCACCGCCAAGAGTCCCGCCATCACCGCGGAGCTTCAGTTCAAGCCGCAGGCCCCCAAGGTGGCAGCTGACACTGACACCGTCTCGATCCCGGGTGCACCCAGGCCGGAGGCCGCAGAGGGCGAGTCCGTGGGCCCGGACGCCGAGACGCTCGCTCTCTTGATTGCCTCCGACATGGACGAGGTTCACGCCGCCATGATCGCCAAGAATAAAGAGGTTGCCGATCCGATCCTGGACTATGCTCGCACTATGCACGAATCACATGGTAAGCACATCAAGGCAACTGTCGCCCTCGGCCTGAACAGCAACGTTACGCCGGTCGTTACCAAGAATGTCAGCGAGCTGCGCGAAAAGCACGCGGCCGCGCTAGCCGAAATAGTGATGCTTGATGGCGATGCGTTCGGTCACGCGTACATTGATTTAATGGTCAAGGCGCATTCCAACGCCCTGAACTTGATCGAAAAGCGGATCACGATGACCAAGAATGAGGAAGTCAAGAGCCATCTTACCGAAACTCGCAAGACGATTACGATGCACCTGCAGCAGGCCAAAGACCTTCAGAGCAATGCGACATAAACGTTGCCACGCTGACGGCCTGGTCGGACGGTCGAGTGCCCTTGCGTGGCGTCGCCCGTCTACTCCGCGGCCAGGTATGTATATCAGAAAGCATACGTCAGGAAGGGGCGACGGCGGAATCACCCGGCCGTGTGATTGAAGTATTCGCGGGTGCCTTGGTGCGCCATGGCATGCGCGATGCGTTCGGTGATAGCGTTCTCAATGGCGCCGAGTACCAATACATCCACATCCATCGCCAGCAGGTTCTCGTTTGCTAGTTGTTCGACATCGGCCTGCTCGTAGCCCGCAACAACCGCATGGCCCAGCCTTCCGGTTGCTAATTAGCTAATCAGATCTAGCGTTTTTACCATTGCAGCGCAGCGACCGCCAGTGCGGCGGTTACTGCGACGGCTATGGTCAGGTTAGTTTTCGCCGCCTTCAAACAACCCGTTAAAGGCGTCGGAGTTTTGCTCGTCGTCAAAGGTAAACTGCCTGTCGTCCACCGGTTGCGAGTCAGTTTCGTCAGACGTGGCGGCGAACTGGTCGATGACAAAGCTGGAGAAGCTGTTGTCGACGGGATCCGTTTCGGGGGTGGGGTCCAGTTTGGGAGTGGGATCCGGAGCTGGTGGCTCGGCCACGCCCCCGGAGTGGTCACTGCCCCCGGAGCCGCCACAGCCCACCAGCATCAACGGCAATGAGACCATGAAAATGCGCAGGTATTTGATAATAGCCATATGCCACCTCCAGATCAATTGGGCGAACCGGGCAACGGCGTTACCAAGTAGGGAAAAGTCTCGTCAAATTGAAGTGCATCCACGTAGGCGCCATCAGTGAACGCTGCCTGACCGGCGGGGGCTACTTCCTCGTCCAGCAGTACACCCATCACTACGCGCAGGGAGATGTCTACCACGTCGTCACCAGGGCGCCGACCATTGGGGAAACCCGCGATATCACCAGCAATTACTCCCAGCGGATCCTGTGAGGCCGCCGCCACGGCGGGAATTTCCGTGTTGAGACGCAGCATTTCCGAGGCCTGTACATTTACGGGCTGGTTGAGGCCTTTCACGCCAGTAAGAAACACCGACACCAAGTCTCCCCGAGGGAATTGGGTGGGTGCCGGAGCGGAGGGAAAAAGCAATTCGATCAGGGCCGGCAGCGTCGGATTCGTCACATAAGTGGCGAACTGGCCGTCGTCCTCGGGCTCACTGTGATTGAACCTGTCCTTGTCCGGCAGCCCGATTACCAGTTCGTTCACCAGTGGCGAGCCCAGCCGCGAGACCTGGGTGTAAGATCCACCGTGGATCACCGCAGAGCGTTTGACTGGAGAGGGATTCACCACATTAACCTGACGCACACTGGCGGTTGTCCAGGCTCCAATTACCGGGTCGCTGCCATTGGTGAGACAGGTGGCCGGTACTTCTAAAGCCAGGGTGGTCACGTTTTTTTCTGCCAGGGTGTTGGGCTCACCGTCCACCGGTCCCAGAGGATTGGTGTTGATCAGGTCGAAGGTCTCACCCAGGTTGACTACAAAGCTCTCTTTGCGCTGGCCAACAAATAGACGACCGTCGCTGCAGTTGGGAATGGACACATCGTAGGTGTGACCGTTGGCGTAAGAAGCGTAAACCGGCAGCGTCTTGTTGCCGATGTTGTCTACTGGCTTGGCGAAGTCTTCAGATGAACTGAAGAGACCCGTAATGGCGCTTGCACGTCCGTTGTCACGATTTTCGTCAATCATGGTGACAGTGTAGGTTTCCAGTACATTAAGGTTCTGCGTGTCGTTGATCCCGGGTCCAATAACGCCGGCCTGGATCAGAGGAATGGCTACCGGCTCGCCGTTGATATCCAGCTCCACGCCGCGTACGGTGGTGGTGAAGTTGAAGCGGAAGGTGATGTCCTCTTGGGCGTCGCCATCGTTATCGATATGGATTTCGTAGATGGCGTCGTCGTCCAGGGTGAAATAGTTGGGCCCAGCGTAGGGATCCTGTAGCGGAAGGTAGTTGGCAATCAGGGTGACGTAGTCCTGCCGACCCGCCTCATAGCTCTTGAACATGTAGAAGTCGGTGGCATCCACCTTGGGGGTCTCGGTAATCTGTGGCGCCTCTCTGTGGCTGGAAGCCTGTACTCCCAGGCAAAGCACCAGCCCTGCGGCGGTACCTGAAATTAAAATCAACGGTTTCATGTCAGTCTCCTGGTTTGTGGTCTTGGTTTACTCTGCCCCTTTGCCTGTTGAAAGATAATTAGAACTTCCGTTTACTCTATCGACACGCTCTGACGAGAGCTGGATATCATCGTCAGCATAAAGCGTGCCCTAAAATACTTATTCCATAAAAATCAGAACCTCAGCCGATATTGACAAGTTGAACTACGTTAATTTGTAAGATGGATCGACATATAGGCTGAACAGGAGTTTCAGGTTGAGGGCCGCCTTAAGCACTCTTCGTCGTTCAACTTCTCCAGGTGTCGATTTTCGTCCTGAAGCTCCTTCAAACCGGCTCGGTTCAGTTGCCGTCGGTGGCATCTTCAATCGCATCGCCAGAGTCTTCGACCGACTCGTCAATGTTTTCTCCGGCCTCCTCAAGGGGACCGTCGTCCTCACAGGCGGTAAGCCCGAGCATAAAGGTACTTGCGAGCAGGGCGGCTGCAATGGTTCCGGTGATTTTCATGGTCTTTCGCTCCATGTCGATTACAGATTTGGCAGAGGTGGAAGCTTTGTGCATGAATCAGAATGAATGGGATCATGTCGTTGGGTTCCACTTCTTCTCCAAAAAGTCGAGAGACTCCTTGGTAGGTTTTCACGGTAGCGCAAAGGTAAAGCTCCAGTCTGTGCGCTGCCCAACTTACAGGGGGCGATTTGTCTTTCGCGCCACAGAGCCGTAGACCCAGCCCAGAATGGCGCCGTAGGTAAGGTGGATAATGATGACGTCCCAGCCACGAGCCATGTTCAACCCGGGAAGCATCGGGGCCACACTATAGAAACCGATCAGGTACACAAGCAGGCCGAAAAGGATGCCCAGGAAGATTACCATGCCAAAAGTGCGGCCCCGGACGATAAGCGCGAATAAAAAGGCAAGAATCAGCGACAATCCGGCGTAGATCGCCGTTGTAATCGTGATGGCAGCCGCACCCAGGTTTGCGGGCAGCGGCAAGGCACCTTTGTCCATCCCGATGGCCGCGAGCCGGTGCGCGGGGCTCCAGGAGCTGTCGTCCACAAAGACAGGGGCTACGACCATTAGCAGTATTCCAAGCATAATGAATGCGGCGCCAGCGATGAAGGCGGCAAAGAGTGCGGCTTTGGCGTTGATTTCGGGAGCAACGGCAGAATGGTCGGGCATTATATCTCCTTGTGTATGCCTGGCCGGGCAGCCGTCCGCTTGCCCACCAGAACCCTACACGAGCGATTGGACGTGTCGAAATGGAGGAAGTCAGTGTTCATGCGAATGTTCTGAACAGCTGATATCATGGTGATGGAGAGGTGGTCGGTCGGTTCGCTATCGCACAGACGAGGTGCTCCCGACGGCTGACCATCATCAGCCCCGGAATCCGCATACGAAGTGACCCCATGAACAGCTCTGAGTCCCCCAACTCCATAACACCTGAAACCCTGGCGAAACTCCAGAAACTGTCCCGATTGATGGACAAGGCGTTTGTCATCCCGGGAACAGGTATCCGTTTCGGGGTCGATTCCATTGTTGGGCTGATACCCGTGGTTGGGGATTCATTGACCGCTGCGGTTTCAGGGTACATCTACAGTTTTTCCAGGCAGGCCGGTGTGCCCTGGCATCAACGACTGTTGATGATCTGGAATATCTTTATCGATTGGCTCATTGGTCTGATCCCCTTTTTCGGGGATATCTTTGATGTCGGATTCAAAGCCAACAGCAAGAATGTCGATATCATTACGACGCATGTTGAGCGTCAGCTCAATACCCGTATTGTTGACAGAGATTAGGCCGGTTCGGTCACGAGCCGGCCCATCGCGTCAGGTTTGATTGAATGACTTACCGCGTTCGTGCGTGTTCGCGAACGCCGTCGTACTCTTTGGCGGCTTTGGACTTGGCAACATCCACGCTGTGATCGCTTGCCTCACCGACCATGTCGTCCTCCATTTCGGTGGGCGGTACCAGCGCACCCAGGGCGGCACCGATGGCGATGCCCAGGCTCCCCGCAATTAATGGCTGGTCGCGGTAAAACCGCATCAGGCTCTTCCGGGCGCTCTGCGCGGAGTCCCTCAGGTTTTCCGCTGTATCCTGAATGCCGTCTCCCACAGCGGATGCCGCGTCCTGCGATTTTTCGGCGGCATCGTTCAGGGTGTCCTTGACTCCCCGCCCGTTCTGGCTTGAGCTCGTGGCGTGCCTGTTGTGGTCGTGCGCCGCGCCAGTTTTACCGGACGAGAGCATCAGCCAGGACATGCCGACGCTGGTAAGAATCATCGGCATTGGGTTGCTTTTGACCTGGGATCCGAGGTTGCGGCCAAACTCCCCGCCGTGCTCTCGAGCCATGCCGATCGCCTGATCGACAAGCTCTCCAGGCGAAAGCCGGTCAGACAGCTCACTGGCGGTCCTGCCAAACCGGGTGCGGGCCTGATCGACTTCCTGCTCCAGCTGTCTGGGAGTTTTCCTGCTGTCATGTTTCCCACTGTCAGGCTGATCGTGGTTCTGGCCTCTATTATCGTTTCGGGTATCGGTAGCATTGCTCATTGGGTTGCCCTCTCGAGAGTCTCTTTATCTTTCTTTGCGGATTCCATCGTGCGCTCCGGCACGATGGTGTTCGCACTCAATTTTTTCTTGGCCGAGTGGACCATCAGGTAGCCGACCAGGAGTGCAGCGGCGCCGGCGATCAGTGCCGCAAGCCAGGGGTCCATGACGTTACTGAGCCCGTACACTGCGCTCATCAGCAGGATGACGAGCCCTGCGGTGGCGAGGGCCGTACCCGTCGCGATAGCGCCGACGGCGGTCTGTACTTCCGAGACGGATTCCCGCACTTCAGATTTCGCCAGCTCGACCTCTTTGCCGAGAAGCGAAGACAGGTCCGTGGCGAGGTCCCGAATCAGGTCGGTAATCGACTCGGCACTGCGCTGACGGCTTGGTGCTGGTGCCGATGAAATCGGTGTGGGTTGTTGTTCCTGTTTCATGGCATGTCGCTCCCGTGGCCGTTGTGGGGGGTTGCTGTCGTGGTGTTGGTTCCCGTCACATCCCTTTCTCGCTGGTGCGCTGGCATGCCTTCCCAGACGTCATCCTCCCGGGTGCTATCCGTGTTCCGGTCTGCCTGATCTTGGTCCTGGTGGTCGCGCTCCGCGCTCGCCTTGAAAAACCGTGACAGCCCAAAGCCGACGGAAATGCTGCCCAGCATGAACAGCGCTGGGTTATTCCGTGCCAGGCGCTTGGCATCGCCTGCGAGCTCATCGACGCTGCGGTTTTCAAGTTGCCCGGCCGCCGTAGAGAGGTGACGGCTCAGCTCGCGCGCATAGCGGGCCAGTCCTTCGCGGTCGTCATCATCGAGATTGGAGGCGGCGGCATCAATGGCGTCCGACAACGCATCGGCTTCATCGGCGATCCGGTGCTGGCCGGCTTCGGCTTGCTCTCGCGCCTGGGCGCCGGCTTCACGCTTGGCGTCCCGTGCATCTTCCTCAAATTTCTGTTTCGACGTCCCGTTATCGGCGTCGTCGGACATAGGGTCCGTGTTGCGTTGATCGGGGTAGGGGTTCGATGGTGTCATTACACACTCCTGGGCATTCGGTTGAATGCTGGCAGTTGATGGATTTTCCCTGGCTGGCACATCATTATCGAAGTGCTTTCAATCTGAGTCTTTCACGGTGTCGGCATCAGTTCTGTGCGTTAGCGGACGCAGCAGCGGCATTGCCAAGCGCTGACCGATACGCAGGGGCAACAGGCAGGGTAGGGGGGGCAGCCACTGTTCGCCATATTCTTGCCCGCTATTGGTCCCGGACGGCGGTTGTCGGGGTTGATTCCGCAAGAGGAGAAAGGCGTCACAATTCGGCCGCTGGACCTGTGCTAGGCTTGGAAGATTGACCGGCACAGACAGGGGGCCCTATGCCGTACATCCACCACCAGCTCAACGGTTCCAGCATTGGCTACTACGAGCTTGGCGACCAACCACTGACCATCGGCCGCGGCGCCGACAACCACCTGGTGGTGGATGATCCCACCGTGAGCAGCCGTCACGCCGTTATCGAGGCGGCTGACGCTGGCTACCGTATTCGTGACCTGGAGAGCACCAACGGCGTCTGGGTCAATGAAAAGCGCCTGCCCGAAGCGACCCTGAGCCCAGAGGATAATGTGCGTATCGGGACTCACAATCTGCAGTATGCCGAGCAGATATCAGACGAGTTGCAGCGCACCCTCAAAATCAAGAAGAGCTGGATCCCCGGCGTTTACTACACCGCCGAACGATAGCCCGTCTCCATGAATTCAACACTCACGGAACGACTTGCCGACTGGATCAGCCTGCGCACCCTTGTGCTGGTTCTGGGTGCCTGGCTGATTCTGGCGCCCTCATCGTTTCCGTCGCTGTTCTGGCTGGATGAGGTGGTGTTTGAGACGGCGGTCAGTCTGACCCCGGCTCGGGTTCAGTATGCCTATCCAGACAAGCCTCAGGCGCCACCGTCCTGGCAGCGCGCTTGGCCCGACGTGACCGACCACTGGGCGGAGCCATCATTCAGCGATCAATATCGGACGCCCTGGTGGTTTTACCCCGGTTTCTCAGGGCTGATTCTGTTGTTGATGCTCTTTCTGCTCTGGCTGGTGCCCGGCATTGGCCGAATGGCATCGCTACTGCTGGCTGCGATGTTCACCCTGGCCCTGATGGCCGGGCAGTTGGGCGCTCAGATCAGCCAGGGCTACTGGCTGCCTCTGGGGCTTTCGATCCAGTACCTCTGGCTCGGCCTCTTTCTGGTCGGCGTGTATGGCCGGCAGCGCCGCTGGTATCGACAGGCGCACTACCTGCGTCGGCAGCTGGGTACCGAGCGTTTCCAGAATGGCCATTGGGGGGAGGCGCTCGAGGCGCTGAAGCTCTGTCCTACCACTGACTCCCTGCTGGATCAGCTGTACGACCAGGGACGCGAACACCAGCGGCGCCACCGAAGGCAGGAGGCCCAGGCCTGTTATCGCGAGCTCAGCCGGCGCAAGCCGACCTATCGCGATACGGCGGAGCGGCTCAAAGCCCTGGAAGCTGGCCAGGCGCGAACGGCGGGCCAGACCCTGGCTCAGACCCAGGTGTTGGAGGAGCTGTCGGTGCCCCAGACCCTGGGGCGCTACAAGATTGAGCACGAACTGGGCCGGGGGGCCATGGGTGTGGTTTATCTCGGACGGGACCCGCACATCGCGCGCGAAGTGGCGATCAAGACGCTCAATGTCGCCCCCTTTGATGCGAGTGAGCGCGAGAATCTGAAAAAGCGTTTTTTCCGGGAGGCGGAAGCGGCCGGGCGACTGCGCCACCCCAATATCGTGACCGTGTATGACGTGGGCGAGGAAAATGAACTCGCCTTTATTGCCATGGACTATGTGCGCGGTGAACCCCTGAGCCAACACACGCCCGCTGTGCAGCTGCTCCCCATCGCCCGGGTGTACCAACTGGTGGCCGACGTGGCCGAGGCGCTGGCCTACGCCCATGAGCAGCAAGTGGTCCATCGGGACATCAAGCCGGGCAACATACTGTATGACTCCGATGAGGGACGGGTAGTGGTGACCGACTTTGGCATTGCCCGGGTGGCCAACAGCGCCCGCACCCAGACCGGGGAAATCATGGGCAGTCCGCTCTATATGTCGCCGGAGCAACTGAGGGGTGTTTCGGTGGGGCCGGCGAGCGACATATTCAGTCTGGGTGTGACGCTGTATCAGTTATTGACCGGCGCTCTGCCGTTTCGTGGGGACACCATTGCCGAGCTGAGCTATCAGATTGTGCAGAGTCGTCATCGCCCGCTGCGCGAAGCGCGCAAGGATCTGCCCCGCAGTGCGACGCGGATCGTCAACAAGGCGTTGCAGAAAGAGTCCCAGAAGCGTTATGCCAATGCGGCCGAAATGGCGAAAGCGTTGCGCTCGGCTCTGGCACGAGAGTTTTAAATCATTCACGCTGACAGAAGGTGTTAACACATGGCCTGGTTAATCCAACTGGTGGACGATGTCGCGGTCCACAAATTTGAGCTTTCCCGTGGCGAGCTTCGCCTGGGGCGGCACCCCGAGTGTGACGTTCTGATTGATGATACCGCGGTCAGTGGTCAGCATGCGCGCCTGACCGCCAAGCGCAACCCGGATTTTCCGGACTTCCGGGAGTATTATCTGGAAGATCTGGGCAGTACCAACGGCACCTTTGTGAACGATCAGCGGGTGCTCAAGCGCCTGCGGCTGCATCACAATGACAAGGTCCGCCTGGCCTGGAATGAGTTCAAGTTTGTCGATGATGACGAGCAGGACCTGGAGAAAACCCGCCATATGGTCTCGGGATAGGTCGGCGGGAGTGGATTCTTTTGCGTCAATTGTATTATGATAATCCAATACTGATGATTTCATAACAATGTTAAGCAGGAGAATCTTCATGGCTACAACCTTCAAACGCACGCTGGGCGCTACCCTGGTCGGTCTGACCTGTGCGGCCGGCGCGCAGGCCGACAACCCGATCATCACCGAGCGCTTCACGGCCGACCCGGCCGCGCTGGTCCATGACGGCCGAGTCTATCTGTACGTCGGCCATGATGAAGCGACCGAAGAGGGCGATTTTTTTGTCCTGAAGGAATGGAACATCTACTCTTCAGATAACCTCGAAGACTGGACCCTTGAGGGCGCCGTGCCGCGCACCATCTTCGAATGGGCGGAACACGATTCGGCCTGGGCGTCCCAGGCGACCGAGCACGACGGCAAGTTCTACTGGTACACCACCGTGCGCATGCCCGAGCCCGAAGATGGCGAAGGCATGGGGGGGTATACCCTGGGCGTGGCCGTCTCTGATGATCCGGTCACCGGCTGGAAGGATGCGCTGGGCGAGCCCATGCTCGACCCGAATGAGACCGAGCCGGCCGAGCACATGATCGAGCACAGCCACAGCTGGGACGATATCGACCCAACCGTGTTTGTGGACCACGACGGCCAGGCCTACCTCTACTGGGGCAACTCCCACCTGTACTATGCCAAACTCAAAGACAACATGATCGAGTTCGACGGCGAAATCCACCGCGTGGACATCGAAGGCATGCCCGGCACCTTCACCGAGGCACCCTGGATTCACGAGCACGAGGGCATGTACTACCTGACCTTTGCCATGAACTACCCGGAAGAGCTGGCCTACGCCATGAGCGACAGCCCGGCGGGGCCCTGGGAGTACAAGGGCAAGCTGATGGAAGTCATCGAAGACAGCGGCACCAGCCACCAGGCGATCCTCAAGTACGAGGGTAAGCAGTATTTCATTTACCACACTGCGGCGCTGCCCACCGGGGGCAACTTCCGCCGCTCCGTGTCGATGGAGCACCTGCGCTACAACGCTGACGGCACCATCAAGAAGCTGACACCCACCGCCTCCGGCATCACCCACGCCGCTCAGGCGCTGCAGAGCTTCGCCGATACCGATCACTATCTGCGTTACGGCAGCGACGAGGCAGTCAGCGCCACCGGCCTGGAAGCCGAGGACCACTACAACTTCAAGTGGCACGTCAAAGCGTTGGTAGAGCAGGGCGGCAATACCGTCTCCTTCCAGCCGGAGACCCGCCCGGGCTACTATCTGGTGGCCGAGGACGGCGAGGCTTCCATCGTGGAGCACGACGGCACCGACGCCTTCGCCCGCAACGCCACCTTCGAGCAGGTCAGCGGCCTGGCCGACGGCGACTGGTCCTCGTTCCGCTCCATCGAGAACAAAGACCATTACCTGATGGTGAAAGACGGCGAGTTGATCCTGGGCAACCCCGATTCCGCGGCCGAGCGCAAAGCCGCGACGTTTCAGGTGACTCCGACCGAGTAGTGATGGATGTGGCGGATGCGCCTTCGGCTTATCCGCCCTACGTATACCTCGAGGTCCATCGTAGGGCGGATAAGCGTCAAGCGCATCCGCCGCAACCCTTTAATAATCCCCCACGGTGGCATCTACGCCACCGTTTTTATATACTGCCCGCCTTCAAGCCGTTCCGGGAGCGACTCCCGGCGACATTTTTGTTTCAAGATGAGCCGACACCGACCGGTGTTACGCGCTGATCTCAAGTGGCCTTTGGTAGGGGTCACCACTGACACAGAGGATACACATGCCTGTAGTAAGTCTTCCCGATGGTTCCAATCGCGAGTTTTCCCAGCCGGTAACCCTGATGCAGGTGGCCGAGGACATTGGTCCGGGCCTGGCCAAGGCGACCGTCTGTGGCCGTATTGACGGCCACCTGGTCGATGCCTGTGAGCTGATTGAGAACGACGTCAAGGTCACCCTGATCACCGGCCGCGACGCCGAGGGGCTGGAGGTCATCCGCCACTCCTTCGCCCACCTGGTCGGTCATGCGGTCAAGCAGCTGTTCCCCGAGGCCAAAATGGCCATTGGTCCGGTGATTGAAGACGGCTTCTATTACGATATCGATTTTCCGCGCCCGCTCACCCCGGAAGACCAGGACGCGATCGAGCAGCGCATCAAGGAACTGATCAAGACCGATTACGACGTGATCAAAAAGGTGACCCCCATCCAGGAGGCGCGCCAGCTCTTCGCCGAGCGCGGTGAAGACTACAAAGTCGAGCTGATCGACAACCTGATTGAAAACGGCGAAACCGAGGTGGCGCTCTATCACCACCAGGAATACGTGGACATGTGCCGTGGGCCGCACGTGCCCAATACCCGGGTCATGCGCCACTTCAAGCTGATGCGCGTGTCGGGGGCCTACTGGCGCGGCGATGCCAGCAACAAGCAGCTGCAGCGCATCTATGGGACCGCCTGGAATGACAAGAAAGAGCTCAAGGCCTACCTGCACCGCCTGGAAGAGGCGGAGAAGCGCGATCACCGCAAGCTGGCCAAGAAGCACAACCTTTTCCACATCCAGGAAGAGGCGCCGGGCATGGTGTTCTGGCACCCGCGCGGTTGGTCCATCTACAAAACGCTGGAAGACTACATGCGCTACCAGCAGAACCGCCACGGCTACCAGGAAATCCGCACCCCTCAGGTGGTGGATATGTCCCTGTGGCACAAATCCGGCCATGCCGAGAAGTTCGGCGAGGGCATGTTCACCCTCAAGTCCGAAGAGCGGGATTTTGCGGTCAAGCCCATGAACTGCCCCTGCCACGTGCAGGTGTTCAATCAGGGCCTAAAGAGCTACCGGGACCTGCCCCTGCGTCTGGCCGAGTTCGGCTCCTGCCACCGCAATGAGCCCTCCGGCTCACTGCACGGCATCATGCGGGTGCGCGGCTTCGTCCAGGACGATGCCCATATTTTCTGCACCGAAGAGCAGATCCAGCCGGAAGTGTCCGATTTCATCGATCTGCTGCACCAGGTGTACGAGGACTTTGGCTTCGACGAGGTCATTTATCGGCTCTCCACCCGCCCCGAGCAGCGGGTGGGCAGCGACGAGAGCTGGGACAAGTCCGAAAAGGCCCTGGCCGACGCGCTCAACGCCAAGAACCTGGACTGGGAAGAACTGCCGGGTGAGGGCGCCTTCTACGGCCCCAAAATCGAGTTCTCCCTCAAAGACTGCATCGGCCGGGTCTGGCAGCTGGGCACCATTCAGGTGGATTTCTCCATGCCGGGGCGTCTGGATGCACAATTTGTGTCGGAAGATGGCTCGCGCCAGGTGCCGGTCATGTTGCACCGGGCCGTTCTGGGCTCCTTCGAGCGATTTATCGGTATTTTGATCGAACATTACGAGGGTGCCTTCCCCGCCTGGTTGGCGCCGGAACAGGCCGTGGTGCTCAATATTACCGACAATCAGGCCGAATATGCCCAAAAAACCGAAAAAACCCTGCGAGATAAAGGATTTAGGGTCATTTCGGACTTGAGAAACGAGAAGATCGGCTTTAAAATCCGCGAGCATACTCTACAACGGATTCCGTACCTGCTCGTGATTGGCGACAAAGAGATGGAATCCGGCTCCCTGGCCGTGCGGACGCGCGGTGGGGAAGACCTGGGTATTATGAGCGTGGAGTCCTTTGCCGAGCACTTGGCCGCCGATGTGGCCCGGCGCGGGCGAGGCGAATCACAGTAGGCGCGGGCCCCAAGGGGCCGGCGCCGCTGGCGATAACACCTCACTTTTTTAAACAGACAGGAGAAAACAGCTATCAAACGACCAACAGCTGCGAAAGGCAAATCCAAAAAAGCCCGTATTAACGACCAGATCGAGGCCAACGAAGTTCGACTGATTGGGGCTGATGGTGAGCAAGTGGGCATTGTTCCCTTTGATGAAGCACTGCAGACAGCACAGTCCGCTGACCTGGATTTGGTGGAAATAGCCTCCGATAGTGACCCGATAGTCTGCAAGGTGATGGACTACGGCAAACACCTGTTTGAAATCAAGAAAACCAAAGCCGCTGCCAAGAAGAAGCAGAAGCAGCAGCAGATCAAAGAAATGAAGTTTCGTCCAGGGACGGAGTCCGGAGACTATCAGGTCAAACTACGCAACCTGATACGTTTCCTTGAGAACGGGGACAAGGCCAAGGTAACCCTGCGTTACCGCGGCCGGGAAATGGCTCACCAGGAGCTCGGGATGGATGTGCTGCATCGCATCGAAGAGGATCTGGTTGATCTGGGCACCGTGGAGCAACAGCCAAAAATGGAAGGCCGGCAGCTCACCATGGTGATCGCCCCGAAAAAGAAGAAGTAGCTGGGCTTTTTAGCTGCCTGAGTTACTGTTTAATCACACTTTGAATGCGGAGTTTTATCCCATGGCATCAAAAGCTAAAGTACACAGTGGCGCCGCCAAGCGCTTTAAAAAGACGGCGGCTGGTTTTAAGCACAAACACGCTTTCAAGAGCCACATCCTCACCAAAATGACCACCAAGCGTAAGCGTCAGCTGCGCGGCACCAGCATCCTCAACGATGCGGATGTTCCGGCGGTTAAACGGCTGTTGCGCACCAACTAATCGGTTGATCGCAGACACTTATTTTTTGAGGAGGTTTTAAATGGCTCGAGTAAAACGTGGTGTGGAGGCTCGTCGCCGCCACAAGAAAGTTCTTAAAGCAGCAAAAGGTTATTATGGAGCCCGGTCACGGGTATTCCGCGTAGCCAAACAAGCGGTTATCAAGGCCGGTCAGTACGCGTATCGCGACCGTCGCAACAAGAAGCGTAGCTTCCGTCAGTTGTGGATCGCGCGTATCAACGCTCAGTCTCGTGCTGAGGGTGTGACTTACAGCCAACTGATTGCCGGCTTGAAGAAAGCCGACATCGTTCTGGACCGTCGCGTTCTGGCCGATCTGGCCGTGCACGACAAAGCCGCTTTTGCGGTCGTTGTTGAAAAGGCTAAATCAGCTCTGGCTGCTTAATCGTCAACAACGTCCTGCACCCCCGGGTGTTTGAACGAGCGCGATGAAAAGGAGGGGCTGATGCAGTCCCTCCTTTTTTTATGGCCAAGATGAACGGTATACCGCGAACGCGTGGACGCCCCACAGGGATGTGGTAAGTGTCCCGGAGCGCCGGGAGCGCGAAGGGGACCAAGCAGGAGCGGTAGCGTTCCGCCACAAATAGATGTGTTTAGGGCAAGTTGCTCTCAAACTAGATGGGTTTGACTGATGGATAATCTTACTGCGCTGACCGAAGCAGCGCTTAAACAGGTACAAGAAGCCGACGATCTGGCGGTCCTGGACAAGGTGCGGGTGGAGTACCTGGGCAAGAAGGGCAGTATCAGTGCCCAGATGAAGTCCCTGGGCAAACTCCCCGCCGAGGAGCGACCCGCCGCCGGCGCGCAGATCAATGAAGCCAAAGGCCAGGTGCAGGAAGCGCTCAGCGCCCGCAAGGCGGAGCTGGAGCGCGCGGCCATTGATGCCCAACTGGCGGCGGAGACCCTGGATGTCACACTGCCGGGGCGGGCGAACAGCACCGGCGGTCTGCACCCGGTCACGCGCACCCTGGAGCGCATCGAAGCCATCTTCGCCGCCGTGGGGTACACCGTGGAAGAGGGTCCGGAGATCGAAGATGATTACCACAACTTCGAGGCCCTGAATATTCCCTCCCATCACCCGGCGCGGGCGATGCACGATACCTTCTACGTGGACGATACCCACGTGCTGCGCACCCACACCTCGCCGGTGCAGGTGCGCACCATGGAGCACCAGAAGCCGCCCATCCGCATCATCTGCCCCGGGCGGGTCTATCGCTGCGACTCGGATCTGACCCACACGCCCATGTTCCATCAGATCGAAGGGCTGGTGGTCGATCGGGGCATCAGCTTCGCTGACCTCAAGGGCACCGTGGATGAGTTCCTGAAGTCCTTCTTCGAAGCCGACGTGCCCGTGCGCTTTCGGCCCTCTTACTTCCCCTTTACCGAGCCCTCGGCCGAGGTCGACATCGGTTGCACCCACTGCGGCGGCAAGGGTTGCCGGGTGTGCAAACAGTCGGGCTGGATCGAGGTGATGGGCTGCGGCATGGTCCACCCTGAAGTCTTCAGCGCAAGCGGCGTGGATTCCGAGGAATTCACCGGTTTCGCCTTCGGCATGGGGGTCGAGCGCCTGGCCATGCTGCGCTACGGCGTGAACGACCTGCGCCTGTTCTTCGAAAACGATCTGCGCTTCCTCAAGCAGTTTTAAGAGTCTTTTAAGAGTCCGACTATGAAATTAAGCGAATCCTGGTTGCGGGAATGGGTGAATCCCGCCATTACCACCGATGAACTGGCCGCCCAGCTGACCATGGCGGGTCTGGAAGTGGACGCCGTGGATCCCGTGGCTGGCGACTTCACCGGTGTGGTCGTGGGCGAGATCGTCTCGGTCGAGCCCCATCCCGACGCGGACAAGTTGCGTGTGTGCAAGGTCGCGGGCGATGGCGAGGAGCTCAGGCAGGTGGTCTGCGGCGCACCCAATGCGCGCGAGGGCATCAAGGTGCCGTTTGCCGTGGTCGGCGCCCAACTGCCCGGCAACTTTAAGATCAAAAAGGCCAAGCTGCGTGGCGTGGAGTCCTTTGGCATGCTCTGTGCCCAGACCGAACTGGAAGCGGGGGAGGACGATGACGGCCTCTGGGAGCTGCCGCTGGATGCGCCCGTGGGTACCGACCTGCGCGATTACCTGAGCCTCAACGACCAGATCATCGAAGTGGATCTGACCCCCAATCGCAGCGACTGCCTGAGCCTCAAAGGCGTGGCCCGCGAAGTGGGCGTCCTCAACCGGCTGCCGGTCACCGAAGTGACAACCGCGCCGGTCAAACCGCTGACCGATGACAACCTGACCGTGACCCTGAGTGCGCCGGAGGCCTGCAGTCGTTACATCGGCCGGGTGGTGCGCAATATCGATATCAGCCGCCCCAGCCCCCTGTGGTTGCAGGAGAAGCTGCGGCGCGCGGGCCTGCGCAGCATCGATCCGGTGGTGGATGTCACCAACTACGTGCTGCTCGAGCAGGGCCAGCCCATGCACGCCTTTGACCTGAACACCCTGCGCGGCGGCATTGATGTTCGTATGGCTGATGCCGGGGAAACCCTGGTGCTGCTGGACGAGCAGGAAGTCACCCTGACCGAGGGCACGCTGGTCATTGCCGACCACGATCGGCCCCTGGCCATGGCCGGCATCATGGGTGGTAAAGACAGCGCCGTCGGCCCCCAGACCAGAGACATCTTTCTGGAGAGCGCCTTCTTCAACCCCATCGCCATTGCCGGTAAAGCGCGCGCCTACGGCCTGCATACCGACTCCTCCCACCGCTTCGAGCGCGGCGTGGATTACGAGTTGCAGGAAGCCGCCATGGAGCGCGCCACCGAGCTGCTGCTGAGCATTGTCGGCGGCGAGCCGGGTCCTCTGGTCAAAGCCTGGGACGAGGCGCACCTGCCCCAGAACCGGCAGGTCACCCTGCGCCGCGAGCGCATTGTCAGCGGCCTGAGCCTGGAGCTGCCTGACGAGGAGGTGGAAGCCATTCTGGAGGGCCTGGGCCTGACCCTGGTCGAGCGCACCGAGCCCGGCTGGACCTTCGCCGTGCCCAGCTATCGGTTCGACCTGGCCATCGAGGCCGACCTGCTCGAAGAGCTGGCGCGCATCTACGGCTACAACCGTCTGCCCACCCGCAGCCTCTCGGCCGCCATGGCCATTCCCGCGCGGCCGGAAGGGCAGTTAGCGCTGGAGACCATCCGGCGTGAGCTGGTGGCCCGTGACTTTCAGGAGGCCATCACCTACAGCTTCATCGAGGCCGGCCTGAGCAAACAGTTTGAGCCGGATCTGGATCCCGTGCCGCTGCAGAACCCCATCAGCGCTGATATGGGCGTGATGCGGCCGACCCTGCTGCCCGGCCTGGTCACCACGCTCCAGTACAACCTGAACCGCCAGCAGGAGCGGGTGCGCCTGTTTGAAACCGGCCAGCGCTTTGTGCCGGGCGAGGGCGGGCTGCGCCAGGAGCCCATGCTGGCAGGTCTGATCTACGGCAGCCGTCAGCCCGAAGGCTGGGCCAACGCCAAAGAGAACGTGGACTTTTACGACCTCAAGGGCGATCTGGAGGCCGTGCTGGCGCTGACCGACGCCGCCGACGAGTTCCGGATGCAGCCCGAGAGCCACCCGGCGCTGCACCCGGGCCAGTCGGCCGCCGTCTACCGCGGCGACACCCGGATCGGCGTCATCGGCACCCTGCACCCGCAATTGCAGCGCTCGCTGGACATCCCGGGGCCGGTGTTCGTGTTCGAGCTGGCGCTGGATGCGCTCAAAGACGCCAGAGCGCCGGCCTTCGAGCCGCTCTCGCGCTACCCCTCGGTGCGCCGCGACCTGGCACTGCTGGTGGATCGTGAGGTTCCGGCCCAGAGCCTGTTCGATTGCGTCAAAAACAACGCCGGAGAGCAGCTGCGGGACTTAAAGGTGTTTGACGTCTATGTGGGCAAAGGTATTGATCCGCATAGAAAAAGTGTGGCGCTGGGCTTGACCTTTCAGGATCCTTCCCGCACTCTTAACGAAGAAGAAATCAACGCCTCCGTGGAGCGTGTGGTTAAGCGCATGGAGGAAGACTTTAGTGCCACCCTCAGATAGGGACACAACGTATGACGGGCGGGGCTCTCACAAAAGCCGACTTAGCCGAAAAACTCTACGAAGAGCTGGGCCTCAACAAGCGTGAGGCCAAGGAGCTCGTCGAGCTCTTTTTCGAGGAAATCCGGCGGTCACTGGAAACCAACGAACAGGTAAAACTGTCCGGTTTCGGCAACTTTGACCTGCGAGATAAAAGCCAGCGCCCCGGGCGCAACCCCAAGACCGGGGAAGAAATTCCCATCAGTGCCCGTCGCGTTGTCACCTTTCGTCCAGGACAAAAACTTAAGGCCAAAGTAGAAGCCTATGCTGGAACCAAGCCATAACGACGAATTGCCGGTCATCCCCGGCAAGCGCTACTTCACCATCGGTGAGGTCAGCGAACTATGCGCGGTGAAACCCCACGTACTGCGCTACTGGGAGCAGGAATTCCCCCAGCTCAAGCCGGTCAAGCGCCGGGGTAACCGACGCTACTACCAGCGCCAGGACGTGCTCACCATCCGCCAGATCCGGGCGCTGCTGTACGACCAGGGCTTCACCATCGGCGGCGCCCGCCAGCAGATGGAGGGCGAAACCGCCCAGCACGACGCCAGCCAGTTCAGCCAGCTGGTCAACCAGATGATCGCCGAGCTGGAAGAGGTGCTGGAAGTGCTGAAAACCCGCTAAATCCAGCAGGTTAGACGGTTGCAAAATCACAAAAATCGGGTATTATGCCCATCCCTGTGACGGACAGCCCCAAAAGGCACCGGCCACAGTGAACCACAATCGGAGCGTAGCGCAGTTTGGTAGCGCACTACACTGGGGGTGTAGGGGTCGCAGGTTCAAATCCTGCCGTTCCGACCAAATACCCACGTTTAAGCCCTTGATTTTCCTAGAGAAAGTCAGGGGCTTTTTCGTTGTAGGGGATTATTTTGCCCCTTTTTTTGCCCCTCCGCTATTTCTTCAGTTTTGGACGGTATTGAACCGCCTCTTGCAGATGCTCCGGCGCCAGGTGCGAATACCGCATCGTGAGCAGGTCCTGCGGGTGTTTCTGGAAGATCTGGCGCTGCCTGCCCCCAAAACTGGACGCCAAAATCAACCCCGGGGCAGTAAGCTCGATCCCTTCAAGTCGTTCATCGAGCAGCCGTTACCTGAAGGTGTCTGGAACGCCGAAGTGATTCTCCACAAAATCAAAAACTTAGGGACACTCTGATTAGTTCCCAAAATTTGCGATAATACACGCGTTGTCAAAATCCCTGACCGTGAGGTTTAAAAATGCGTCAACAATCTCTGGCCGATGGTTTTGAAAAACATCGCAAGAAAACCCGTAAAGAGCGGTTTCTCGAGGAGATGGACGAAATTATCCCCTGGCAGTGATTTTCTGAATCTCGATAAAGCAATCGAGTGATTAATCACAGTTTCCTTAAGGAAGACTTAGTATAAGGAGAAGAATGATGTTTTTTTCAAGCCGGTCCCTGGGGCTTTTTACTTTATTTTTAACGTTAGGCGCCTGCGTTTTTCTGCCATTTGAAGGGAGACGGACAATACACATTCACCCTGGAGGCCTTGAGGGCGGTTCACTTGAACGTGTGGTGAGTGAGCTGGAGGAGAAAGGTTACAGTGTATCAGTCAGGGATAATCAGTCACCGTTCACGGGAATGGGGAATACCCTGGTTCACGACGCGAGTTTCAATCGTGATTACGATATCGACCAAATTGATGCCGTGCTTCGTCGACATGGCGAGAGTATTAGTACGGTGATCGCCCGTGAGGGGCAGAACCATCGCTATACACAAGGGAATGTTGGGCTTTACCTTGATTCTGGTGCTGTGGGGGATGACGCTCAGGTGCTGAAGGAGCAGCCTCCCGTGTCTTTGAGGGACGTCGAATTCTCCTCTCAGGACTGCGGTGCCACAACAGTGCTTAACTTTGACGAAAACACGGCGGTATTTGCCACTCTCGGCGTCGAATCGCAAGTAACTGTGCCGTGGAAGCAGCCAGATGAATCCACGGTGCGAGTGACGGCGGGTCAGAATAACCGCTTTGAAATTCACCAGCGGACGGCTCTTGATGAGCGGAAGCGGATCACTACGTTAGTGTTGATACCGAAGGGGTACTACCGTAACCCGTTTGGGTGCGTTTACGTCGGACGCATGACTGAGTCTGTTCTTTAAATGCAACCGGTAACGGACAGCCAAATCGATGAGCTGCTCCGTTCGCCCCGCCTGGAGCGGGCAATCGGGGTACTGTACCTTCCGGAAACCGAGCGCCAGAGCCACTATTTTCGCTGTACGCTGTCAAAGCAGTTCGACGCGGTGTTTCATTTCGATCGCACCCGTGCTCTGGAACCGTTGGACAATGTATCGAGGTGGACCGGGACCAGTCCCGAAACCTATCCATTCGGTGTGTAAATTTTTAGTCAATCTGGATGAGAGGTATCACATGAAACCCATTATGCGGACCCTGGGCGCTGTCATGACCTCAGTCATGCTGTTTGCCACTCTGTCATGCAATTCGGAAACTCCCGAAGACGAATCCTCGGCCGAGGAGGTCAAACGGGAGACCCGGGAGCTGCTTGATTCGCTCGGCTCCTACACCGCTGATCAGCGGGAAGAGGCGCTTGAACGCTCGAGAGACGCCCTGGATCGACTGGATGAGCGCATTGAGGCGTTGGACGCGAAGGTTCGTGAAAACTGGAGCGAGATGGACGCGGAGACCCGTGAGCAGACCCTTGAGAGCCTGGAGGCGCTGCGCGAACGGCGCATGAAGCTGGCCGAATGGTATGGCGGTATGAAAAACAGCGCCGGCGAGGCCTGGCAGCACGTGAAAGGCGGTTTCTCCGACGCCTATCGGTCGTTCAGCGAAAGTCTGCAGGAGTCGGAGGAGGAGCTGGGCGACGAATCGCAATAGTGGCCGCTTTGGGTGTTGGGACTGAAATGTCCATAGCTGGATCATTTCTCGAAAATGGTCTATAATGAGACCTGATCGGAAGAGGTGATCCCATGGCCAATATTCAGTTCAGTCCCGAGGCCGATCAGGCCCCCATGCAGGTGGCGGGCCTGAAGGCGGCGTTTAATATCCTGGAGCGGTGGGGCTGCACCAAGACGCAGCAGCAGGCCATTTTGAGCCTGCCGCGGGCGACTTACTACAAGTATCGCCAGGCGCCGGAGAGTGCGCAGCTGAGTCACGATCATCTGGAGCGCATCAGCTATCTGCTCAACATCCACGCCAGTCTGGGGATGGTGTTTGAGAACCCGGAGAACCGCTATGGGTTCATGAAGATGGCGAATCACAACCCCTACTTCAACGGCCGGAAGCCGCTGGAGCTGATCAGCACCGGGTCGTTTGCCGCGCTCTATGAGACCTTCAAGCGGATTGATGCCTTGCGGGGCGGGCAATGGTAAGGCTGCCTGAAATCGAGGTGGATGAACCGAAGTCCTACCGGCTGGTGAGTTCACGCTATCCCACCATTGCGTTATTTGAGGATGTCGCCAGCGCCGAAGACTTTGAAGATCTGTACGCGCTGCAGGCGATGACCAATCCGCGTCTGTTGACCCAGGCCGGTGATCTGAATCTGGTCCCCCGGGAGGAGATTCCGTTCGGGATTACCGGCTGCTCCTATGCCATGGCCTCGTTTACCCATGTGAACCCCGAGGGCAGCCGGTTCAGTGATGGCACTTTCGGAGTGTTGTATCTGGCCGACTCGATGGAGACGGCGATCCGCGAGATCAGTTACCATCAGAACCGCTATCTCTCGGGTGTGGAAGGGCTCAAGTACGACCGCCTGGTGTTTCGGGGGTTGCGCTGCGCCTTCGGGGGCAGCCTGAGTGACGCCACCGGGCTCGATGAAGACGACCCCATTTATGCCCCGGATGATTACAGCCACAGTCGCGCACTGGGGTTGAGTCTACGCAAGCGCGGCGGGGAAGGCTTGAAGTATCGTTCCGTGCGCAACGCCGGCGCCCTGTGCTGGGCGCTGTTCACCCCGAAAGGGGTGCGCCGCGTGGTTCAGGCGGCGCACTATGAGTTCATCTGGGATGGCGAGGCGATCTCCAGTATCAACAAGATCAGTCTGCAGCACTCCTAGTTTTCAGTACTTTTAGCTTTCAGTACTCATCGAAAGACCGCCGTTTAATGATGGGCGGCGGTCTTTTGCTTTTGAGCAAACTTTCCTACTGCTTTTCCATGATCCGCACAGTCTCCGTCGGGCTTCGTCCAAAGGTCTCGGGTTGATACATCTCTTCGGCTTTGGCCGGCGGGGCGATAAATTCGCCGGGCGTGGTGGCCAGGGCGGTGTATTCATACTGATAGACGCCGCCCTCCAACTGGGTGGCAAACACTTCCACGCGTTCGTCCCGCATCTGCTGATGGTTGTACCAGTGGGGTTGCCAGTAGCGGGTGCGGCCTTCGACCGCTCTTGAAGGCTCGACGCTGGCGGTGCCTTCAAGGTTCGGGTTCATGGGCTCCAGGCCGGCGGGCAGATAGTCGGCCAGAGCCACGTGATGGCGCCGGGCCGGGGCGGTCAGTGTCAGTTTGACGCGAACCGCCGCGCCGGCGCGAATTTCCCAGACGCCGTCGGAGCCCTTGCGAACATCGTCGTCGCGGTTGATGGCCTCGTACTCCCGCTTGACCCGAAAACCGTGAGAGGCGGCGTCCAGTTGCAGGTCGTCGGGGGCGTAGCGAAGTCCGAGCCGGTAATAGAGCCGTCCGGTACCTTGATGTTGCAGCGCCAGTGTCGGATTTTTCGGCCCTTTGAGCAGGTGCTGCATGGGCACTTCTATGGCGTTGGTTTCGGTGGTCCGGCCCTGGTACTCGTGCTCTCCCAAAAACAGATCGCCCAGCCAGGCGCGGGCGGTCAGTTGCGGCTCCTCGGCCTCGCGCTGGTGGAAGTAATGTTTCAGCGCCTGCAGTACAAACACGTTTTCCTGGGTGTTGCCCCAATGGCCCTTGTGGCGCTGGTTCAGTAATCCCCGGGCGAGTTTTTCCACCAGTGTCTGATCGGGGTCGGTGCGCAGGAGGGCGTCGAGGACAACGGCATCGGTGCGGCGGGCCCCGTGCAGCACCCAGTGGCCACCCTCGGGGTAATCCTCCACAAACTGTGCGGTGGCCGCGGTTTCGCGCACGCGGTTATTCAGGCGTCGCTCGATTTCCGCTCGCATTTCAGTGGTGTCGGGTGCATCGTGGGTGACCGACAGCAGCCAGCCCAGAGTTTCCGTGCTCAGCTCGTCTTCCTTTGCGTTATCAAACAACTGTTGCGCCGCTTTGGGTTGCGGGTTGCCGGCGAGTGTCTGCACATAAAAGCCGTATGCCAGGACCGCATGCTGTTGTCTTGAGTCGAGTCCATCCGGCAGCTGTTGGTTCAGGTCGGACAGATACTGAATCGCCCGTTTGAGCATCTCGTCATCCACGGCGTAGCCGGCATCACGCGCGCGAAGCAGGGCGTGGGTTGCATGCACGGATACATAGGCCTGGGAGTTCTCACTGGCGCGCCAGAAACCCCAACCGCCGTCGGCGTTCTGCAGTTTCGCCATTCGCGTCAAAATGTCTTTCACGCGGGTTTTGATGGTTTCTCCCGAGGGCATCTCATCGCCGGCGAAGGCCGTCATCAGATCGCCCAGGGCCGCAATCGACATCAGTCGGGAGGCCAACTGCTCGGTGCAGCCGTAGGGGTAGTCGAGCAAGTAACGATAGGCGTCGGTCAGTGATTGAAACTGGGTGGAGCTGGTGCTCAGGTTCAGGCCGCCGAAGTCCGGATAGACGTTGCCGGGCACGCTGACCGGATGGAAATCGGCCCCCTCGGTCAGGCTGCCGTACTGGGCAAAGGCCTCGGTGGTGGCCGGGGTCAGCACGGGGATTTCCAGCTCGGCGGCGTCCTGCAGGTTATCGGACTGGGCGATTACCTGAAGGCGGGCGGTGCCCGCCGATTCCGGGCGGGCGCTGAACCGGACTTCGCGCCGGTCGTTGGCGGGCACGGTCAACCGTCGGCCCGCCGCATCGGTGAGTTCCAGGTTACTGGCGCGCAGGGCCAGCTCGACGGTCATGGGTTGGGCGGTGGTGTTCTGCACCACCACCGGCAGCTCGACAGTATCGCCCAGGTTCAGAAAACGCGGCAGGGAGGGGCGGACCATCAAGGGCAGGCCGACTTCCAGTTCGGTTTCTCCGGTGCCGAATTGCTGTTCCCGGTGAACCACCGCCATGACCCGGTAGCGGGTGAGGTTGTCGGGCAGGGTGAAGGCGGCTTCGGCTCGGCCGTCGTCGCCCAGGTCGATGGATGCCGAATAGGTGGCCAGTGCATCAAAGTCGGTTCTCATCGATGCTGTGGAAGATTTGCCAGATGGCGAACCTCGTTCCGATGCTTCGTAGCGGGTCACGATATCGCTGCTACCCAAAGCGACCATTTCTTCCAGTCTTTCTGGAGGGGGCGTTTGCTCAACAACACGCAGGTTGTCCCGCAATCGATAGTCCACCACACCCTCTTCAATGAAGCCGTAAAAAATCGGCAGAGGCAGTGGAAGCTGATAACCGGCCAGCGTCAGAACTGATTCGTCGACCGCGTAGAGCGTCACCTCTCCGGCATCGACCGCGGCTCCCTGATGGTCTTTCACTTCAATCTGCACGCGAGCCTGTTCGCCGGGTTTCAATTGCGCGGACTCCAGGGTGAGTGCCACATCCAGTTCGCGACTCTCGCTGCTGACCGGCAGGTCAAGGCGGCCTTGGGACTGAACGGGTCTGGAATCGATTTGACCCACGGCCTCCACATCCACCACCAGCTTGGGGATCGAATGTTCTGCAATCGGAACTTCCAGGGTATGGGTGCCGTCTTCCAGGCGGATGCGCTCGTAGGAGGCAATACCCTGTCGGCGTACAGTCACCAGCGCCTCGGCCGGCGCAAAGGGCGTGGTGATCTGGATGCTGGCGGTATCGCCCGGGGCATAGCGTTCCCGGTCCGGTATCAGTCGAATCTCTTCCTGGTCGGCGTCATCGATCGGGGGTGCGTCGGGGCGCTCGCCACTGACCCAGAGATCCATTCGGGTCTGGTTCCGGCGTCCCTCTGAGTCGGTCACCTGGGCGGTCAGTCGGTACTTGCCAGCCTGCTCGGTGTTGAATTGGCATTGCTGTACCTTTTTGTCCGACTTGCCCGACGTAAAAGTGCAGGTCTGTTTTGAGGTGGGTTGCCAGTCGCCGTCGTGCCGCTTCATGTGCTCGGCGGTAACTTCGGCTTTCTGATCGGGCAGGGGATTACCCTGAATATCAACCACCATCAGATCCAGTTCTATCATCTCCCCCTTCTGTGCGAACAGGCTCTCCGGTTTGACACCAATGTAGGCATTGGCCGGATGGATCAACAGCTCGCTGGTTGAGGCCCACTGCTGGCGATTGACATCGGTCACGCTCGCCTCGGTGACAAGCCGGTGGGGATACACCATCGGTTCGAATTCCAGCTCGGCATTGGGAACAATGGGCAGATGGTGTTGACCGTTTTCGTCGGTCTGGCCGCTCAGCGATTGCCGCCATTGCTCTTCGTCATAAAAATGGCTTCGAAGCCAATAGGGTTGCCAGTGGCCAAAGGTATAACCGTCCCAGTCGGGAGGTGAATAATGCCCGGTATGCAGGCTGACCTGCCAGTTGACCTCGGCGTTGGGCAGTGGGCCACCGGCGTAGTATCGCGCCGAGACACTGGCTTCCAGATCGGTCCCGGCAATATAGGGTTCGGTCGGCAGGGCCGTGGTCACTTCATATTCGGGGCGACGAAACTCTTCAATCTGAATCTCATGGTAGTGCTCACCGCGATCGACGGTGTTGTCATTGCTGATCAGATCGACCACCAGCGCGGCCCGTCCCAATGACGCCGTGGGCGGGATGGGAAGGGTCACTTCAAAAGCGCCCGACTCTCCGACCGTCTCACGTCCCCGGGCCAGTTCATTGCGCTGGCTGTCGTGAAAGCGCCACTCCAATTGGGTCACATCGTCCGGAAGGTGAATGTCTCCCTGCGGACCCGGGGTCAGTTCCCGGACGATCCCTTTGATGCGGGCGGTTTCGCCGGGACGATAGAGACCCCGGTCATCAAAAATCAGCGTCGGATAACGGTAGCCTTTTTCGCGAGAGCTATACCAGGAAGAGCTCCAGGTTCCAGAGTGACGACCGAGGGGCAGGAAAGCCGCGTCCTGTTCCTGTCGCGCGACCAACAGCGGGTCTTCGATTTCCTTCTCGATCAATGCCAGTGAGGCCATACCCTCGCTATCGGTAGAGGCCGAGGTTTCTCCCAGAGTGACAGAGACATCGGAGAGCGGGGTGCCCCGGTTCAGGTCCGTGGTCCACACCAGTGCCTGCTGTTGGTCCAACTGGGCACTAAGTCCGAGGTTGGTCACCTGTACCCACAGGGCTTTGGAAGCATGGCGATAGCGGTGTCGCTGAGGGACCTCGGTTTCCGGGTCGGGCGCACTGATCAGAATGACCAGGTGTCCCAGGCCTTGCTCGTTCAAGGCGTCCCTGAGGGGCAGTCGGTTCTGCACAAGAGTATTGAGCTCGCCGGGCACTGTTTTCGTGTATTGCTCGATCAGGGTCCCGGGCTTGGAGGCTTTTTCCTCGTCCGAGGGAGGGTTCAGACCGCGACGACGAATCTGTTGTTGGTAGCGAACGAACGACGACCAGTCCTTCGGCTCAACCCGCCGGATTTCCACATCGAACTGGTTTATGTTGCGCGTCACCACCGGCAGCTCAAGCAGCGTTTCTCCTGACAGAACCAGCAGGTCATTGCCGGGAACTTCCAACAGGGGGAAGTGGTTTTTGACTTCAAAGGAGAGCGTTACGTCCTCTGATAGCGACTGGCCAAAGCGATCTTGGGTTCCGGCTTTCAGTGTGACGGTATAGTCGGTGGCCGGTTCGGTACTTCCCTGAATTGATATTCTGTTTTCGTGTTGCCAGATGTTGGCGTCAGGGAGTGCCGGCTCGATGCTCAGTTGCTCTTCCGACCAGTCGTCCGTCAGGGGGTTGTTCAGGATGATGGACCAGCTGTCGCCCGGCCGGCAGGGCTCATTGTTCCAGTTGCACTGGGTCTCGGTGACTTCCAGGGGGGCTGCGATGCTGATGGCCCGGCTCTGGGCCCTGGGGGCTTTACGTGCACCTTCGACGGCTGGGGCACCGGCGGCCAAAGTCAGCTCGGCTTTGCTGGCTCGCGGCAGCGGTGTGGTCGGACGCAGGGCCAGCCAATGCCCCGACGGGAGGGAATCAATCCGATCGGAGGCGCCATTGCGGTCGCCCGCAATCTGTTGGTCGCTGGCCACCTCCAGCGAATACCTTTCTCCCTTTGCCGTCAACTCAATAAACGGGAGCAGTGTCTCGGGATCGATCGGCTGATTGAACACCAGGACCAGTACCGGCTGCCGGGAGACTGGCTCATCCGCACCCGGATGCGTCTGCTCGATCTGCAGGGGCGGCGTCGCGAAGTGCCAGTCGGTGTCTTCACCCAGCGGCAAACCGGCGGCGGAGGCGAACGCACCATCCACCTCGACAGTGTACTCCGTTGCCATGGGGAATCGGCCCGCTTCCGGCTCGAACACCAGCGTGCGGGTATCCACCCAACGCCAGTCGCCCTCAACGGCGGGGGTGATCGTCACGGGCGGCTTCTCGGTCAATTGCTCTGAATGGGCGCTCAGGGCCACCATGGGCGTCGAAAACGTCAGGCTGACCAGAGAGGCGCTCTCAAGCTCGCCTTCGGGCGCAAAGCGGGTCAGTCTGGGAGCCTCAGCCGTCTCTGTGGGTGGGTCCCGATCAGTGGCCGGGGGCGGGAACGCGCTCTGAAGGATTTCTCCGGGGGGCGGTGGGGGCTGTGACTCGGGACGCCGCTGGAACGCCTGTCGGTCCTCGGGGGCCTCCTGCAGAGGTGGAAGGCTCTCCAGCAGAGCCCGGGTTTCGTTGACGGTCAGCGTCCCGGTGGCATCCTCGCCCCGGTGTTGGCAGCCGCTGCCCAGCAGCGCTGCGGCGCTCAGCAGCAATAAGAGAAGTCCTGTCACCCTGTTGTGAGTCATATCCTGGCCCTGTTTTTTAGCGGTATTGGCAGTGCCCAATTCTTGCACCCGACTCCAGTCGCGGCAAGCGACTTGTGCCCCGCCAGTGGGCCAAATCCGCCGGGAAGCAGTACACTGTCTTTACTGTGTCTGAAAGGAGAGTGCGCATGCGCTTGCTCACAACCGCTTTTGCATTGTCAGTGATTCTGCTGAACGCCTGTAGTTCCGAGGCGCCGGAGTCGGAGGCCGAGCTGCCGGGCGCCCAGCCCGGCTACATTGAGACCGGGGACCTGGAGGCGATCAAAAAACGAGGTGAGTTTCGCATTCTGGTGCATCAGGCCGCCGATGATTACCTGCCGCGCGCGGGTTACCCCCTGGATATCGAACAGCGGATGGCGGAGCGGTTTGCCCGGGAAGAGGGGCTGAAACCGGTGTTGGTGCCGGTGGCCAACTATGGTGGGCTGCTCGAGGCGCTGTTGGCAGGACAGGGGGATGTGGTGGCCGCCAACCTGACGGTCACGCCGTCCCGCTCGGAGAAGGTGGGCTTTACCATCGGCGTGGATGAAACCCGCGAAGTGGTGGTGGGGCTCAGCGAGGGCCCTCAGGTCCGTTCCCTTGAGGATCTGGGAGGGCACACAGTGGGCGTGATGCGCGACACCAGTTTCTGGGAGCTGTCGCAGTCGCTGCTGGCCGGGCGGGATGAGGTGTCGATTGTGCCCCTGGATCCTACCCTGACCAGTGACGATGTGCTCGATGGACTGGTGGCGGGGAAGTATGACTTTGCGCTGCAGGACAGCAATGTCATGGACGTGGTGCGCACTTACCGGGAGGATGTCAAAACCCACTTCGCTCTGGGTGAGGAGCGTCCTCTGGCCTGGGCCGTGCGCCCGGATAGCCCGGAGCTGCTCAAGGAGCTCAATCGCTATCTGACCCGCGAGCGTCTGACCCGGGCCGAGGTGGACGCTCATACGGAGGACCTGGAGGGTATTCGCGAGCGCCGGGTTCTGCGGGTGATCACTCGCAACAATGCCGCCAATTACTATCTCTATCGCGGCGAGCTGGTGGGGTTTGAGTACGAGCTGGCCCGCCGCTTTGCCGAGAGTCTGGGTGTGCGCCTGCAGATGGTGGTAGCCGATAACCACGAGAGCATGATCCCCATGCTGCGCGAAGGCCAGGGCGATATGATCGCCTCCTTCATGACCCGCACCGAAGGGCGTCAGTCGCGCGTGGCTTTTTCCCGTCCCTATCACTACGCGACCGAGACCGTCGTGGGCCGCGCCGATGAGCCGGCGATGGACAACCCCGAAGCACTGTCCGGTCGCACGCTGCATCTGCGTCGCTCCAGCAGTTACTGGGAAACCGCCGAGGCGCTGGTGGACGAGGGGGTGGATCTGACCCTCGAAGCGGTGCCCTCCAATGTCGAGACCGAAGAAATCATCGCCCGGGTGGCACGGGGGGCCTACGACCTGACCATCGCGGACAGCCATATCCTCGAATCCGAGTTGACCTGGCGGGACGATATCCAGGGGCTGCTGTCGCTGGGCGAGCCGATCAGCCACGGCTGGGCGGTGCGTCAGGACAATCCTGAACTGCTCGAAGCGACCAACGAATTCTGGAACAGCGAGTATCGCGGCCTGCATTACAATATTCTGTATAAGCGTTATTTCCAGGACGATTCGCGCATCCGCAAACACCGGGATGGCCGGGTGGATGTGGTCGGCGGTGGTCAGCTCTCGCCCTGGGACGACCTGACCCGAACCTACGCCGAGCAGTACGGCTTTGATTGGCGGCTGGTGTTGTCGCAGATGTATCAGGAAAGCGAGTTTGACCCCAATGCTACCTCCTGGGTGGGGGCCAAGGGCCTGATGCAGGTCATGCCCCGCACGGGTCAGGAGCTGGGGCTGACGCCGCTTGATGACCCCGAGGTGAGTGTGCATGCCGGGGTAAAGTATATGGAGTGGCTGCGCCATCGCTTTCCCGAGCGTCTGCCCGTGGATGAGCAGATGTGGTTTTCCCTGGCCGCCTACAATGCCGGTGTGGGTCATGTCAGGGACGCGCGCCGATTGGCCGAGCAGCAGGGCCTGGATCCGGACCGCTGGTTCGGTAATGTGGAGGAGGCGATGTTGTTGCTCTCCGACCCGCAATACCACCGTCACGCGCGTTTCGGGTTTGTGCGCGGTCGGGAACCGGTAAATTATGTCCGCCATATCCGGGATCGATACCGGGCCTACGCGCGCCTGGTTGAACGCGAGCCCTAGGGGTATCCCCTCAGGGGTAGTGCCAAACAATTGACTTTGGGTGGCCGCTGCCCTAAATTGCCGCCCTGACATACGGTGCCTGCTGCCCCCGATGGACTCATCGGTCGGGGCTGAGCAGGTTAAACGGGAAGTCTGGACAATCCAGCGCTGCCCCCGCAACGGTGATCAGAGCGAGGTGTTTTTACGCCGACTCTGTCAGCCCGATACCGGCCCTATGTCGCATTCGTTGATGGAGCGGAGGGCTACCATCCGGCAATTCTTCACGCGCTTTTGGTTCGATCGTTCCAACAGTGCCGCGTCGCTTTGCTTCTCCTCCCTCGATCCCAGTTTAATCGTTTAAACCTCAGGGGTTGATCGTGAACAAAACACTGCTTTCCTCGGCCATCGTGGCCGCCACTCTGGCACTGCCTGTTCAGGCACAAGACACCGATTCTGACGACTACGCCGCGCCCGGCCTGGAGACGCTGACCGTGGTTTCCTCGCGCACCGAAACCGAACAGCGCCAGTTGGGTTCCTCGGTCTCGGTACTGACTGAGACCGACATCAAAGCGCTGGGCTTTCAATCGCTGGCCGATGTCCTGCGTACGCTGCCCTCGGTCTCGGTGACCAATAACGGTGGCATGGGCAAGGCCACCTCGCTGCGGGTTCGTGGCGAGGCGGGCTTTCGCACCCTGGTGCGGGTGGACGGAGTGGATATTTCCGACCCGACCGCCACCCAGGTCAGCAGCCAGGTCCATCATCTGCTCAGCAGTAATGTCGCCCGGGTGGAATTGCTTCGGGGCCCCCAGGGCATGATGTACGGCGCGGACGCCGGCGGGGTGCTGGACATCACCACCGATCACGTCGATGAGGGCCTCAAAGGCGGCGCCAGTCTGGAAACCGGGCGCTACAACACCAAGACCTATTCGGGTCATGTGGGCGGTGGCAATGAGCGCGGAGACTTTTATCTGTCTGGTGCCCGCGCCAGCACTGAAGGTTTCAATTCCCACACCGACGACACCTCGGGCGAAGCCGATGGCTATGAAAACACCACCTTCCATGCCCGGGGCGGTCTCAACCTGAATGACGACTGGCGCGCGCAGGCGGTGTTGCGCGAGACGGACGCCGAGTCGGAGTTCGACCGCTGCGGCTTCCCTGCCATTGACGACTGCATCGGTAACTTTGATCAGCGCAACAGTCGGGCGAGTGTGACCCATACCAATGAACTGGGGAAGAACACTCTGGCCTTTTCCAGAACCGATGTGGCCCGTAAAAATTACGCCGGTGGTGAAGTTTCTTACGATACCGAGGGCGAAATCGCCAAGTGGACGTTCAATGGCAATGCGCAGCTGACCGAGGCCCACGGCGTTGTTTATGGCCTGGAGCAGCGCACCGATCAGGTGCGGGAATTAAAGCGCGATCAGAGTGGTGTCTACCTGGAGTATCAGGGGCAGTATGAGGAGAGCTTTTTTGTCACCGCCGGCGTACGCCGGGACGACAACGACGATTTTGGCGGCTTTACCAGCTACCGCCTGAGCGGCGCCTACCTGATCCCGGAGGTGGGGCGGGGCACGCTCAAGTTGAAGTCCAGTCTGGGCACGGGCTTTCGGGCGCCCAGTCTGTTCGAGATTGATTACAACCGTTCCGGGGATACCCCGATGGAACCCCTGAGCCAGGAAGAGAGCCGGGGCTTTGATATTGGCCTGGAATATTTTGGCGAGACCGGTCTGCACATGGAAGCGGTGCTGTTTGACCAGAAAATCGATGACGAAATCTATTTCGATCTTGAAGGTTTCACCGGTTATCTCCAGGGCGGGCAGGAGAGTGAATCCCGCGGGCTCGAGCTGATTGCCGAAGTGCCGTTGGACGATACCCTCTGGCTCAATGCCAACTACACCCGTGTGGATGCCGAGGCCTCGGACGGCAGCCCCCGGTCGCGCCAGCCCAAGCATCTGTACAACGTCGGCTTCCGCTACTTGCCGCTGGACACCCTGACAGTGTCGCTTAACTGGCGTTCCTCGCAGGATCGTATGGAGGGTGATACCGAACTCAAGGACTACCGGGTGGTGGATGCGAGCGTCCGCTATCAGGCCTTCGATGGCGTGGTGGTATTTGTGCGCGGGGAAAATATCCTGGACGAGGACTATGTGGAAGTGCCCGGCTACAACACCTCGGGGGCGGCCGCCTATGCGGGCGCGGAATTGAGCTTTTAACTTGAGTTGAGCTTTTAACCGGAGAAAGCACCATGACCGACGACTCCAGAAAAGACGCCCGCCACGAAGCGGCGATGAAAAAACAGAAGGCCAAGGTGGATGCCCGCATTGCCGAGGCCGACACCGAATGCGGCGTGGCGGTGCTGCTCACCGGCAATGGTAAGGGCAAATCCAGCTCCGCCTTTGGCATGGTGATGCGCGCGTTGGGCTACGGCCAGAAGGTTGGCGTGGTGCAGTTCATCAAGGGCGAGCAGCTCTCGGGCGAAGAGATCTACCTGCGCGATCACTGCCCCCAGGCGACCCTGTATCAGATGGGTACCGGCTTTACCTGGAACACCCAGGATCGCAGCGGCGACATCGCCGCCGCCGAGCGCACCTGGGCCCAGGCCGAGGCAATGCTGTCCGATGCCAGCATCGACCTGGTCGTGCTGGATGAGATCACCTATATGCTCGCCTACAAATACCTGGACGAACAGAGAGTGATCGATGCCATTCAGAGCCGGCCTCCGGAGCAGAGCCTGGTGGTGACCGGCCGGGGCGGTGGCAGCGCGCTGCAGGAGGCCATGGACACCGTGTCGGAAGTCAAAGACATCAAGCATGCCTTCCGCGCTGGCATCAAAGCGCGCCAGGGTGTGGATTACTAGGGATGCCCACCCTGATGGTGCAGGGAACCAGCTCCGACGCCGGCAAGAGTACGCTGGTGGCGGGGCTGTGCCGTCTGCTGGCCCGCCGTGGCCTGTCTGTTGCGCCTTTCAAACCCCAGAACATGGCACTCAACAGTGCGGTAACCGTCGATGGCGGTGAAATCGGCCGCTCTCAGGCCCTGCAGGCGCGCGCCTGCCTCCTGGAACCGCACACCGAC
Organism: Marinimicrobium sp. C2-29; assembly: GCF_038419845.1. Classification (NCBI taxonomy): domain Bacteria; kingdom Pseudomonadati; phylum Pseudomonadota; class Gammaproteobacteria; order Cellvibrionales; family Cellvibrionaceae; genus Marinimicrobium; species Marinimicrobium sp. C2-29. The sequence goes on from NZ_JBCAQT010000011.1 coordinate 111,633, forward strand.
ATGAACCCCGTGCTGCTCAAGCCCAACAGCGATACCGGAGCTCAGGTCATCATTCACGGTCATGCGCTGTCGAATATGGAAGCCGGCCGCTACCACGACTACAAACCCCGGGCCCTGGAAGCCGTACTCGCCTCTCACCTTCGCCTGCGCGAGCATTGCGCGCTGGTGTTAGTGGAGGGGGCCGGCAGCCCGGCGGAGATCAATCTGCGCACCAACGACATCGCCAATATGGGCTTTGCCGAGGCGGTGGATTGCCCGGTGGTGCTGGTGGCGGATATCGACAAGGGCGGCGTGTTTGCGCAGTTGGTGGGCACGCTGGAGCTGCTGTCCGAGTCCGAACGCGCCCGCGTCGCCGGCTTTGTGGTCAATCGGTTCCGGGGCGATCTGGCGTTACTGCAACCGGGTCTGGACTGGTTGGAACGCAAGACCGGCAAACCGGTATTGGGTGTATTGCCTTATCTGCATGGCCTCTACCTGGATGCCGAAGACGCGTTGACGGCCAGTCAAAAGCGCCCGGACGCCCGGCTGCGCATTGCGGTGCCGACGCTTTCACGCATCAGCAACCACACCGACTTTGACGCTTTGCGTCTGAACACGGCCATCGAACTGGAATGGGTGCCGCCGGGCCAGCCTCTGCCGGCCTGTGACTGGGTGATTCTGCCCGGCAGCAAAAGTGTGCGTCGCGACCTCGAGCTGCTGCGCGCCCATGGCTGGGAGCGGGACTTGCAACGCCACCTGCGCTATGGGGGAAAGTTGATGGGTATCTGCGGCGGGTTTCAGATGCTGGGCAACCGCATCGACGATCCCGAGGGCATCGAAGGCCAGCCCGGTTCCACTACTGGACTGGGGCTGCTGGATTTCGACACGCGCCTGGAGCGGGGCAAGCAGCTCTGTCGGGTCATCGGGCAGTTGCATCTGCCCGGCGCCGAGCCGGCCGATCTGCGCGGCTATGAAATTCACTGTGGCCGTTCCGACGGTCCGGACTTGGCGGAGCCCCTCTTGCAGTTGCACAAGCGCGGGGGCGATGGCGCCATCAGTCGCGATGGCCAGGTGCTGGGCACTTACGTCCATGGCATTTTTGATCACCCCCTGGCTCAGCGCGCGCTGCTGCAGTGGGCGGGCCTGGATGATGCGCCCACGCTGGCCATTGATGAGCTGCGCGAGCAACAGCTGGAGCGCCTGGCCGACAGCCTGGAGCGGCATCTGGATGTGGATTGGCTGGCGCAGCTGTACCGGGAAGCTCAGCCCCGGTCCGGGCAAAGCCGCCGGGAATTGGGCGATGCATCTGCCGCCGTGACGGTCAACGGGGAGGGCCGCTGACATGGCCGCGCTCGCTCATCAGATTGATCGGCGTCTCTCGCGCCGACGCCAAAGCCTCTGGCTGCTGAGTCTGGCGCTTCTGGTGAGCTTTGTGTTGGCCCTGCTGTTGGGCTCTGTATCGCTGGCATCGCTGGATGTGGCCCGAGCGCTGCTGGGGTTGGAGCTGCCCGGCTATACCGCGCAGATCATCCAGTCGATACGCTTGCCGCGTGCGCTTCTGGCGGCCGGTGTGGGGGCGATACTGGCCATCTGCGGCGCCATCCTGCAGGGGTTGTTCCGCAACCCGCTGGCGGACCCCTCACTGATCGGGGTCACGGCCGGAGCGTCGGTGGGCGCCAGCCTGATGATCGTACTGGGCGCCTCGCTCGGTGGGGCACTCGGTGGCCTGGCCGGCATGTCGCTGGTGTCCATCGGTGCGTTTCTGGGCGGGTTGCTGACGGTCTGGCTGGTGTACCGGGTGGCCACCGGCATCAACGGCACCTCGGTGGCGACCATGCTGCTGATGGGCATTGCCGTTTCGGCGCTCTCGGCCAGCATGACCGGGTTGATGGATTACTTTGCCGACAATGAAATGTTGCGGCGCATGAGCCTCTGGCGCATGGGCGGGCTGGACGGCGCGAACTACCCGCGGGCGCTGTTGGCCGGCGCTGTGCTGGCTCTGTTGTTGTTTACCATCCCCGCTTTCGGTCGGGCACTCAATACCCTGCTGCTGGGTGAATCCCAGGCGCGCCATCTGGGTATTGATGTGGAGCGTCTGAAAACCCGTCTGATTGTGCTGGTGGCGGCCGGCGTGGGCATGGCCGTGGCGGTCTCGGGCAGTATTGCCTTTGTCGGTCTGGTGGTGCCGCACATGGTGCGCCTCTGGGTGGGCCCGGATCACCGCATATTGCTGCCTCTGTCGGCCCTGGGCGGCGCCGTCCTGCTGTTGCTGGCCGATACCTTTGCCCGCACCGCCCTGGCGCCCGCCGAGCTGCCCGTGGGTCTGGTGACGGCGCTGCTGGGCGCGCCTTTCTTTATCTCTCTGCTGCGTCGCCGGCGCGACTTTGAATAAGGGTGACGAATGACCAGACTGCTGGACGTTGAGAATCTGAGCGTGCGCATCGACCGGGCGGAACTGGTCAACGGTGTGTCCTTTGCTGTGGAGCCGGGGGAGGTTCTGGCAATCATAGGCCCCAATGGTGCCGGCAAAACCACGGTGCTGCGCGCCATCAGCGGAGACCTGTCGCCCTCGGCCGGGCAGGCCCGGTTCAACGGTCGCCCCCTGCCTGACTGGTCACCCGCCGAGCGGGCTCTGGCGCTGGCGGTACTGACCCAGTCCAACCCTCTGACCTTTGCCTTTACCGTGGCGGAAGTAGTGGGCCTGGGGCGCACCCCGCACAGCACCGGCGTGGTGATTGACGATCAGGTGTGCCACGACGCCATGGAGGCGCTGGACGTGGCGCATCTGGCCGGGCGGTTTTATCCGTCTCTGTCCGGAGGCGAGAAACAGCGGGTCCAGCTGGCCCGGGTGATGGCCCAGATCTGGCGCCCGGACAGCACTGCCGACCGCCTGTTGCTGCTGGACGAGCCGGTGACGTCGCTGGATCTGGGCCATCAACGCCAGCTGATGCAGGCGGTGCGCACCTTTGCCGACAGCGGTGTGGGTGTGGTCATGGTGGTGCACGACATCAGCCTGGCGGCCGCCTACAGCGATCATCTGCTGGCGTTGAACAAAGGCCAGCGTGTGGCCTATGGTCCGCCCGAACAGGTGGTGACCCAGTCGCTGATCGGGGAACTGTTCGGGACCGAGGTGGAGGTGATCCGCCACCCGCGTACCGGCAAGCCGGTGGTGCTGGCAGACTGAATCGGGAAACAGATCTATGAGACAACTGATACTGGGTGGCGCCCGCAGTGGCAAAAGCCGGCTGGCTGAAGAGCGCGCGCTGGCCTGGGCCGGGCGCGAGGGCGCCGAACGGATCTACCTGGCCACCGCCCGGGTGGGCGACGAGGAGATGGCCCGCCGGGTGAATGTTCATCGGCAGCGCCGCGACGCGAACTGGCTGCTGCTGGAGGAGCCGGAAGATCTCGCTGGCGCCATCGCCCGTCTGAAGCACCGTCGGGCCTGCGTGCTGATCGATTGCCTCACCCTTTGGATCAGCAACTGCCTGCATGCAGGCAACTGGGAAACCCAGCGGGACCGTTTGCTCGAACAGGTGGCGCTATTAGAGGCCGAGCGCTCGCCCCTGGAGTTGATCCTGGTCAGCAATGAGGTGGGATCGGGCATTGTGCCTTTGGGCGCACTGTCGCGCGAATTTGTCGATGCCAGTGGCTGGTTGCACCAGGTGTTGGCCCGACACTGTGAGACGGTCACCCTGGTGGTGGCCGGGTTGCCTCTGGCGCTGAAACAGCCGCAATGACCGGCTGACTTTTCCATAACCGAGTGACGAGTCCATGCATTCAGATGCCTCGCTTGAATGGCTTGATCAACCTGTCGCCCCGATCGATAGCCGCGCTGCAGAGGCCGCTCGACAGCGTCAGGCTCAGTTGACCAAACCGCCCGGCTCGCTCGGGCGCCTGGAAACCCTGGCCGAGCAGTTTGCTGGCTGGCAGGGGCAAGTCCGGCCGGCGCTGGAGCGTATTCGTCTGTGTGTGTTTGCCGCTGATCACGGTATTGCCGCGCGCGGTGTGTCGGCTTTCCCGCAGGCCGTGACCGCGCAGATGGTGAACAACTTCTGTCGCGGCGGGGCGGCCGTGAGTGTCCTGGGCGAGCGCTGCGACGCCGACTTCCGGGTGATCAATCTGGGTTGTGTCGTGCCGCCTCAGCCTCATCCGCGGCTGATCGACCGGACTCTGAATCAGGCCGCCGGACAACAGGGAACGGCCGATTTCTCCGAAGCGGCGGCCATGACCGAAGAGCAGCTGTCTCTGGCCCTGGCCGCCGGACGCGAGCAGGTCGATGATGAGCAAACGATACAACTGTTCATTGGCGGCGAAATGGGGATTGGCAACACCACCTCGGCCTCGGCCCTGGCGGCGGCCCTGCTGGGGCTGGATGCCGGCCGGGTAGTGGGACGCGGCACCGGTATCGATGGCGAAACGCTGGAGCGCAAGCGGGAATTGATTGATTACGCGCTGGCGCTGCACCGGGTGAATACCACACAACCCCTGCAGGCGCTCCGGTGTCTGGGCGGTTTCGAAATTGCGGCGCTGGTGGGCGCCTACGTTCGCTGTGCCCAGCGGGGCATTCCCGTGCTGGTGGATGGCTTTATCAGCACCGCGGCCGCTCTGGTGGCCTGTCGGTTGTGTCCGCCGGTACGGTCCTGGCTCCTGTTCGCCCATCAGTCCACGGAGCCGGGCCATCGACTCATGCTCAAGTTCCTGGAAGCGCAGCCCCTGTTGTCGCTGGAAATGCGGCTGGGCGAAGGCAGTGGCGCCGCGCTGGCGGTGCCCCTGCTACAGAGTGCCCTGGCATTACATTCGCAAATGGCCACCTTCTCCGAAGCCGGAGTCAGTGATGCCTGAGACCCGAATCGATCTGTTACGCCACGGCCAGTGCGAGGGCGGAGAAATCTTTCGCGGCTCCACCGATGTGGCTTTGACCCGCGAGGGCTGGGCTGCCATGCGCTCGTCGCTCGCGGGCCTGGAGCCGGCGCCCTGGCAGCGGATTGTCAGCTCGCCTCTGCAGCGCTGCCGGCGCTTTGCCGAGGCCCTGTCGGACCAATGGGGTCTGCCTCTGACCCTGGAACCGGATCTGCGCGAAATCCACTTTGGCGATTGGGAAGGGCGCGAGTACGCCGATCTTTGGGACAATGACCCGCAACTGCGCCTCTGGGGCGAAGATCCCGAGCGCCATACGCCGCCCAACGGCGAGCCCCTGGCCGATTTTGCGGTGCGGGTCCAGGGCACATTGGAGCGTCTGGTGCGCACTCATTCCGACGAGCATCTGTTGCTTGTGACTCACGGCGGGGTCATTCGGCTATTGCTGACCCAGGCACAAGGCCGTCCACGCTCCGAGGTGCGACAGATGTCGGTGCCCTATGCGCACTTCGCCTCTCTGGGCTGGCGGGAAGGTCGACTGGTTCTGGCGGAGGACAATGGCGGTAAGGAGCCCCGTGGTGAAGGCTGATCTCTGGCAGTCGCTGCTTCTGGCGTTAGGTCTTATGACACGCCTGCCGGTGCACCGGTGGTTGAGTCCCGCCAACGGCGCTGCCACCCAGGGTTGGTCGGCCAGTTGGTTTCCGCTGGTTGGTGCGCTTTTGGGGCTGGTCCTCTGGCTGGCGCAAAGTGCGCTCGACGGCACCTCGCCCCTGTTGGGGGCCTTTGCTCTGCTCGTTCTCTGGGTGGCGCTGACCGGCGCATTGCATCTGGATGGCCTGGCCGACTGTGTGGACGGGTATTTTGCCGGGCACAAAAGCGCCGACGCGTCGCAACGGCGGGATCGGACTCTGGCGGTGATGCGCGAGCCGGCCTGCGGTGCCATGGCCGTGGTGGCGCTGATCGGGCTGGTACTGGGCAAGTGGGTGGCCCTGACCGTTCTGCTGCAAAGCGGCGGCCTCAGCCTCGCCAGTTGGGTGCTCTTGCCGGGGTTGGCCCGGGGTCTGTTGTTGCCCTATATGCTCAGTTGTGACTATGCCCGCGATCGGGGGATGGCGGCCACCCTCAAAGCTCATCTGCCCCGACGAGCGCTTCTCGGTGTCATTCTGGCCGGGGTACTCTCAGCCTTCGCGCTTTGGCCGCTGGGGTTGGCTCTTCTGATATTGGCGGTTCTGGCGGTGTTGACCCTGGGCTGGCGCACGCTCTGGGTTCGTTGCGTCGGAGGTTTTACCGGTGATTGTCTGGGCGGTCTGGTGGAGTTGGGCGAGTTGGCAATACTGCTGGTGTTGGCATTCACCCTGGGAGGGTTGGCATAGATGAGTCTCCCTCTGCTGACAGCAACGGGTCTGCTGGCCGCGTGCGTACTGGACCGGTGTCTGGGGGAACCCAGGCGTTGGCATCCCCTGCTGGGCTTCGGCAGGCTTGCCGCCGGGGTGGAGTCAATTCTCAACCGAGCGGGAAGGGCGGATACCGAGAGTTACCCCTTGGCTCAGCGGCTAAAGGGCTTGCTGGCACTCTTGCTGCTGACGGGCCCCCTGACCGCGCTGGCGTTCTGGATTCAATGGCGACTATTGTCTAGCGGCCTCGGGGCCATGCTTGTTTACGGGGTGGTCGCGTCCTTTGTGCTCTATTGGGCCCTGGGGTGGCGCAGTCTGGTCCAGCACCTGAATGAAATTGAGGCGGCGTTGCAGGGCGGAACCATCGACGAGGCCCGAGCACAGGTAGGGCGGGTGGTCAGCCGCGATTGTGAATCGCTGCAGTGGCCCGATCTGCGCCGGGCGGCGATTGAATCGGGGCTGGAAAACACTTGTGATGCCATTGTCGGGCCCCTGTTCTGGTTCCTGGTGGCGGGTATTCCCGGGGCGGTGCTCTACCGGTTGAGCAATACCCTGGATGCGCTCTGGGGCTACCGGACGGCGCGCCATCGCCACTTTGGCTGGGCTGCAGCGCGTTGGGACGACCTGCTGAATCTCTTGCCGGCGCGTCTGACGGCACTGGCGTTTGCGCTCTCGGCACCGCTGGTCACCGGGTCATGGCGTTCGGTGCCATCGGCACTGAATGCCTGGCGCACCCAGGCCGGAGCCTGTGCCAGTCCCAATGCCGGGCCGGTCATGTGCGCCGGCGCCGGTGCGCTGGATGTCAGACTGGGTGGCCCGACGAGTTATCACGGCGCGGCAGCAGAAAAACCCTGGATGGGCTCGGAGCGCGAACCGGATCAGAGGGATCTGCGGCGCGCCCTGGTGTTGATCAACCACAGTGTTCTGCTGTTGTTGGTCCCCACACTGTTAGTGCTGCTGATTCTGAGCGGAGGCGGCCATGGATAACCGGACTCAACCGCTTTCATCGGCGCCGGTTCACGGCGGGAATCTGGCGCAGGCGCGGGAGTGGTTTGGTGAGCCGGCCGGCGGCTGGCAGGATCTGTCTACGGGCATCAGCCCCTGGTCCTACCCGGTGCCGGATATCCCCAGTGAGGTCTGGCAGCTGTTGCCGGGGGAGGGCACGGCGCTGAAAGCGGCGGCCGCTCAGTACTATGGCGTCGATGGTCGACACATCACGCCTCTGCCGGGCAGTCAGTATGCCATTGCCCGGGTGCCGCATCAGCTGTCTCCGGCTACCGTGGCGCTTCCCGAGCTGGGCTACGCCGAGCATCAGCGCGCCTGGCTGAGCGCCGGCCACCGACCGGTTCTGTATCGTGACATCGACCACCTGATGGAGCTGGTTTGTGAGAGAGCGGTGGAACATCTGGTGGTCTTGAATCCCAATAACCCCGGTGCGGAAACTTCGGGTCGAGAGACCATCCGCCAGTTGTACGATGCCCATCAGCAACGCGGCCTCATGTTGCTCGACGAGGCTTTTGTCGACCTGCAGCCCGAATACAGTGCGGCGGCCTTGATCGAGCATTGTCCCGACCTCTGGGTGTTGCGTTCGCTGGGCAAGTTTTTTGGGCTGGCGGGCATTCGCCTGGGGTTCTTGCTGGGTCGGGCCGAGCGTTGGGGTGTGAGCAGTGCGGTCGCGGCGGAGCTGCAGCCCTGGGGCGTCAGTCATCCGGCCCAGTGGATCGGCTGTCGGGCACTCGGTGACAGCCAGTGGCAAAGCCAGCAGCGCCGGCGTCTGAGTACGGCCTCCCTGGCATTAGAGGCTCAGTGGCAGCGTTATTGTGCCGAGCGTCCCGGCCTTTTTCGCAGCGTTGGCTCGGTGGCCAATGGCGGACTCTTTGTTACGCTGCGCGGCGACTGGGAATCGCTATATGCACTGTATTGTCGCCTCGGCCGCGCGGGCGTTCTGCTGCGCTGGTGCCATGAAGATGCCGAATCTGCCAGTTTGCCCTGGCTGCGCTGTGGTATTCCCTCCGATGGGGGTGAGCGGTTGAAACGAACGTTAATGGAAGCGGGTTCATCATGAGAGTGAAGAGTTCTGGAAGTCTTTTGGGATTGTTGCTGGCGTTGGCGTTGCCGGTTCAGGCCGGCATTGAAGTCACCGATGGTCTGGATCGGAGCGTGACTCTGGAAAAGCCCGCCGAGCGGATCATTGCGCTGGCGCCCCATATTGTGGAGAACGCCTTCAGCGCCGGCGCGGGCGACAAGCTAGTGGCGGCGGTCAATTACAGCGATTATCCGCCCGAGGCTCGCGAGCTGCCACAGCTGGGCAGTTACAAGGCCGTGAGCCTGGAGCAGATACTGGCCCTGGAGCCGGACCTGGTATTAATGTGGGCCTCGGGTAATGGCGAGGAAACCCTGCGCCAGCTGGAGCGTCTGGGGGTGACGGTCTATGCCAGTGAGCCCCGCGAGCTTGAGGATGTGGCCCAGTCGGTCATCGACATCGGTATTCTGGCCGGCACCCGGGAGGTCGCCGAGACCGCGGCGGGTGACTATCTTGAGAGTCTGGAACAGCTGCGTGACCAGTACGCCGAGCGGGACCCGGTGAGTGTTTTCTATCAGGTGTGGAACAAACCTCTGCAGACGCTGAACGATGAACACCTGGTCAGTGCGGTGATCCGCCTGTGTGGCGGTCGCAATGTGTACGCCGATGCAGCACCGCTCGCGCCCAAAATCAACATGGAATCCGTGCTGGATCGGAACCCCCAGGTAATCGTCGCCAGTGGCATGGGGGATGAGCGACCCGAGTGGCTGGATGAATGGCAGGATTGGCCGGATCTGACCGCTGTGCAGGAGGGCAATCTGTTCTTCGTGCCACCGGACATCATTCAGCGGCACACGATCCGTATCGCTCAGGGCGCCAGGCTGTTCTGCGAGCATATCGAAACGGCGCGCCAGCGGCTGGACTGACGGATCCCGGACAGGGACGCCGGGGCTTCCCGGAGCGGCCCTGACTGGCGTATTCTATCATTAGCTGCTTTACTGGAAGCATTCTTGGACCCCCGGCTTGAAGGCACTCCAACTCCAATCGGTTCGATTCAATAGCCTATGATAAAGATAACAAGAGGAAAGCCGCTACCTCAGCAGCTCAAAATCATGGGGCTCGTGAGTGGCCTGGTGGTGCTGGTTGCTCTGGCCATCGGTTTTACCATCGCCGCCGTTCAACTGCAGGCGGCAGCAGCAGCCTACCTGGGAGGGCAGAGTGTCTGGTCCAGAGCCCAGATCGCCAGTGTCCATTATCTGGATCGTTACGGTCGCACAGGCAGCCCCGAAGCGCTTGAACAGGCCAGAAGTTGGCTGACGGTCCCTCTGTCGGATCTGGAAGCCCGCAAGGCGATGGAGCGGGAGCCCCTGGATTATGAAAAAGCCCGGGAGGGAATGATCCGGGGCCGCAATCATCCGGACGACGTGGCCCGTATGATCTGGCTCTTCCGCCATTTTTCTGATGTGGGCCACTTGCACCGGGCTGTGGAGGTGTGGCGCGAATCGGATCAGACCATTCTGGCGCTGGAGCGGATTGCGCACAATCTGGAGACAGAGTGGGGGCGTCCGAGCCCCGAGCCTGAGCGGCTCAGCGCACTGCGTGAAGAACTCGGAGACGTCAACTCACGAGCAGAGCCGCTCACCCGCCGCTTTCGCGAATCGATGACCGAAGCCGCACGCTGGATGACCCGGATTTTGTCCATCACCAGTATTGCCTTTCTTGCCGTAATCGCTCTGGCGGCCTGGCTGATGGGCTGGGGGCTGGTGCGCCTGTTGCGCGGGAGCGAGGAAAAATTTCGGGCGATTTTCGAGCAGGCGGCGGTGGGTATGGCCCAGGTCAGTGAGTCCGGTCGGATTCTCGACGCCAACACCGCCCTGTGTGACCTGATGGCCTACCCGCGCGAGACGCTGCTCGGGCTTCGCTATCGCGACCTGGTGCATCCCGATGACTGGGCTTCGGGCCGGGAGCAGGCGCGGGATGTCATGACCGGTGAATTGAGTAACTACACGCTGGAGCAACGCCTGCTTTCGGGCAGCGGCGTCGCAGTCTGGGCCCGGTTGACCGTGTCCAGAATGACGCACAAATCCCGGGGCGCACCCGATTTCATTGTCATCATGGAGGACGTTTCCGAGTCCCACCGCCTCTCGGTTGAACTCACTCACCAGGCGACCCACGATGCTCTGACAGGGCTGTTCAATCGCCGCGCGTTTGAACGTCGTCTGTCGGAGTCGCTGGCGCGTGCCCGCGCCGAGCAGTCACACCATGTGCTGTGCTTTATTGACCTGGACCAGTTCAAATTGATCAATGACACCTCCGGCCATGCGGCGGGTGATCGGGTTCTGTGTCAGGTTGTGGATATCTTCGAGGAGATTCTGCGCGACGGCGATATGCTGGCCCGGCTGGGCGGGGACGAGTTCGGCATCGTTCTGGAGAATTGCGAGCTTGATACCGCGACGCACATTGTTGAACGGCTACGCCGGGCCCTGGAGGAAACCGCCTTTGTCTGGGACGAGCGTCGTTACAATATCAGTTGCAGTGTTGGGCTGGTGCCGATCACCGCCCGCAGCCAGGATGTGGAAAGCCTGCACCGGGCGGCGGATATTGCCTGTTACATGGCCAAAGAACAGGGGCGCAACCGGCTCTATGTGTCGCGCGAAGATGATCAACAGCTGGTCGAGCAGCGCGGTCAGATGGAATGGCTCAACCGTATTCGCGATGCCCTGCAGGACGACCGATTGTTTCTGGACGCGCAGCTTATCGTGCCGTCAGGGCACAACGGGGAGCTGCGTTACGAGGTGCTGGTGCGCTTGCGCAACGAGGAGGGGGAAGTCGTGCCGCCCGGCACCTTTCTGCCCGCCGCGGAGCGTTTTGGCGCGGCCCACCAGATTGACCGCTGGGTGATCGAGCGGGTGCTCAGTCAACTCGCCGCGCATCCCGAACATCTGGACAAACTGGAGTCCTGCCATATCAATCTGTCGGGCCGCTCGTTCGACCAGCCCGACTTTCAGAGCTTTGTCATTGATGCGTTTGACCGGCATCGGGTGCCCGCCCGAAAAATCTGCTTCGAGATTACCGAAACCGCGGCCGTCAACAACCTGGCCGAGGCCATTGAGTTCATGACCCGTCTGGGGAAGCGCGGTTGCCGCTTTGCCCTGGATGACTTTGGCACGGGGCTGTCATCATTCAGTTATCTGAGGCGTCTCCCCGTGGACTACCTGAAAATCGACGGTATTTTTGTGCGCGATATGGCGACGGACAATACCGATCTGGCCATGGTCCGGGCTATCAATGATATCGGCCAGACCCTGAACAAAAAAACCATCGCTGAATTCGTCGAAAATGATGAAACCACCAGAATGCTGGCGGATATGGGGGTGGATTACTGTCAGGGGTTTGGCCTTCACCGACCCTGTCGTTTCGAAACGCTGTTATGCGAGCGGGCCGAGGGGCCCGCTTCAAAACCGCCGCGCTGATCGGTCAGGCCATTTCCCGCAGCACCTCCCGGTGCCGATCACAGTCACTTTCACTGAACAGCACCAGCCGGATGGTTTTCAGTGAGCTCAGCCGGGGCAGGCTGTCCAGCAGGGTGGCAAAGGCCACTCCGGCCGCGTCTTTCATGGGGTAACCAAAGGCGCCTGTGGAGATGGAGGGAAACGCGATGGAGTTGAGTCCCGCTTCATCTGCCAGACTCAGGGCATTCCGATAACAGTCCGCCAGCAATCGGTCGGAGGGTTCATCGGTGCCGTACACCGGCCCCAGGCAGTGAATCACATGCCGGTTGGGCAGATTGTGAGCCCCGGTTATGACCGCCTGGCCGGGCTTGATGGGCGCCAGCGGGCGGCACTCCTCGTACAGGGCGGGGCCGGCGGCGCGGTGAATGGCCCCGGCTACACCACCGCCAGTGGCCAATTGGGCGTTGGCGGCGTTGACGATCGCGTCCATATCGTCCTGGCGGGTGATGTCGCCCTGAGCGCATTCGATGGTGACGCCATTCCGGCTGATGGCAAAAGGACGCTTGTCGCTCATGCGTTCCTCCATTTTCCGGGGTTGGGAAGAGGGTAGGGACTATTGTGGCTGTGCCCGCTGACGCTGTCGAGGGTTTCTATCTCAGCACCGACCTCCGGCCCAGAGCTGTGCTGTGTACCGAAAGGGCGCACAGCGGGTGGTGACAGAGCAGGGGAAAATGCTAGTATCTCTTTTTTCTTCTGTCACGGCGCCCGCCCCGGCGCTTGAAAATAACAATGAGGTAATCCAGTGTCCAAACAACTACTGATCTACAACAACATCCAGCCCGTTTCCAGCGAAGCGCACCGCGACTGGTCGATCCATATTGACAATCACGCCTTTACCCGCGAGTTGAATTCCGTGCCACTGCTGGCCACCGAGATTGCCTCTGTCGCGCGTGAGCTTCCGGTCATTTTCGCCAAAACCCAGGATGATGGCGGCTATGTACCGCTGGGCGTCATGGGGCTGAAAAAGGGCCAGAACCTGTTTCTGGACGATAAAGAGCGCCTGACGCTGCGTTACGTGCCCGGCTTTATCCGTCGCTACCCCTTTGCGTTTGCCAATGATGGCAAGAGTGAGAACTTCACCCTGTGCATTGATGACCAGTTTGAGGGATGGAGCAAAGACGGCACTGAAGGCAAGCGCCTGTTCACCGAGAGCGGCGAGCAGACCGAAGAGCTCAAAGGTGTCATGGAGTTTCTGAAGGACTACCAGTACCGCGCTGAGCTGACCAATGTATTCTGCAAAAAGCTGGCGGAGCTGGAACTGCTTGAGCCGATGGAAGCGAACATCAAGCTCAAAGATGGCCAGGAGGGCGGCGGCTTCAATCTGACCGGTTTTTACGTGGTCAACCGGGACAAACTGAAAGCCCTGAAAGACGAAGAAGTGCTGGATTTGTTCAAAAAAGACGGTCTGGAGTTGATCTTCAGCCACCTGCAATCACTGCAGAATCTGAACGGTCTGGTCAACAAGTACGCCGAACAGACCAAATCCCAGGCGGCCTGATTCTCCCGGGGTTATCAAAAAGCCGGCGCTTTTGCGCCGGTTTTTTTATGCGTCTTTATCAACGGATCCGCACGGTCAGCACGTCGCAGTGGGCTTCGTGGATGATATCCGAGGCCGTCGAGCCCAGCAGGCGTTTGATGGCTGTCTCTCCGTGGCTGCCCGAGACGATGATTTCCGCCCCCAGCTTGTCCGCGAGGTAAGTAATCTCGCTGGCCGGATCGCCAAAGACAATATGGAAGTGATCCGGGGGCAGGGTGATACCCTCGACCAACTGGTGCAGCTCGGGGTAGATCTCCTGGCGCACCTGAAGCTCCCCATGGCGATGGTTTTTGCCGGTTGCGCTGCCCAGCGCTGTCACGGGCCTCTCGGCCACATGCACCAGATGGAGCCGGCTCCAGTCCCCTTCGCACAGGCGTTTCGCCCGGTCGATGACAGTCACCGAGTCGGGGCTCAAGTCCAGAGCGGCGAGAATAATAGAATAGTGGGGCATACTCATTCCTATCCCGGGTTGTAGTGGCGTCATTATCGGTAACCGCGTATAACTGATAGTGTAGTCTATGATCTGAAGCGGCCCAAAATCAGTAGTTTACGTGCTGTAGGGGTAGAGCCCAATGCCTGTTCTGACCGGAATTGGTCGGCCAGGCGGGCCACCCGAATAGGATGTTCCGATACTCAACGGCTTGGGGGTTATGCCATGAACACAGAGTCAGGCAGTCAACGACAGATACTGCTCACCGGTGCGACAGGGTTTATTGGCGTTCCCCTGTGCAAGGCATTGCTGGAACGGGGCAACAGGCTCACGGTCTTGACGCGAGACCCCCGCAAAGCCAGAAAGGTGTTGGGCGAGTCGGTAACCCTGGTTACCCGTCTTGATGAGCTGCCGGACACGGCATTTCAGGCAGTCATCAACCTTGCGGGTGAACCTCTGGTGGGCCGTTGGACCGAACGGCGCAAGGAGGAGATCCGCCGCAGCCGGATCGGTCTCACTGAGGCGTTGCTGGATCATTTTCACGAGCGTGAACACTTTCCCGAAACCCTCATCAACGGCAGTGCCGTTGGCTATTATGGCGATGGCGGGGAGCAGCCGCTGACCGAGATTGATGGCAACGGCCAGGGCTTTGGGGCCGAGCTGTGCCGGGACTGGGAGGCGGTCGCGGAGCGCTTTGGTGATCAGGGCGCGCGGGCCTGTCGCCTGCGTACGGGCATCGTGCTGGGCAAAGGCGGCGGAGCCCTGCAGGCCATGTTGGTGCCGTTCAAGCTGGGTCTGGGAGGACGCCTGGGCCGGGGCCGTCAGTGGATGTCGTGGATACACCTCGAGGATATGGTCTCACTGATCCTGTTCTGCCTGGACAACCGGGAGATCTCCGGCCCGGTCAATGCCACTGCCCCCAATCCGGTGACCAACCGCTATTTTACCCGGACCCTGGCGAGGGCCTTGCACCGCCCCGCGATCTTCCATACCCCCGCTCCGGTGTTGCGTCTGGTGATGGGTGAAATGGCCGACGAGCTGCTGCTGGTCAGCCAGCGGGTGCTGCCGGAAGTGGCGGTATCAGCGGGCTTCCAATTTCAACATCCCGAGCTGCCCATGGCGCTGCAGGATATCCTCAGAAAAAAGTGAAACCTCACTTGAAAACGGTGGGAGTGTCCCTATTAAAAGATCAGGCCCGCTCGACAGAGGGGCCCGGTTGGCAGCCGACGACTTCACGCTGAAGCGATGACTGTCAATGTCACTCAACGAGTGATCACTTGATCGAATGATAGGTTTTCACTGATATTGCTCTGAAAGAGGATATGATTATGCGTAGCTTGGATTTTGCACCCCTTTACCGTTCCGCGATTGGTTTTGACCGTATGGCCAACCTGCTCGATAACCTGAGCCGCAGCGAACAGAACCAACCCAGTTATCCCCCCTACAACATCGAGTTGACCGGGGAAGACCAGTACCGGATTACCATGGCCGTGGCCGGGTTTGATCGCTCTGAACTGAACATCGAAGTGAACCAGAACAACCTGACCGTCTCGGCCAACAAGGCGCCCGAGCAGGAAGAGCGCCAGTACCTGCACCAGGGCATTGCCGCGCGCAACTTCGAGCGTCGGTTCCAGCTGGCCGACCATGTCGAGGTGCGCTCCGCCACCTTTGAAAACGGCCTGCTGCACATTGATCTGAAGCGCGAAATCCCGGAAGCCATGAAGCCCCGCACCATCCAGATTGACGACGCGGTGGGGCAGGATGCCAAAAGTGACAACGTTAAACAGGTGGCGCACGAACAGGAGTCACAGAAGGACACCAAAGCCGCTTGAATGACCGCCTGACAAGCTCCCCGGGAGCTTGATCGACAAGGCGCCGGTTTCCCACCGGCGCCTTTTTTATGGGCGCACGAATACTGGCCGCACAGCCTACTGGGTATCGGCGCTGAACAACTTGGCCCTGACCGTGGCCCGGTATTCGCTCGGGGTAATGGCCAGTTGTTTTTTGAACAGGGCCGTGAAGTAGCCCGTGTCCTGGTAGCCGACCTTGTCGGTAATTTCCCCGATGGTCAGGTTGCTGGTTTTGAGCAGATCCCGCGCATTGTTGATCCGGATTTCCTGTAAGTACTCCAGCGGTGTCTGGCCGGTGGCCGCCTTGAAGCGTCGGTTCAGGGTTCGCGTGCTCATGCCGAACCGACTGGCCACCTGGGCCAGGCTCACTTCTCTCGGGTAATTGTCCTGCAGCCAGAGTTGCACCTGCACAATGTCCTCATCCGGATGGCGGCTTTTGGCCTGCTCGAAGTAGCCGCTGTTTTCGTAAGAGCGGCGGATTTCATGGGAGAAGTGCCGCTCCACATGGCTGGCAATGGCCTTGCCGTAGAGCCGCTGAATAAAGTGAACGGTGAGGTCGGCCAGAGAGTTGACGCTTGCCGCGCAGTAGAGGTTGCCCGCCTGGGTGATGAAGTATTGGCGCTTGAGCAATACCTCGGGGTAGTCGCGCTGGAACTGGTCGAAGTAGTGCCAGTGGGTCGTGGCCGGTTTGCCTTCAAGCAACCCCGCTTCGGCCAGAAAGCAGCAGCCGGTGCCCACCGCATTGATCAGCGCCCCGTTCTGGTACTGCTCCCGCAGCCAGCTCAGAATCGCGCCCGAGCGCCGGATGACAGGCCGGGGGTTGCGCCACAGGCCCGGCACATAGACCAGGTCCGGGGACGGGGCCTCTGCCAGGGAGAAATCGGGCGTCAGGCGCAAGCCAGAGCGGCTGACCACCGACTGTCCGCTCAGGGAGGCGGTGCTGAGCTCCAGGCCCAGGGTCGAAGTCTGACGGTGTTGCCCCCTCTGGCTGGCGCTCTGCGCGGTCAGCAGCATTTCCATCGGCAGGGTGGTGCTGGTGGCGAGCATGTTGTCGCTGAGCAGGAAAACAATCTGGACGGGGCTGGGTTGCTCTTGGGTTGTGGCCATGGCGTCTGGTCGGCTTTTAAGTCAATGAAATCGGGTCGTCGGGCTGAATTGGCCCTTTCCGGTGACGGTTTGACTAAAATACCATATGTATTGGCCAGTTTGTCCATGACAATTGCGCGGCATACCAATACACTTCTTGCCTATTTATGACCATTGTAACCTCGGTGCCTGATTCGTCTGCGCACTATGGCTCCGGGTTTACGCATCGTGTCGGGAGTTTGCTATGTCTTCATTGCCAGTTATCGTCGGGTTTGGTGGGTTCAATGCCGCCGGCCGCAGCTCGGGTCATCACGCCTATCGGCGCATGGTGATCGAGAGCCTGCCTGACGAACAGCGGCGGGAGACACTGGCCGGCCTGGCGGTGATGATGGGGCTGGTGTCCTACCTTGAGGGTGCCTACCGTGATGAAGACGATCGGCCCTACAGTCTCGAAGAGATTGAGCGCCAGTTTGGCCCGGCCATCCTGGAAGGAACCCTGATTCGCCGGATTGACCCGGCGTTTTTTGATGTGGACGCCGCTTACTGGCAGAAGAGCGCCAACCTCAATGGCAGCGGCGAGGCCCTGAGCTTTGAGCTGAGTCAGCGCGAGCTGCCCGAGCCGGTGCCTTCGGATTGGCAGGTGACCGAGTTGGACGAGCGACGCGTCCGGGTCACGCTCACCGGTTCGGTCAATGTCAAATGGGAGAGCTATCGGGAGTTGCCGGTGAAATCGGCCGGACAGTTGCCCCAGGGGTTCGACCCCGGCTCACTCTACAACTCCCGGTTTCATCCCCGCGCGCTTCAGCTGACCGTCATCGGTGCCTCGGACGCGGTGCAGTCCATGGGGCTGCCCTGGAAGAAAGTCGCTGACGCCGTGCGTCCCGACCAGATTGCGGTCTACGCCAGCAATGTGATGAGCCAGATGGACGACGACGGCTTCGGTGGCCTGCTGCAGTCACGTCTCAAGGGCGGACGGGTCAGCACCAAACAGTGCCCACTGGGGCTCAACAGCATGCCGGCGGACTTCGTCAACGCCTACATCATCGGCAGTGTCGGTCATACCGGCGCGATTGCCGGCGCCTGCGCCTCTTTCCTGTACAACCTGAGTGCCGCCGTCGATGATATCGACAGCGGTCGTTGCCGCGTGGCGGTGGTGGGCAACGCCGAGGCACCCATTACCCAGGAGATCATCGACGGCTACGCCACCATGGGCGCCCTGGCCGCCGAAGACAAACTGAAGAAAATTGACGGCAGCGATACCACCGACCCGCGTCGCACCAGTCGGCCTTTTGGCGAAAACTGCGGTTTTACCATCGCCGAGGCCAGTACCTACGTGGTCCTGATGGACGATGCTCTCGCTCTGGAGCTGGGCGCCGACATTCACGGCGCGGTCAACGATGTCTTTATCAACGCCGATGGTTTCAAAAAGTCCATTTCCGCGCCCGGGCCCGGCAACTACATCACCATGGCCAAAGCGGTTGCCTCGGCGCGTGCCATCCTGGGCGATGAGGCCATCCGCAAACGCTCCATGATCCAGGCGCACGGCTCCAGTACCCCACAGAACCGGGTGACCGAGTCGGAGATTTTCGACAAGGTAGCGCGGGTGTTCGGCATCGAGAACTGGCCGGTATCGGCGGTGAAGGCCTTTGTGGGGCACTCCCTGTCCTCGGCCAGCGGCGAGCAGCTGATCGCCAGTCTGGGTGTGTTCAAATACGGCTGGATCCCCGGCATCAAAACCATTGATCGGGTGGCCGAGGACGTATTGGGCGAGCGCCTGACGCTGCCGTTGCAGGACCTGGATCGGCGCGACAACCCCATCGATGTGGCTTTTCTGAACTCCAAGGGCTTCGGTGGCAACAACGCCACCGCAAGCCTGCTGTCGCCCCGCGTGGCCGAGCAGATGCTGCGCCGTCGCTATGGCGAGGAGGCGTTTGCCGACTATGTACAGCGCCGGGAGGCCGTGCGCGAAAAGGCGGCTGAGTACGATCAGGGCGCCGTCAAAGGCGACTTTGACACCCTCTACCACTTCGGTCAGGGCATGATTGACGAGAGCCTGATCGAGCTGGACGAGCATTCAGTGAAATTGCCCGGATTCGAGCAGAGTATCGATCTGGATCTGCCCAACCGCTTCGCCGATATGTCCGGGAAGTGACGTAGTGGGGCCAATTCACCGACAATAGCACCCATCCGGTTGCATTTCGGTCTATACAAAGGCCCATCTATCCCTTAAAATACCGCGCCTTTCGCACCCAGTGTGTGATTGGCTCTGTTCACCGGGCGTCGACGAGGTCGGCACCCAACTGGAAAATTACAGGAAATTCCTAAATGGTAACTATTCGTCTGTCACGTGGCGGCTCCAAAAAGCGTCCTTTTTACCACCTGTCCGTAACCGACAGCCGCAGTGCCCGTAACGGTCGTTACATTGAGCGGGTCGGTTTCTTCAACCCCATCGCTCGCGGTGGAGAAGAGCGTCTGCGCATCGACAACGAGCGCATTGAGTACTGGGTAAGCCAGGGTGCTCAGCTGAGCGAACGCGTTGATGGCCTGCTGAAAGAGCAGAAGAAGAAAGCTCAAGCCGCCGCTTAATTGACGGTTGCGTCCGGAGAGAAGAGGTCCCGATGACTGATAAAGGGTCCAATCTGATCGATGTCGGGCGCATTACCGCCGTGTTTGGCATTCAGGGGTGGGTCAAAATCCACTCTTTCACCGAGCCGCAGGACAACCTGTTTGGCTACGGTCCCTGGTGGTTGAAGACCGCCCGGGGTGTCAAAACGGTGGAAATAGATGATAGCCGCCCTCACGGGAAGGGCTTCGTCGCCCATATCAAGGGCGTCGACGACCGGGATCAGGCGGCGATGTACACGGGCATTACCATCGCGGTGGACAAGGACCAGCTGCCCGACCTTGAGTCCGAAGAATATTACTGGCACCAGTTGCAGGGGCTGCGCGTTATCAGCCACTGGCAGGGCGAGAGCCTTGATCTGGGGTACGTGGCTCAAATACTCGATACGGGCGCCAACGATGTACTGGTCGTACAGCCCGACAGCGAGAGCCTGGATCAGCGCGAGCGTCTGGTGCCCTATGTGCCCGAGCAGTATGTGCACTCGGTGGACCTGACGGGCGGGCGCATTGACGTGGAATGGGATCCGGAGTTTTGACCACTGACGCTGAGCGACAGCCGGTCAGACTGGCGGTGGTTAGCCTCTTCCCCGAAATGCTGCAGGCGGTGACCGGTTTCGGTGTCACCGGCCGGGCGGTCAAGCAGGGGCTGATCGAGGTGGAGTGCTGGAACCCGCGGGATTTTACCCGGGACCGGCACCGCACCGTGGATGATCGCCCCTACGGCGGTGGCCCGGGAATGGTGATGATGGTTGAGCCGCTGCGTTCGGCCATTGACGCGGCCAGACGCTGGACCGGTGAGGACGTCCCGGTGATCTATCTGTCGCCCCAGGGGCGACCCCTGGACCAGTCCGGGGTGGAGACGCTGGCCGAAGTCGGCTCCATGATACTGGTAGCCGGACGCTACGAAGGCATTGACGAGCGTCTGCTGGAGAGTGTTGTCGACCAGGAATGGTCGATTGGCGATTATGTGCTCAGTGGCGGTGAGTTGCCCGCCATGGTCGTGATCGACGCGGTGACCCGGTTGATTCCGGGCGCGCTGGGCCACGCCCAGTCGGCGGAACAGGACTCCTTTGCCGAAGGGCTGTTGGACTGCCCACATTACACCCGCCCTGAGGACTTTGAAGGGCGAAGGGTTCCGGAGGTGCTGCTTTCCGGGGACCACAAAAAGATTCGGCGCTGGCGCCTGAAACAGGCGCTGGGGCGAACCTGGCTGAAACGGCCGGATTTATTGCAAGCAATAGACTTAACCGAGGAACAGCGGGTGCTGTTGACGGACTTTCGTCGGGACCTTGATTTGACCAACTCTAGCTGTGAAGCTACAGACTCTCAGGAGACTAGGCATGACTAACAAAATCATTCAGGCGCTGGAAAGCGAACAGATGAAGCAAGACGTACCCGACTTCGCCCCCGGCGATACCGTTGTGGTACAGGTAAAGGTAACGGAAGGCAACCGCGAGCGTCTGCAGGCCTTTGAAGGCGTGGTGATCGGCAAGCGCAACCGCGGACTGAACTCCGCTTTCACCCTGCGCAAGGTATCCCACGGTGTGGGCGTTGAGCGTACCTTCCAGACCCACAGCCGTCAGGTTGACAGCATTGCGGTCAAGCGTAAGGGCGATGTGCGTCAGGCCAAGCTGTACTATCTGCGCGACCTGACCGGCCGTGCCGCACGCATCAAGGAAAAGCTCTCCTCCTAAGACGGACGAGCTTTCCTGTAAGACGAAAAACCGGAGCGGTACGCCGCTCCGGTTTTTTTATGTTCAGGAAGAACGGTATGCAGTGAGCACAGGGATGTGCAGCGAACTGCGTTATGTCCTTCTGGTATGATGAGGTTTTGCCCGCGAGCCTTTGTCCACGAGCCCTCCTATGAGCGAAGCCAAAACCCTGCCCGCCAGCGAACTCCAGGTGCTGGAGCAGTATCTGGATGCGATCTGGATGGAACGCGGACTGAGTGAAAACACTCTAAGCTCCTACCGGCGCGACCTGGAGAGCTTCGCGCGCTGGCTGGTGGAGCAGGGCAGTGGCCTGTTCCGGCTCGATGGTGTGCTGGTTTACGACTATCTGGCTCAACGCCACAAGCAGGGTTTCTCCAGTCGCTCCACGGCGCGCTTTCTGTCCTGTGCTCGAGGGTTTTACACCCACCAGGTGCGGGAAGGGCGCTTGCAGGAGAACCCGCTGGCACTGGTGGACAACCCCCGGTTGCCGCGCTCGCTGCCCAAATCGCTCACGGAGAACGATGTGGAAAGGCTCCTGGCGGCCCCGGATCTGGAACAACCGCTGGGATTGCGCGATCGGACCATGCTGGAGGTGCTCTACGCCTGCGGATTGCGGGTGTCCGAGCTGGTGGGCCTGACGCTGGCGCAGACCAATCTGCGCCAGGGAGTGGTACGGGTCATGGGCAAGGGCAGCAAGGAGCGCCTGGTGCCGCTGGGAGAGGAAGCCTCCCACTGGCTGTCGCGTTATTTGCAAGAAGCGAGACCTGTGCTCTTGCATAATGTGCCCAGTGAGATACTCTTCCCCAGTACTCGGGCCCGGGCCATGACACGCCAGACCTTCTGGCACCGAATAAAACACTGGGCACAAGTGGCGGGCATCGAAAAGCCGCTGTCGCCGCACACGCTGCGACACGCCTTTGCCACCCATCTGCTCAATCATGGCGCCGATTTGCGGGTCGTACAGTTGTTGCTGGGCCACAGCGACCTGTCCACCACGCAGATCTACACCCATGTGGCGCAGGCGCGCCTGCAGGAGCAACACGCACAGCATCACCCGCGTGGTTGAGGCAGCTCCGGAGACCCAAAAGCTGAATGAAATGGCGGCTCGCCATCGCACTCTTTTAACCCGTGATATCACAGGAACAACGCTATGCTGAAACAGATTTTGATGGGATTGCTGGGAACCGCCGGTTGTGCCATGGCGGTGGCTCAGGATCAGTCCACCGAAGAACGAATCCTCGAAGTATTGAGTGACGCGCGCCCCGACATTGAATTTGGCGAGGTGGTGACGGCCCCCATCGATGGCCTCTATCAGGTCCAGGTGGTCGGTGGGCCCGTGCTCTACGTGAACGCCGAGGCCGACATGATGATTGCCGGCGAAATGTTCACCGTGGGCAACAATGGCTTCTCACGCTACGAAGACCCGCGCGTGATCAAAAAGCGCGAAGAACTGGTCAAATCACTGGAAAACAAGAACACCATCAACTTTGCGCCCGAAGGCGAGACCAAGGCCGTGGTGTACGTGTTCACCGACGTCGACTGCGGCTACTGCCGGCGCCTGCACAGCCAGCTTGACGAGTATCGCGATGGTGGCGAAACCAAGCCCGGCTACCGGGACCTGGGCATTGAAATTCGCTACCTGGCCTATCCGCGCGCGGGCGTCAACAGCCCCTCCGGCGAGAAACTCGAGACCGCCTGGTGCTCCGAGGATCAGCAGGAAGCGCTGGATCGGCTGAAAAACATGCAGAGCGTGAGCAGCGTCAGCTGCGACGACGACCCGGTGGCCGAGCACTACAAACTCGGTGGTGAAATCGGTGTGAGCGGCACCCCGGCGCTGCTGCTGCCCAACGGCAAGATGCAGGCGGGCTACGTGCCCCCCGAGCGTCTGGCACAGACTCTGGGCCTGTAACTGTCGCCCCGGCCATCTGGCACAGATTGACACCTCGATGGTAGCCCAGTAAGGTTGCAACCCCGCGCCTCCCGCCGGAGGCGCGGCAACAACATTCCGATAGTCGCTTCGCCCGCTCAGGATTCGTTCTCGAACCCCCAGGCGGGCGAACCTATTAACAGCAGGGGAGAAGAGCTTGAAACCGGTCAAAATAGGCATCTGTGGGCTCGGCACGGTAGGCAGCGGCACGGTCAACGTGCTGACGCGCAATAGCAAAGTCATCAACGCCCGCGCTGGCAGCGATCTGGTCATTGGCCAGGTGGCGTGTCGACGCAACGATGTCGACTGCGATATCACCGAGCTGAACGTCACCAAAGATATCTTCGAAGTCGCGAAAAACCCCGACATCGATATCCTGGTCGAGCTGATTGGTGGCATCGACGACGCGCGCGAGCTGATTTTGACCGCGATTGAAAACGGCAAGCACGTGGTCACCGCCAACAAGGCCCTGATCGCCGAGCACGGCAACGAAATCTTCGCCGCCGCCAATGAAAAAGGCGTCACTGTCGCGTTTGAAGCGGCCGTAGCGGGCGGTATCCCCATCATCAAAGCCATCCGCGAAGGCCTCTCGGCCAACCGGATCGAATGGCTCGCGGGCATCATCAACGGCACCGGCAACTTCATCCTCACCGAAATGCGCGACAAGGGTCGCGGCTTCTCCGAAGTGCTGGAAGAAGCCCAGGAGCTGGGCTACGCCGAAGCCGACCCTACTTTTGACGTGGAAGGCATCGACGCCGCGCATAAACTGGTGATCCTGGCCTCCATCGCCTTCGGCATCCCCCTGCAGTTCGACAAAGTCTTCACCGAAGGCATTAGCCGCATCGCCCCCCAGGACGTCGCCTACGCACACGAACTGGGTTACTCGATCAAACACCTGGGCATCGCCCAGCGGGTCTCCAAAGGCATTGAGCTGCGCGTGCACCCCACACTGATCCCCCGGCGTCGGCTGATCGCCAACGTCGACGGCGTCATGAACGCCGTACTGGTCAAAGGCGACGCCGTCGGCCCGACCCTCTACTACGGCGCCGGCGCCGGCGCCGAACCCACCGCCTCGGCGGTACTGGCCGACATCATCGACGTCGCCCGTACCCTCACAGCCAACCCCGAGCACCGGGTTCCCTACCTGGGCTTCAAACAGGAACGGCTGCGCGACAACCTGGAAATCGTCCCGATCGAGGAAGTGGAAACCGCCTACTACCTGCGCATGTCCGCCCTCGACAAACCGGGCGTCCTGTCCCAGGTAGCCCAGATCCTCAGCGACTCGGGCATCAGCATCGAAGCGTTGATCCAGAAAGAAGCGGCCGACGAAGAAGAAATCGTCCCGCTCATCCTGCTGACCAACCGCGCGGTGGAAAAACAGCTGGTAGAGGCGATCATCAAAATCGAATCCCTGAGCTCCATCACCGGCCCAATCACCCGGATTCGCGTAGAGCCGCTGAAGTAAAATAGAAGCAGGTAAAAAAAGTGAAATATATCAGCACCCGGGGCCAGGCCCCCGCACTGAACTTCGAAGACGTCGTCCTCACCGGCCTCGCGCCCGATGGTGGTCTGTACGTCCCCGAAACCCTGCCCGAATTCAGCCGGGAAGAAATCGCCTCCTGGTCCGAACTCTCCTACCAGGAACTGGCCTTCAAAATCATGGCCCCATTCGTGGATGGTGCCGTCTCCGACGACGAACTCAAACAGATCATCGCCGAAGCCTACAGCACCTTCAGACACCAGGCCGTCGCACCCCTCGTGCAGACCGATCATAACGAATGGATCCTCGAACTCTTCCAGGGACCCACCCTGGCATTCAAAGACTTCGCCCTGCAGTTCCTCGGACACCTGCTCGACCACCTGCTGAAAAAACGCCAGCAGAAAGTCGTCGTCATGGGCGCCACCTCCGGCGACACCGGCTCCGCCGCCATCGAAGGTTGCCGCCGCTGCGACAACATCGACATCTACATCCTGCACCCACACAACCGGGTCTCCGACGTCCAGCGCAAACAGATGACCACCGTGCTCGAAGACAACGTGCACAACATTGCCCTGGAAGGCAACTTCGACGACTGTCAGAACATGGTCAAAGCCAGCTTCGGCGACCAGTCCTTCCTGCCCGAAGACCGGCAACTGGTCGCGGTCAACTCCATCAACTGGGCACGGATCATGGCCCAGATCGTCTATTACTTCTACGCAGGCCTCGCCCTCGGCGCGCCCGCCCGGCCGGTCTCCTTCTCCGTGCCCACCGGTAACTTCGGCGACATCTTCGCCGGCTACCTCGCCAAACGCATGGGCCTGCCCATCGACCAGCTGGTCATCGCCACCAACAGCAACGACATCCTGCACCGCTGCTTGAGTGGCAACGACCACAGCAAAAGCGAACTCAAACACACCCTCTCGCCCAGCATGGACATCATGGTCTCGAGCAACTTCGAGCGGATGCTGTTCGACCTCTACGACCGGGATGGCGACAAAATCCGCGGCCTGATGGAAGACTTCAAATCCGGCGCCATGCACCTGGACGAAAAAGCACTGGAGCGGGCACGCGAACTGTTCAGCAGCCACAAAGTCGACGACGACGTGACCCTCGAAGTCATCCGCGAAGTCTTCGATCGCTGCGAATACCTGCTCGACCCACACACTGCCATCGGTTTGGAAGCCGCGCGCCAGACGCGCCGGCGCAAAGACATCCCGATGATCTGCCTGGCCACCGCACACCCGGCGAAATTCCCCGAAGCCGTCCGCAAAGCCGGGCAGGGCACCGACCCGGAACTGCCCCACCACATGGCCGACCTGTTCCAACGCGAAGAACGCTTCGAAGTACTCCCCAAAGAGATCGAAACCGTTCAGAAGTACATTGCCAAAAACCTGAGGGCGTAACCCCAACCCCTCCCTCCAACCAAGATGGAGGGAAGGTTGGCGCTACAACGCACAAAGGACCGATTTGGGGTGGACTGTTCCAAGACCGTCAACCGCGGGACTAGTGTTGACGAGTTACAGGGACGTACTTGCCACGTGTCTTGGAACAGTCCACCCCGAAGCGGTCCGGACGTGATGCCAAAAGGAAGTCCCCCGTAACCGCTGAACTTACTAACCGACTGCACCCAAGATTCCTTCGCTCCGAAAACTCAAAGCCGACCCCTATGCAAAAAACCATCCTCCGCCGCACACCACCAGCCACCGCCCCACAAGAACCCCTGGCAACCGACCTGCCACCACTGCTGGACCGACTCTACCGCCTGCGCGGCGTCACCCGGGCCGACGAACTGCAACACTCCCTGAAACTACTGCAAAAACCCAACTTCAAAGGCCTCGACGCCGCCGTTCCCATACTGGCCGACGCCGTCGAAGCCCAGGCCAACATCCTCATACTCGGCGACTTCGACGCCGACGGGGCCACCAGCTGCGCCCTGGCCGTACTCGCACTGCAATCCATGGGACTGGCCTCCGTCGACTTCCTCGTGCCCAACCGCTTCGAATTCGGCTACGGCCTGACCCCCGAAATCGTCGAAGTCGCCGCCGCCATGGGGCCCGACCTGATCGTCACCGTCGACAACGGCATCTCCAGCATCGAGGGCGTACGCGCCGCGCGGGAAAAAGGCATCGCCGTCGTGGTCACCGACCACCACCTGCCCGCCGAATATTTGCCGGAAGCGGACGCCATCGTCAATCCCAACCAGCCCGGCTGCGAATTTCCCAGTAAAAACCTCGCCGGCGTGGGCGTGATCTTCTACGTCATGAACGCCCTGCGCGCCGAACTGCGGCAGCGCGGCTGGTTCACCGAGGGTCGCAAAGAGCCCAAAATGGCCGAGTTCCTCGACCTGGTGGCCCTCGGTACCGTTGCGGACGTGGTGCCGCTCGATCACAACAACCGCATTCTGGTCTCGCAGGGCCTGCAGCGCATCCGCGCCGGCGTCGCCCGCCCCGGCATCATGGCGTTGCTGGACGTGGCCGGCCGGGCCATGCACCGGTTGGTGGCGAGCGACCTGGGCTTTGCCATCGGGCCGCGCCTGAACGCCGCTGGGCGCCTGGATGACATGTCTCTGGGTATCCAATGCCTGATGTGCGAAAGCGAGCCACTGGCGCGGGAAATGGCGCTGTCGCTCGACGAACTGAACCGCGACCGCAAGGCCATCGAAAGCGGCATGCAGCGCGAAGCCATGACCATGCTGGGCAAACTGCAGCTCAACGAAG
This sequence comes from Marinimicrobium sp. C2-29, assembly GCF_038419845.1. NCBI lineage: Bacteria > Pseudomonadati > Pseudomonadota > Gammaproteobacteria > Cellvibrionales > Cellvibrionaceae > Marinimicrobium > Marinimicrobium sp. C2-29. The sequence continues at coordinate 138,759 of NZ_JBCAQT010000011.1, forward strand.
CGCAAGAGGAATTGCCCTGGGGGCTGTGCCTGTACGATGGCGGCTGGCACCAGGGGGTGATCGGCATTCTCGCCTCGCGCATCAAGGACCGTTTTCACCGCCCGGTGATTGTCTTCGCCGATGCCGGGGAGGGCGAAATCAAGGGCTCGGCCCGCTCCATTCCCGGCCTGCACATTCGCGATACCCTGGATGCGGTGGCGGCGCGCCACCCGGATCTGCTCAACAAATTTGGCGGCCACGCCATGGCGGCGGGTATGACCCTGTCCGGTGACCGGTTTGCGGATTTCCAGAAAGCGTTTGATGAAGAAGTGCGCCGGCAGTTGAAGCCGGAAGATTTACAGCCGCTGCTGATCAGCGACGGCGCGCTCGAGCCCCGGGAAGTCAACATGGACCTGGCCACGCTGCTGCGTAATGCGGGTCCCTGGGGGCAGCATTTTCCCGAGCCGCTGTTCGATGGCGAGTTTCGCCTGGTGCAACAGCGGCTGGTGGGTGAAAAACATCTCAAGATGACGCTGGCGGTGGATGAGGCGGGTCAACAGTTGGTGGATGCCATCGCCTTCAACATCGACCCGGAACTCTGGCCCAACCCCAGTGCCGACCGGGTGCACCTGGCCTACCGGCTGGACGTCAATGAATTCCGGGGCCGGCAGACCGTGCAGCTGATTGTCGAGTATCTGGAGGCGGTATAGCGCCAAATCAGTCAATCGGTTTTTTCTTTGTCGACTTTGCAGAGTCGCGCTTAGGGCCATCCGGCCACTTGGTGTTACTGATAAACGCGATTTTCTTTCCATCCGGCGACCAGCTGGGCACGTTGATGGTGCCCTGGCCGCCGTAGACGTAGGCGACGATGGTCGGTTCACCGCCATCAATGGGCATCTGCCGCAGGTAAACGTGGCGGTAGAAGGGATGATCGCTGGAGTCGACATCGTCGCGGTAGGACAGAAACACGATGCTCTGGCCGTCGGGCGAGATGTGCGGGAACCAGTCGTTGTACCGGTCGAAGGTCAGCTGGACCTCATTGGAGCCGTCGGCGTTCATGCGCCACAGCTGCATGGTGCCGGTGCGGTTTGAGTTGAAATAAATGTGCTGTCCGTCCGGGCTGTACTCGGGCCCGTCATCAAGTGTTGCGGTGTCGGTAAGCTGGGTTTCCTCGCCGGTCGCGATGTCGACGGTGTAGATGTCGTACTTGCCCTTGCGGTTGCCGGTAAACACCAGCGTCGTGTCGTCGGGCGAGTAGCCGTGCAGGTACGAATGCCCCGCGCCCTTGCGAGTGACCCGGCGGGGCTCGTCGCTGCCGGTCAGGGGCAGGGTGTAGATCGTCGAGCGACCCTCTTCGGACTCGGCATGATGGCTGATGGCGATCTCCTCGCCATCCCAGGACAGTACGTGGTCATTGTTGTTCTGATCGGCGAAACCGGTATTCAACTCGCTCTCGCGGCCGGTTTCCAGGTCGAACTTGTACAGTAATCCCTCGGAGTTGTAGATCAGGTATTGGCCGTCGTGGGTCCAGTTCGGGGCCTGGAGCGAAACCGGCGAACGGTGGATGATGCGCCGGTTTCCGCTCGCCATGTCCATGACTTCCAGATTGCTGCCGATATAGTCCTGATAGGGCACAAAATCGTCTGCCGCCGGTCGGATGATGCGCACATTGGAGAAGGTTGCGCTCTCGACCTCCTCGGCCTCGTGCGAGGTGAGCGCCAGGCCCACATGGACCTTATCGGAAAAATCCAGGTGCGATACCTGGGTGACCTGGAAGGGTTCGCCAAATTTCGCGGCCGACATGATGAAGGTGTCGCTCCGGCGTTCCAGCTGAATGACGTCCGGCCCCTGGACCTTAAGCCGGTATTCTTCAGTGTCAGCGCCTTCGGCGGGACGAAACTGTAGCGCCGTCAGGCCATCGCCGTGCACCGTGGCGTGGACATTGGCCGCATCCGGCGCAAGGCTTTCGCGCACGTGCCAGCCCGCCTTGCGGTGCGGATTGGCGCCTTCACCGATAAACGCCACCCGGGCGCGCACGATAAAGTCGCCCTCCATCTCATTCCAGGCGTAGTGCAGCTCGTCCTCGGTAAACCACATATTGGCACCCGAGCCTGACATGATGTACTGCTGGGTGGCCGGCTGGTACTCCAGGCCGCCCGCCTGCCGGACCGGGCCGATATCGGCGTTCTGGTCGAACTGGCCCACGGGCTCGGCGGCGGTGCTCAGGCTGCAGATCGCCAGCAGTGCGGCGAGTGTCAAAATTGCGGTACTGGATTGGCCGGTTATTTTTCTCATTGGGTAGTCTCCATTGCCATTTTTTGATTGGTGCCCAAATTTATATTCGCAATAATATAAAGGAAACCCTGACTAATCACTCCATAGCGTAGTCGAGATTCAGGCAATTGGTATTTCCGGTTTTACATGGGCGATATACATGCACATTGCGTTGGTTTTATGCCCCTGAGTAAAAATAAATGCAGAACAGCTGAATCCAAACCCCCACGTCACCCGTTTAGTCTACTATAGGACCCTGAACTATCTTTAATAACCCAAAAAGACTGAGACCAAGACCTATGGATGAATCGCGCAATCAGTACCTGAGTTTACTGAGTCGCACGGCCCAGGGCGACCAGAAAGCGTTCGCCCAGCTGTATGAGGCGACGGCTGGCCGGCTGTACGCCGTCAGTTTACAGATGTTGCAGCGCCGGGACTGGGCCGAGGACGTTGTCCAGGAGGCGTTTGTACGCATATGGCACAACGCCGGCGAATATCAGGCCGAGAAGGGCACCGTACTGACCTGGATGATCAGTATTGCCCGTTACCGGGCGCTGGATATGCTGCGGGCCGCCAAGAGCCGACGCGAGACCAGCGAAGATCAGGCCCCCGAGCGCGAGGATGGTCAGACTCCGGAGCTGAATCTGTACCAACAGCGCGAGCGGGTCGAAATTGACCATTGTATGGATGGACTCGAGGGCTCTCAGCGCCAGGCCATCCATATGGCGTATTTTCTGGGGTTGACCCACTTTGAGGTGTGCGAGCGGTTGGCATCCCCTCTGGGATCGGTCAAAACCTGGATTCGCCGGGGTCTGGAACGTTTGAAGAGGTGCCTTGAAGCATGAATTACCTGACTGAAGAACGCCGGAATGCTCTGGCGGCCGAATATGTATTGGGCACCCTGCAGGGTGCGGCGCGTGTGCGCTTTCAGACTTTGATGATGGAGCACGATCTCATCCGGCAAACCGTGTGGCGCTGGGAGCGTGGCCTGAACGAGCTCGGTGGAAGCCTGCCGTCTCAGTCACTTGACCCCCAGGTCTGGGAGCGCATCAAGGCCCGGGTCGGTATCGACCAACCGCTCCCGAAGTCGGACAAAGTCGTCAGCCTGCCATCGAAGCGCGGCGCCCGCCACTGGCAGTGGCTCGCGGGCCTGTCGACCGCTGCGGCGGTCATACTGGCGGTGCTCGTGGTGTGGCAGCCGCTGGCACCCACGACCGGCGTGCCTGAGCGACTGGCGGTGATTCAAAGCGAAGAGGCTCAACCTCTATGGCTGGTTGAGGTCGAGGATCAGCGCCTTCGCGTGCGCGCCACCGAGCGGCTCTCGCCCAGAGCGGACCGGGATTACGAGCTGTGGTTGGTCGCGGCCGATGGACGGGCGCCGGTATCGCTGGGGCTTCTGCCCAAGCAGGGCGAGGCGCATTTGCCGCGCAATGCGCTGCTTGATCAGGTCGATGTCGCCGCTTTGGCGGTCAGCCTGGAGCCTTTGGGCGGCTCACCTACGGGACAACCTACCGAAGTACTGTACACCGCAGAGCCGGTCAATATTTAGAGTCGCATGAAAGAGGGGCGTGAGATCTTCGCTTTGTGGATCCAGCCCCTCTCCCTTTCCTTAGTGTGCCATCACACAGACAACTCACCTCCCTTGGCTTATTTTTTAGAGTCTCATCCTGAATTCCACGCCTTGTGGCAATTCGGTGTACCAATCCGGCAATAATGCCGGGATGAGCGCTAGTGATTGAGCCGTTGAACAGGACATATTGTAAGTTTGACACGCTCCATCCAAAGGAGGTTCATATGGAAAATCGACATCCAGCTTATTTCGTTCTGATCTCAAAGAATATTTTACAATCTAAAAAAGTATAAGCAATAATCCGAAATCTTGAATCCAGAACAGGATTTCACACGTTTGCTTAATGACACTTGATGATTCACTCATCGTCAGGCTTGTTCATATAACCTAAAACAGGAAGCGAAAGGCTATGAAAACCAAATATCTATCATTCGTTATCGGCACTCTGTGCACCGGTATGGTGGCCACTGGAACAATGGCTTCCAGCCACCGCGAAGCGCCCGCCATTACTCGTATGCCCACCGTTGACTCCACCGACTTCTACGCTTTCAACAGCTATGAAGAGGGTCGAGGTGAGTACGTGACGCTGATTGCCAACTACCTGCCCCTGCAGGATGCCTACGGCGGTCCCAACTATTTCGCTCTGGATCCCGGGGCGGTTTATAGCATCCATATCGACAATGATGGTGATGCGGTCGAGGACCTTACCTACCAATTCCGTTTTCAGCACTCGCTGCCCGGTGAAGACGGTGAAGGCGTCAAGCTGACCGTGGGCCCGGACGGCAATACGCGATCCGTCGCAGTCCCGCTGAAGAACGTTGGCGGGATTTCGGCCGGTGACATGTCAGCCGTGAATTTTTTCGAAACCTACGAGCTGACTCTGGTTGAGGGCGAGCAGCGTTCGGGCATGGGTATGGAGGTGCAGGATGCCACTATGGGCGGCACCACCTTCAGCAAGCCACTGGATTTCATTGGCACCAAAAGCTTCGGTTCCCGCGAGGGTTATGCGGAGTACGCCAACAGCTTTATCCATGAAATCGCCATTCCCGGCTGTGACACCAATGGCCGGGTATTTGTCGGCCAGCGCAGCGATCCCTTTGCGGTGAATCTGGGCAATACCTTTGACCTGGTCAACTATGTCCCCATCGAAGGCGACAGCGAGCGTGGCAATGGTGACGGCGAGGGCTTTCCCGGCGGCATTACCCAGGACTCAAGCAATGATGACCTGAGGGACAAAAATGTCACCGCGCTTGCGCTGGAAATTCCCAAAAGCTGTGTCACTGGCGATGGCAATGGCACCATCGGTACCTGGACTACCGCCAGCCTGCCTCAGGCTCGTATTTTGAACCCGCAGGCGGAGTTCAATAACACTGAAGTGAATGGTGGCGCCTTGACTCAGGTGTCGCGCCTGGGCAACCCCCTGGTGAATGAGGTGGTGATTGGTCTGAAAGACAAAGACCGTTTTTCCAGCGCCCACCCCTCTGACGATGGTCAGTTCCTGGACTATGTCAGTCACCCGTCGTTCCCCGAGCTGCTGAACATCCTGTTCAAGGATGCCGTCAACTCGACTCTGGGCACCAACATGGAAACCCTGGCTCCGACCAATTTCCCGCGTAATGACTTGATTACCACCTTCCTGACCGGCTTCGAGGGTGTTAACCAGTTGGCGACAGTGACCCCCTCCGAGATGATGCGCCTGAACACTGGTATACCTGCGACGTCGGCCGCTGAACAGTCGCCCTTTGGTGTGGTCGGTAATGACCTGGCCGGTTTCCCCAACGGTCGCCGCCCAGGTGACGATGTGGTGGATGTCGCGCTGCGCGTCATGATGGGTCGCCTGTGCTACCCGATTCCGGTTAGTGGTGAGCAAACAGATCTGGGGCTGTGTGCGCCTGAAGACGCCAATACCGGTGAAGTGCCCTTTACCGACGGCGCGCCCGTGGATGCCAGCATGATGAAGGTGTCTTTCCCTTATCTGGCAGAACCGATTCCCGGTTCTGAGTAAAGGAGACTGGTATGAAAACTTACGCAACAGTATCAATTACAGCGCTAACGCTGATCATGGTCGGCTGCGGTGGCAGTAGTGGCAAGGGTGGCAAGACCACTCCCGATCTGAATCAGGGGCCGACTGCCAGTGATGCCAGTTTTACCACCCAGACTGATACCGAGGTAACCGGTACGCTCAACGCCGAAGATCCAGAGGGTGACCCTGTTACTTTCGCCGTGGTGGACGAACCGGAGAATGGTTCGGTGATGCTAGAAGCAGACGGCTCATTCAGCTATCAGCCCGGTGCCAATTTCACTGGCAATGATTCATTCAGCTTCCGGGCCTCTGATGGTGATCGCGATTCCAATCTTGCGAATGTGGAATTTGTGATTGAACCGTTGGAAGTATCGTTCAGCACTTACAGTCGTCAGGCTTTTGGACAAATGCCAACGGATGAACCCCTGCCAGTAAACGGTCGGGTATTTATCCAGGATGTGGCTGAGACCAATGCGTATGACGATCTGCTTACACAATAATCCTTGAACGGTGATGCCAGGGATGGCGATTTTCACAAAAAAATAATTGGGTATACCTCATGAGCATCCGGATATTTTTAGCAACAATGCTGGGTTGGTGTTGTGTGGTGCACGCCGAACCCATTATTCCCGAATCCCGAGCCACATTGGTGGCAAAATGGGAACCCACTGAACAGAAACAAACCGATTCGTCGAGGGATGCGAAAGCACTGTGGGTAGATGATCCGCGGTCGCTGTTAACGCGTGCCCGTCAGGCGATTGAGCTGGCCGCCAAACCCGGCTACAGCCATTTTTACGATCGGGCGAGAACCCTGTTGGAGGTTCCGGTCGAGGCCCAAACCGATAACCCGGAAGTCTGGTTATTGTGGGCAAAAGTACAGCAGCATCACCATGATTTTGACGCGGCGCTTTCCGCTCTGGATCGGGTGTTCAGCGCGCAACCGGGCAATGTGGAAGCACGTCTTCTCGCCGCCCGTATTTATCTGATACAAGGTCTCCCCGATCGGGCGCACGGCCACTGTATCGCATTGTTAGGCAATACCGATCTGGTGACCGCCAGCGCCTGTGCCCTGGAAGTGGCGGGCTACCGCCAGTCGTTGGACAGTAGCTACCAGAGTTTGCAGCAGCTGGTGCGGCGCGGAGGGTTGCCCGAGGACGAGCGCGGCCCCTGGATTGCCCAGATCCTTGCCGACATGGCGTTGCGCCTGAATCAGTTCGAGGAAGCCCAGTCGTGGCTCGACCGGCATCTTGACAACGCCAGCGTCAACTACCTGCTGCAATGGTCCGAGGTGCAATCGGCGCTGGGAAACCATCATCGGATCATCGAGGAACTGGAGCCTGTGGTCACCGCCGCGCCCAATATCGACGATGCACTGGCCCTGCGCCTGGCGATTGCCGAGCAGGCAACCGAGGGTGATCGTTGGCAGAACTACGTTGAAGGGCGCATGGCGTTGCGATTGCAGCGCCAGGATACCCATCACGCTTCAGATCTGACACGTTATTACCTTGAGCTCGACCCACAGCCCGAAAAAGCGCTTCACTGGGCCGAAGTGAATTGGGAAACGGCCCGGGAGTACAGTGATCGGCAACTGCTACAGGAAGCCCGCCGCCGTGTGGAGAAGAATAAAAGCAAAGAGGAGGCTCACTGATGCGTTTTTATCTACTGATTCTGTTGGGTGTCTTTTCATTATCGACCCAGGCCCATCAGCTGAGTACGGCCTACCTGAGTGGCGAGCTTGATGCCACTGGCAAGGTTCAGCTCGACCTGCAATCCCGACTCTACGATCTGGAACGGGCGGTGGGACTGGATACCAATCGCGATGGCGAGCTGTTGTGGGGCGAGGTCCTGGACAATGCCGAGAGCCTGGAGACCTACCTGAAGAGCCGGATCAACCTGCGGCGGGATGACCGGCCTTGCAACCTGTCTTTCGCGGGTCCCTGGAAGGTGGATGAGCACTACGGCGAAGCCTATTTGATAACACCACTTCAGGCGCAGTGCCCGCTCAGTGGTGACCTGACACTGACTTACCAGGCGTTTTATGACCAACAGCCCGAGCACAAACTACTGGTGAACTTTCGCTCGGATGAACCGGGCTCGAGCGACACAGGAAGTAGCCACCGGGTAATGGATCGCAATCAGCAGGAGCTGATTCTCGGAGGAGGCGAGGGGAGCCTGATGTTGACCATCAAGGACTTTGTCAAAGAGGGCATCATTCACATCTGGATCGGTCTGGATCACATTCTGTTTCTGGTGTCGCTGTTGCTGACCTCTGTGCTGATGCGTGCCTCGGGACACTGGCAGGCGGAAGTGAGTGTGCGCCGGATTGTGACCAATGCCGTCTGGATCGTGACCGCCTTTACCCTGGCCCACTCGGTGACGCTCACCGCCACCGCCCTGGGCTGGGTCCAACCGTCCAGCCGCTGGGTGGAGGTGGCCATTGCTCTGTCGGTGGCATTGGCGGCGCTGAACAATGTCTTTCCGGTGGTTACCCAGCTGTCTGGAATTACATTTGCGTTCGGCCTGATCCACGGCTTTGGCTTTGCCGGCGTGCTGGGCGAACTTGGTGTTCCCGCCGACCAGGTGCTGCCCACGGTGCTGGCGTTCAACCTGGGCGTTGAGATCGGCCAATTGGCGATCGTACTGGTGTTGCTACCCTGTCTCATGCTCTTGCGTCACTACCTCTGGTTCAGACGCATTCTCGTACCGGCTGTCTCCATATTGATTGCCGCCCTGGCCATCTATTGGGTGATTACTCGAATTTAGCGGGTTTTTGATTCACTCTGCCGCTTTCAGTTCGGCTTGCAGGCCGGGCCAGACGTTATCCAGGATCAGAGGTTGCGCCTTGGCATTCGGATGAATGCCATCGCCCTGCATGTACTGGTCGTTGGTGGCGATGCCCTCGAGCATGAACGTCACAAAGGGCAGGTCCAGATCCTCCGCCAGGGTCGGGAAAAGGTCGGCAAACTGGCCCGCGTAGCGGGAACCGTAGTTGGGCGGTATCTGCATGCCCAGCAGAATCACCCTGGCACCGGAGGCGCGAATGCGCTCGATGGCCCGGGTCAGGTTCTCCTCGAGCTGGCTGAGCGGGTAACCGCGCAGGCCATCGTTGCCACCCAGCTCGAGCAGCACCCACTCGGGCTGATGGCGTTTCAGCAATTTCGGCAGGCGGTTCAGGCCACCTTCACTGGTTTCGCCACTGACACTGGCGTTGATCACCCGATGGGGGTAACCTTCCGCTTCCAGCTTTTCCGCCATCAGTTGCACCCATCCCTCGCTTTCATCGATGCCGTAGGCGGCGCTCAGGCTGTCGCCCAGCACCAGAAGGGAGGGAGGCTCGTCTGCGGCACTCAATGGCGCCAGAACGAGCAGGCACAGCAACAGGCTGCAATGAATCAGGCGTTGGAAGAAACGATAGGGCATGGAGTCTGATTCCTGGAAGTTTGAGTCCGTATAGTAGTGATACGTTGATCGCCTCACCAGAGGCCACCGTAAAGAATTGTGAACCATTTTGACAGCGGGGCGCGCACAGAGTGCAATAGCGCCTCGGATTGTTGGTGGGCGGAGCCCACCCTACGGGCGGTTCGTCCACCGTAGGGTGGGCTCCGCCCACCGATTTGACCAATGTGACCGAACAATAACCCCCTGGAGCTTTCGATGACGCCAACCCCACTCGTAACAGCCACTGAAGTCGGCAAGGTGGTCACGACCGCCGAGGGTGAGCTGACCATACTGCAGCGCATCTCACTGAATGTGGCTTCGGGCGAAAGCCTGGCGATCACTGGCCCTTCCGGCTCCGGCAAGTCGACTCTTCTGGGCATTCTGGCGGGTCTGGATCTGCCCAGCTTTGGCGAAGTCGAGCTCTGCGGGGAGTCTCTCACCCGGCTCGATGAAGAGGGCCGGGCGCGGGTGCGGGCCGAGTCCGTGGGGTTTGTGTTTCAGTCATTCCAGCTGTTGCCGGGCCTGACCGCGCTGGAAAATGTCATGTTGCCGCTGGAACTGCACGGCTCGCGCGAGGCGCGCTCCCTGGCGACCGACTACCTCAAGCGGGTGGGGCTCGCCGAGCGCCTGACCCACTACCCACAGCAGCTCTCCGGTGGCGAACAGCAGCGCGTGGCCATCGCCCGCGCCTTTGCCAGCCAGCCGCGCGTGCTGTTTGCGGACGAGCCCACCGGCAATCTGGACATTCACACCGGCGCCACCATCATCGACCTGCTCTTTGATCTGAATCGCGAGCAGGGCACCACCCTGATCCTGATTACTCACGAGGAACGGCTGGCGCAGCGCTGCGGTCGTCGGGTGCACCTGGTGGCCGGGGCCCTGGAGCCCGAACGGAACGCTGAGCACAACCCCGCGCTCGCCTCTGAGCACAACCCGCAGGAGGCCTGAGCCAATGCTGTCCGCGAGATTACTCTGGCGCAATTGGCGCAGTGGTGAAGTACGGCTGTTGAGTGTGGCGCTGGTGATGGCGGTGATGGTGGTCAGCGCCATTGCCATTTTTACCGATCGTCTCGATACCACCCTGGTGCAGCAGAGCAACAACTTGCTGGGGGCTGACCGGGTGGTGCGCAGCCAGCAGCAACACTCGCAAGAGTGGGCGGACGAAGCGCGAGAGCGCGGCCTGCAGCAGAGTCGGTTGGTGGAGTTCTCCTCCATGGTGTACGCCGGCGACCCCATGACCCTGGCGTCGGTCAAAGCGGTGGCCGAGGGCTATCCGCTGCGCGGTGAGCTCGAAGTCAGTGATCAGGCCTGGACGACCGATTCGGCCCGGGTCACCGACGGGATCCCGGCGCCGGGCGAAGCCTGGGTGGACGCCCGGATTCTGCCGCTGCTCGACATCGAGCTGGGCGATACCATCGGCGTGGGTGAGTATGAGTTGACCGCCACCCGCATTCTGGTGCGCGAGCCCGATGGCGCCAGCTCCATTTTCATGACCGGTGGTCGCGTGTTGATGAACATCGCCGATCTGGAGCGGACCGAGGTGGTGCAACCCGGCAGCCGGGTCAGCTACCAGTGGTTGCTCGCCTCCGATCGCTCCGGCGAGATCGAGAGCTTCATGGACTGGCTGGAGCCGAAGCTGAGCGAGCACGAGCGGGTGGTGGACATCGAGTCTTCCCAGCGCCAGTTGGCGCGCACCCTCGATCGCGGCAAACAGTTCCTGCTCCTGGCAGCGGTGGTGGGCGTGCTGCTTGCCGGTGTAGCCATCGGCCTGGCGGCCCGGCAGTTTTCCGACCGGCACGTGGACCAGGTGGCCCTGATGAAGAGTCTCGGTGCCGGGCGTGGTCGCATTCGCCGGATCTATTTCGGCCAGTTGTTGATTCTCTCTTTCCTGGCGTCAATGGTCGGCGTGTTACTGGGCGAAGGGTTGCAGCAGCTGGTCGCATTGGGCCTGCAATCCTTTTTTGATCTCACCCTGGCCCAGCCGGGTTGGCTCGCTTACTGGCTCAGTCTGTTCAGCGGTCTGGTCTGCCTGCTGTTTTTCGCCTTTCCCGCCCTCTGGTTTCTGCCCACGGTGCCCCCGCTGAAAATTCTGCGGCGGGAGCTGGGCGTCGCCCAGGTGCAGGTCTGGTTCCAGGTCCTGTTGGCGCTGGCGGCCGTGACCCTCCTGGTGGCGCTCTTTGGTCGCGACCTGACGCTGGCGCTGAGCGTGGTGCTGGCACTGGTGGTTGTGGTGCTGGTGGCGGGCGCTCTGGGCTGGCTGCTCCTGACCCTGAGCCGGCGTCTGAGCACCGGCGCGGGTAGCGTCTGGCGGCTGGCGGTGGCCAATCTGCAGCGCCGTCGCGGTCACAGTCTGGTGCAGATGGTGATCTTCTCCATCGCGATCATGCTGCTGATTACCCTGACGGTCGTTCGTACTTCGCTGGTCGAAGACTGGCGGATGCAGTTGCCGGACGACGCCCCCAACCATTTTCTGGTGAACGTGGCGCCGGATGAAGTGGCGCCGGTGCAGCGGATGCTGGACGAGGAGTCCATCGATCGCCAGCCGCTGTACCCGATGGTGCGCGGGCGCCTGAAAACGATCAACGGCGAAGAGAAGAGTCGTGCGGCCCTCAACCGGGAAGCCAATCTGACCTGGACCGATACGCTGGGTGAAGACAACGAGATCGTGGCCGGCCAGTGGTGGAACCAGTGGTCAGGCTCCGATCTGCCGGGTGTGTCCGTCGAAGAGGGCGTGGCCGGGGAGCTGGGGATTGAGCTGGGCGATCGTCTGGCGTTTTCCATTGGTGGATTGCCGCTGGAAGCCGAAGTGTCCAGTCTGCGTAGCCTGGACTGGCGGTCCATGAATCCCAACTTCTTCTTCATCTTTGAACCCGGCGCGCTGGATGATTTTTCCGCGACCTACATCACCAGTGCCTATATTCCCGCTGAGCAGAAGCCGTTGGTCAACCGGATCATGCGCGCCCATCCCACGATTCTTCTGATTGAACTGGACCGGGTGTTCGAGCAGATTCGTACCATCGTGACCCAGGTCACCAAGGGCATACAGCTGGTGCTGGCGCTGACCGTGATCGGCGGAGCCCTGGTGTTATTTGCTGCGGTGACTTCCAGCCTCGATGCCCGTAAACAGGAGGTGGGGATCCTGCGTGCGCTGGGCAGCCCCCGCCGGTTGGTGGTGGGCAGCATCTGGGCGGAGTTCTCCATACTCGGCGGCCTGGCCGGGGTGATTGCCGTTGTGGGATCCGAGGCGCTGCTACTGAGCCTGCAACACTTTGTGCTGCAGATTTCCATTCGCCCGCATTATCTGTTCTGGCTGCTGGGGCCGGTGCTGGGCGCGGCCTTTGTCGGCCTGCTGGGGGCAATGAGCTGCCGCAGTGCGGTGAATACACCGCCCGCGGTCGTGCTCCGGGAGGCCGCGTGATAATGTCCGATGGACCATAATGATTTATAATCCCGGTTTTGGCGGGGAGCGCAGTGCGCTCCCCGCTTGTCGTTTGGGGTCTGAGACAGGAGCGGGGGAGTGACGGGTCAGCCCAAAAGTCGGGTTCTGGATAAAGGGCTCTGGGGCATGAGCGCCCCCATGTTGGTGGATCAGGCGGTGACCTTCACTATTCCGCTCACCGACATGTTCTTCCTCAGTCGCATTTCCGATGATGCGGCCGCCGCCGTGGGAGCCGTCTCGCCGCTGGTGTTTGCCGGCAATACCCTGTTGATGATCACGGCCTTTGCCGGCTCCAGTATTGCCAGCCAGCGGATCGGCGCCGGCAAATATGAGACCGCCAATGCCACCATCATGGCCTACGTACTGCTGATTCTGGGGCTGGCGGTGCTGACGGCGCTGGCGATCAATACCGGTGGCGCCCAGGTGGCGGGCTGGATGCCGCTCTCGGAGGCGGTGGAAACCCACGCGGTCGTCTATCTGGGCATCATTGGCTGGATGGTGGCGATCTGGGGGCTCAGGGCCGCCTACCAGACCATTCTGAACGTCTACGGCGAACCCAAGTGGAACACGGTCAGTAACTTCATCTTTTTCGGCTGCAATATTCTGGGCAACAGCATCGTGATCTTCGGCCTGTTCGGGGTGCCGCCCATGGGCGTCGAAGGCGTCGCCCTGGCCAGCGTGGTCGCCATCTTCTGCAGTTTTGTGTTCACTTTCACCATAGTGCATTGGCATTTGGGGTTACGCCTGCCGTTCCGCCAGGGCCTGAAAGAATTCCGTGCGCTGATCAAACCGGTGCTGCGTATTGCCGCGCCTGCCAGCCTGGAGCCGGTGTCGTTCAATATCTACATGATCGTGCTCAACTGGATTGTGGCCGGGGTGGGGGATCTGGCGCTGAAGGTGAAGGTCTATACCTTCAACACCTTTCTGTTCTGCCTGATGATCTCGGTCGCGCTGAGCATGGCCACCGAGGTGATCATCGCCCAGAGGGTCGGGCGCGGGGAGTTCGACGAGGCCGATCGCCAGATGCGCCAGAGTCTCAAGGCGGCACTTTGGGGTACAGGGTTGTTGGCGCTGTTCTGGGTGCTGCTTAACCAGCCTGTGCTCGGCATTTATACCGATGATCCGGCCATTCTGGCCTATGGGCTCTGGGTGTTTGTGCTGGCGTTTCTCTCGGAGCCGGCGCGCACGGTGAATATTGTCATGGGCGCGGCCCTGCGCTCGACTGGCGACGCGGCCTTCATCTCCTATACCACCATCGCGGTCATCTGGCTGTTTTCGGTGCCGCTGGCCTATATTCTGACGATACCGATGGGGTGGGGCATCTACGGCGTGATGACGGCGGCGATTATCGATGAGTCGGTACGGGCGCTGATCAAGTGGTGGCGCTGGCGCCAACGCAAGTGGGAACATTTTGGTGTGGCGGCCTATGAAGCACGAGAGGCCAAGCGTCGAGAATACGCGAGTAGGGCACGATAAGCGTCAAGCGCACCTGCCTTCATGTTTTGGTACTTCGCATTGTTGTGCTGCGGGAAGGTATACGCCTTTGAGACACGCCGTAAATACATCCCTGTAGGCTCGATCACCTGCCGTCCAGGCAGGTGACGGTCTCAAAGGCGTATACCTTCCCTCCGCGGCGGGTGGCATCACGTTGGCGGGAGCTAAGCGACAAGGTCCGAACATCGCGGCGGGTGTGCGTTAAGTCTGCGTAGGGCGAATAAGCTGTAAGCGCATCCGCCATCATCATGTCCGGCCCGCTTCAGGGTCGATTGTTCCAAGAAACGTGGCACTAAATTGCGGCAGATGCGCTGTCGCTTATCTGCCCTACAGACACGTATGGCAGAGTCTACAAGGTGCGGAGGTCCGATCTGGGGTAGGGTCTTCCCGGACCGTCACCAACAGGATCTTGGTGGAGAGGCCCCAGGGGCCGCTCTATGGCATCCATGCCACCGCGGCATTAGTGAATCCATTCACGTCATGGGTTCACGCCGTGTCCGGGAAGACCCTACCCCTGAGCGGGCCGGACGTGAAGCTACCCACACCTCTCCATTTGGGCTATACCTTCCCGCAGCACAACAATGCGAAGTACCAAAACATGACGGCAGGTGCGCTTGACGCTTACCGTGCCCTACGGTTTGGAGAACGTTGGTAAACACAGTGGTCTTTTCGTTGTTATACTCAGGGTAACCACTTAACAGGTATGAGGAACGATTATGCCCGAACAGAGAGCGCAGAACCTGATCTCCCAGTTGCATGACATGTACGGGGACGACGAGCCCAGTGAGCAGCAGAAGCGGTTGATCCAACAACTGGAAATGCACGTGCATCCCAAAGGCACGAAAGATCAGTACGGTGAGCCCGAGACACTGGATACGCTGGAATATCTGGTGGAAGACATGGCGGTGGAGCATCCGCGCACGGCGGCGGTCATGCGTGAGCTGCTGGAAACGCTCAAGAACATCGGCGTCTGATCAGAGAGGGCGCCGCCTCACTTTTATCCTTTCTTCAAGTTTTTCCTTTCTCGTTAGGCTTTCCCGCCTGGGCACCAATCAGGCCCAGGCGAATGCCACGCCAGCCCGCTCTATGTAGCTGTACTCCGGTTTCTCCGTGGCCGGATGGCAGGGGTGGCGGAAATGGTGGTGATCGGCAGTCGAGCCCATGTACTCCCAGCCTTGTCCGGCACAGGCGCAGACCGGGTCGCCGCCGTTGCGCGGGTCACTGGCGAGCTGATCCCACATGTTTTGCCAATCGGGATGGGTGATGTTCAGGTATTCCATGAGCGGCCTCCGGCGCTTTGTTTATAGCTTTATTCTGGACAATTAATTCCGGGTGTCAAGTAAATTTTATAAGTACATGATTAATATAGTAAAAATACCTTTCGGATGTGCGCTGGTTCACGCCGAAAAGCGGTGACTTCTGTGCTGAATACAGCGTAAAAATGGCTTTTTTCGCGCTACTGCATTACAGTTACTGTAATGTTTTCTATCCGGCGACGAGGTGTGAGTGAATATCGGTGAAGCGGCGGCGCGCAGTGGGCTCAACAACAAGACCATTCGCTATTACGAGAGTCTCGGGCTGGTGGCCTCCCGCCGGCTGGCCAATGGCTACCGGGACTACAGTGAGAAGGACACCCAACAGCTGCTGTTCCTGCAGCGGGCCCGGGCGGTGGGGTTCAGCCTTGAGGAGTGTCGGGAGCTGCTGGAGCTATACCGCGACCCGGGGCGGCGCAGCGCCGAGGTGAAGGCATTGGTGTTGGACCGGGTGGGGCAACTGGATCGACAGCTGGCCGAGCTGCAGGCGATGCGCGAGACGCTGATGGGAATGGCCGAGCACTGCGCGGGTGATGAGGACCCCGACTGCGCCATTATCGATACCCTGGCAGAGCCCAAATTCAAGCTGGTGTGATGGGTATCCGTTTGATCGGTCTCAGGCGGCAGGAAGGTGTCAGGAGCGATAGACCCAGAGCTTGTTGAGCAGGAATGAGACCACCGGTACTGAAATCACCACCAGGCTCAGGGTGATGCGGTGGGAGAAGGCGGTGCCGTTTTCCAGAACGAACAGCAGTGCCTCACTGAACAGGAAGGTGGTCACCGAGGCGACGACAAAACGCTGCAGGTTGTGCCGACTGAAGGCCACCCGGAAAGTGAAATAGCCGTGGCCGAAGTAGGACACGCTCATGGCCGTCAGGTAGCCGATCAGGTTGGCAATATAGAGGCTGATTCCCAGGCCCTCGTGGCCCGCCAGTGCCACCAGGTAGTGGGTGAGCGTGGCGGCGACACCCACCAACCCGAAGCAGATGATCTCCCTAGGGTTGATCACGTTCGTCAAACCCCCATTTCTCGGCGACCAGGTAAATCGGCCGGTTTTTCACCTCCTTGTAGATGCGCCCCACGTACTCGCCCAGCAGCCCCAGGAAAAACAACTGGATTCCGCCGATAAACAGGATGGTGACCAACAGCGAGGCGTAGCCCGGTACATCCACCCCGGTAAATATGGTTTTGAGAATGACAAAGCTGCCATACATGAAGGAAAGAAAGGCCACGGTCAGCCCCAGATAGATACCAATGCGAATCGGGAAGGTGCTGAACGAGGTGATACCACTCAGGGCAAAATTCCACAGACGCCAGTAATTGAACTTGGTCTGCCCCTGGGCGCGCTCCTGGCGGTCGAATTCGATCACGGCGTGCTTGAAACCCGGCCAGCAGAAGAGCCCCTTCATAAAGCGGTCTTTTTCCGGCAACTGGCGGATGGCGTCCACGGCGCGGCGGTCCAGGAGTCGGAAGTCACCCACGTTCTCCGGGATGTCGATTTCGCTCATGCGGTTGAACAGCTTATAGAACCACTGGGCGGTCTGACGTTTGAGCAGGCTGTCGGCTTTGCGCGACGCCCGCTTGGCATAGACCACGGTATAGCCCTCGCGCCACTTGTCCACCATCTGGGTGATCAGCTCGGGCGGGTCCTGCAGGTCGGCGTCGATGGGCAGCACGGCGTCTCCGGTGGCGTGGTCCAGCGCGGCGGTCATGGCCGCCTCCTTGCCGAAGTTACGGCTCAGCGCCAGTACCTTGATGCGCCTGTCGCGCCGGGCGTGTTCCTGCAGTTGCTCCAGGGTGTCGTCGGCGGAGCCGTCGTCCACACAGATGATTTCGTAGTCGATGTCGATCTCGGCCATGGCCGCTTCCAGAGTCTCGAAGAAAAAATCGATTCCCTCGGATTCGTTGTACATGGGTGTGAGAATCGACAGTAGCTGAGTGCTCATTGCCGGTGCTCCGGATTCAGTGTTCGTTATTGTGTGCGCGCATTTTCCACAGTTTTTGGGGGTATTGACAGCCTCAGTGTGCCATTTTGTGCGGCCTGTCGCCATTTCCGCGCGCTCTGGCCCACTGGCGAGTCGGCCGCTAACTGCGTTAGAATGCGCGGCTACTGTCAGTTCGTCCTCCGGGCGGAAACGGCAACCCATTTTTCTTTCATCCGGTCATCGGACCTGAAGCGTTACCCCGGCCCGATGACTGGAGACTCAATCGATTAGGTGTTATGGAAGTCAATCCCTTAGTAAACCAGCTGAAAGACCTGTCTGAGCGCACCGATGTGCTTAGGGGGTATCTTTGACTACGATCACAAGAAAGAGCGTTTAACCGAAGTTGAGATGGAGCTGGGTGTACCCGATGTCTGGGAAGATCCGGACCGGGCTCAGGCCCTGGGCAAAGAGCGCGCCTCCCTGGAGATCGTGGTAAAGACCATCGACGACCTCGACACCGGCGTCAGTGACTGCCGGGAGCTGCTCGACATGGCGGTCGAGGAAGACGATGAGGCGAGTGTCGCGGATGTTGCCAGCGAGCTTGAGCAGCTCGACGAAAAGCTCCAGACGCTGGAGTTTCGCCGGATGTTTTCCGGCGAAATGGATGAAAACAACGCCTACCTGGACATCCAGTCCGGTTCGGGCGGCACCGAGGCCCAGGACTGGGCTGAAATGGTGTTGCGCATGTACCTGCGCTGGGGCGAACGCAAAGGTTTCAAAACCACGCTGGAAGAAGCCTCCGCCGGTGAAGTGGCAGGCATCAAAAGTGCCACCATCCACTTTGAAGGCGAGTACGCGTTTGGCTGGTTGCGCACGGAAACCGGCGTCCATCGCCTGGTGCGCAAATCTCCATTTGATTCGGGCAACCGCCGGCACACCTCTTTCTGTTCGGTGTTTGTGTCGCCCGAAATCGATGAGAACATCGAGATCGACATCAACCCCGGCGACCTGCGCACCGATACCTACCGGGCCAGCGGTGCCGGTGGTCAGCACGTGAACAAAACCGACTCGGCGGTGCGCATTACCCACACGCCCACCGGCATTGTGGTCAGCTGCCAGAGCGAGCGCTCTCAGCACCAGAACCGCGAGCGTGCCATGAACATGTTGCGCGCGCGGATGTACGAGCAGGAGATGCTCAAACGCAGTGCGGAAAAGCAGGCCATGGAAGACAACAAGGCCGACATTGGCTGGGGCAGCCAGATCCGCTCCTATGTGCTGGATGACCAGCGCATCAAGGATCTGCGCACCAACGTGCAGACCAGCAATTGCCAGACGGTGCTGGACGGTGGCCTGGATCAGTTTATTGTCGCCAGCCTGAAATCGGGGCTGTAACCTGTCCCGGCAGGTTCGCCCCAAACCGATATCCATCAACTTCAACTGTCAGAGACGCTATGAGCAACAAGCCCCAGCAGGATGAGAACAGCCTGATCGCCGAACGCCGCTCCAAATTGTCGGCCATCCGGGAAAACGGCAACCCCTTTCCCAACGACTTCCGGCGCGAACACACCAGCGCCCAGCTGCAGGCTGCCCATGGCGAAAAGACCAAAGAGGAGCTGGAAGAGGCGAAGCTTTCTGCCAGCGTCGCCGGCCGGATCATGGCCAAGCGCGGCCCCTTCATGGTGCTGCAGGATGCCGCCGGGACCATTCAGCTCTATGCCGACAAAGACACCCAGAAGACCATCAAGGCCACCTGGGGGCAGTTGGACATTGGCGATATCGTCGGTGCCAGCGGTCAGCTGCACAAATCCGGCCGCGGCGATCTGTACGTCAACATGGAACAGTATCAACTGCTGACCAAATCCCTGCGTCCGCTGCCGGAAAAGTATCACGGCCTGCACGATCAGGAGCAGCGCTACCGTCAGCGTTATGTGGATCTGATCGTCAATCCGGAAGTGCGCGATACCTTTCGCCTGCGCTCCAGATGCATCAGTTTCATGCGTAACTACCTGGATGGCAAAGACTTCATGGAAGTCGAAACGCCCATGCTGCAGGTGATTCCCGGTGGTGCCACGGCGCGTCCGTTCATTACCCACCACAATGCGCTCGACATCGACATGTACCTGCGCATTGCCCCGGAGCTCTACCTCAAGCGACTGGTGGTAGGCGGCTTTGAGCGCGTGTACGAAATCAACCGCAACTTCCGCAATGAGGGCCTGTCCACGCGGCACAACCCCGAGTTCACCATGCTCGAGTTCTATCAGGCCTACGCCGATTTCAACGACCTGATGGACCTGACCGAGAACATGTTGCGCGGCCTGTGCGAAAGCGTCATGGGCTCGACCGTCATCACTTATCAGGAGAGCGAGTACGATTTCGGCAAACCTTTCCGTCGTCTGTCGGTGTTCGACTCGATTCTTGAGTACAACCCCGAACTCAATGCGGACCAGATCAGCACCCTGGAGGGCGCCCGCCAGGTGGCCGAAAGCCTGAAAATCCCCCTCAAGGACTCCTGGGGCCTGGGCAAAGTCCAGATCGAGATTTTCGAAGCGACTGTCGAGCACAGGCTGGACCAGCCCACCTTCATTACCGAATACCCGACCGAGGTGTCACCCCTGGCCCGGCGGCTGGACAGCAAGCCGGAAGTGACCGAGCGCTTTGAGTTTTTCGTCGGCGGCCGCGAACTGGCCAACGGCTTCTCGGAGCTGAATGACGCCGAAGATCAGGCTGAGCGCTTTCAGGAACAGGTGCGTGAAAAAGACGCGGGCGACGATGAAGCCATGCATTACGATGCGGACTACATCCGCGCGCTGGAATACGGCCTGCCGCCCACGGCGGGGGAGGGCATCGGTATCGACCGCCTGGTGATGCTGTTTGCCGATGCCCCCTCCATCCGCGATGTGCTCCTGTTCCCGCACATGCGGCCCGAATAACCGATTGGAGCCCTATTTGGGGTAGGGCGGATAAGCGCCAAGCGCATCCGCCACAAAATTGCCACCTGCCGCCAATAAGACAGCTCTACCAACCGGAGATCGACAACACCATGAACAGCGTTGACGTCACCCTAGACAATGCCCAGCAACAGGTTATCGACGAATCCTTCAACCGTCTGGTTGTGGTTAACGTCTGGTCCGAGCGGAGCGAACCCAGCCGAACCCTGATGGCCACGCTGGAAAAACTGGCCAATGAATACCAGGGCCAGTTTCTCTTGGCCAACATCAACGGCGACGACCAGCAGATGCTGGCGAGCCAGTTCGGCGTGCGCAGCCTTCCCACAGTCATGCTGATCAAGGAAGGCCAGCCCAAAGACGGGTTTGCCGAAGCACTGCCGGAAGCCCAGATCCGTCAGGTGCTGGAGCAGTACCTGCCCAAGCCCTGGGAACAGGACCTGCAGAAAGCCCAGGCGCTGATCGAGTCGGGCGACCACAGCAGCGCCTTGCCGCTGTTGCAACGCGTGTACGAAGACGCCGGCCGCCCCCCGCAGGTCGCCTGCCTGTTGGCGCAGACGTTCATCGAACTCAACCGGGTGGACGAAGCCGAGCAGATGCTGAAAAACGTCAAAATGGCGGACCAGGACGAGCTTTACAAGCAGGTCAAGGCGCAGCTGGAGCTCAAGCAGCAGGCGGCCAAGACCCCGGAAGTGGAAAACCTGGAGCAGGCCCTGGAACAGGACCCGGACAATCTGGAGCTCAACTACAAGCTGGCGCTGCAGTACAATCAGGAAGGGTACCAGCGCCAGGCGCTGGAACGGCTGATCAAGATCCTGCAGCGCGACCTGGGCTACGCCGACGGCGGCGCCCGCAAAACCCTCACCGACATCATCGCCGCCCTGGGCAAGGGTGACCCCCTGGCGATCGAATTTCAGCGCAAGCTCTTTACTCTGCTGTATTAGTAGCCTGAGTCTTTCAGTCCGATGCGGGCCGCCAGGAGGGCTAACCCCTTTCCGGGACACGCTGTGAATACGTCCCTGTAAGCTCGTCGGCGGGGTCCCTCCCTTCGACGGTCCCGGAAAGGGGTTAGCCCTCCCGGCTTAGTGCCATACGAAGGAGTTTTTAGCTTCGATACTTGATGCAATTCAGGAGTTGAGTTGGGATGGGACGGCTCCAGATAGATCGAACCCGCTCAGCCCCTGAGGGACTGGCGGGTTCTGACCCTGAGCTTTGGTATGTATCTGTTGTTGGTATAACCGAAAATTGCCGATTTTTCAGGCCCCTTGGCGATTACGCTCGCCGTCAAGGTGGCCATACTATAAAATAAGTTGACAGCGCTGTCACCAGGGTTCGGTAAAAAATGTGAAGTGGTTTTTGTGTGACAATTGTCTGGAAAGTGGCGGTGGCGGTAAGGCGCCTTGCATCCCAGCGCTCATTCCCGGATAGTGCATCAAAATGCAATAAAGCGCAGAAAAATAACGCGGAGCGAGCAGTGACCAAAGCAACCATCGACAACGTCGCCGCCCTGGCCGGGGTATCCATCAAAACCGTCTCACGGGTCGTCAACAAAGAACCCAACGTCCGCCAGAGCACACGCGACAAAGTCCTCAAAGCCGTGGCCGAACTCGACTACCGGCCCAACCTGTCCGCCCGAAGCCTCGCCGGCAACCGCTCCTACGTACTGGGCCTGCTGTACGACAACCCCAGCGCCAACTACGTGATCGACGTCCAGGATGGGGTGCTCACCACCTGCCGGGCCCAGGGCTACGACGTACTGATCCACCCCTGTAACCATCAGGACCCCGACATTGGCAAAGAAGTGACCAACCTCATCCGCCAGACGCGGATCGACGGCATCATCCTTACACCGCCATTGTCCGATGTATCAGCCATACTCGAGGTGCTCAAAGACAGCCGCATCCCCTTTGTGCGCATTGCTCCCACACTACAGAAAGACCTCTGTCCCTACGTCGAAACCAACGATGCGGAAGCCGCCTACGACATGACCAACCAGCTGATCTCCCTGGGTCATCGGCGCATCGGATTTGTCAGCGGCCACCCGGATCACCGGGCGGTCAGCCACCGCTTTGAGGGCTATCGGGCGGCGCTGGTGGAAAACCACATTGAACTCGATGACGATCTGGTGGTGCAGGGGTATAACTCGTTCGAGTCGGGGGAAGAGGCGGCCAACACGCTATTGAACCTGAGTGCCAGGCCCAGCGCGATTTTTGCGGCCAACGACGATATGGCGGCGGGGGTGATGATGGTGGCCCACCAGATGGGCATTGATATCCCGCGAGAGCTGTCGGTTGCTGGCTATGACGATACGCCCGTCGCCCATCAGATCTGGCCGTCATTGACCACGGTGCGTCAACCGATCCAGGCGATGGCACAAAAAGCGACCGATTTACTGCTCAAGCAGCTGATGGGCAAAGAGGTACAGTTGCCCGCCAGCATGCTCAGCTCCAGCCTGATTCAGCGTGACTCTACCGGCCCGGCTGGCCCGGCGCGATAACGGTATCGACCAGCCAGGCTGCCGTGCCCACCAGGGCGGCCTTGTCATTCATGATCATGGTCAGGGGAATCTGACGTACATAGTTGCTCATCGGGCCCTTATGAGTGTAGCGCTCGACCAGGTCCGTGCCGGGAATGAAGTCGGCAATCCTGGGAATAATGCCACCGCCAAGGAAGACGCCGCCCTGGGCGCCCAGGCAGAGGGCCCGGTCGCCCACGGCGCTGCCCAGCATGGAACAAAACTGCTCAATACTGGCCCGGCACAGTGGGTCTTCGCCGCTCTGGCCCTTTTCGTTGATATCCGCCGGCTTGTAATCCTGGGCTGGCTTGCCCTCAATGAAGGCCATCGCCTGGTAGATTCTCACCAATCCCTGTCCGCACAGAAGGGTCTCGACCGACACATGATCCTGCTGGCGCATCATGTATTCCAGAATGGCGATCTCCCGGGCATTGCCGGGAGCAAAGTTGGTGTGGCCGCCCTCGGTGGGCACAATTTTCCAGCGCTCCTTGAAGGGAACCAGCGCGGCCATGCCAAAGCCGGTTCCCGGTCCCAGCACCAGGATGGGCGAGTCCGGTTCACGGCTGGCTTCGTGTAGGGGCTTGATCATCTCTCCGCGCAGGTGCGGAGTGGCATAGGCCAGGGCCGCAAAGTCGTTGATCACGTCCAGCGCTTCCATGCCCAGGTCCTGGCGCAACTGTTCTATCGAGAACTCCCAGTCCAGGTTGGTCATCCTCACCCGCCCGTTGTGGATCGGGCCGGCGATGGCGAAGCAGGCGAAGGCGGGCAGGGCGGTATCGACAACGCGAGCGTAGTCACGGATCATGCTGCCCAGATCCGGGTAGTCGGCGCATTTCAGGCTGTGTTGGTGCTGCGCGGTGTAGTCGGGGGGGCTACTGCGTGTTCCGTCAATCGCCACCAGGCCGAAGCGGGCGTTTGTGCCGCCAATGTCCGCAACCAATATTGAATCCATGGGACCCTCGCAAGATTCAGAGAAGTGGCCGGAGTCTACGGTCGATTGACAGCGCTGTCAATAGAGCGCTGGCTACCGGCGCCCGACTTGATCAATTTAGCAACAATGAGCGGGGAGAGCGAGCGGTGGGAGGGGGATCAGAAAATAATTTAGAATGTAACCGGTAACATTTGCTTTTGCAAAAAAATGTGATATCGTTTGCCTGAAGTCGATGGAAACGACAGCTGATTTTCTCTCAGACGGCCACAGCCGGCGCCGAGGGAAGATCCGATGTGAAAGGGAGGCGGTGAAACCGTTTACATGAGTGTTTTAGCCAATTCCCATCAGAAAATCGGACAGAAAAGCGCCGCTGTCGCGTAGTAGAGTGTTGACAGCGCTGTCACTGTCCAATAAAGTAACACCTATTGAGTGTGAAGATGAATTTCCTGCTTGAGCTCAAGAGCTTGGGCCGGTGCCGAAAAGCGCTGAAACACCAAGGCTCGCCCACAGAGCCAGTGTCAAACGCTTGGTGCCACAGTCTCTCACCCTCGATGTCTGGTTGATGCATCGAGGTCTCCCTCTTGCCCTTTACTTTGTAAAGGGCTTTTTTTTGTCTGAAATTTACTCCCCCTCCTCTTTATCTGTTCCCGGCGTCGTTTAGCTGGCATAATCGGCGGCTTTCATTGTTTTCCGGTTCAGAAACCCGGCTTCGGCCCGCTCTGCGTGGGCTCCAGGCCGTTTCACAGCTCAATCATCCGAGGACTCTCATGCAACCACAGGTCAAACCCCACAACCCCAATTTTTCCTCCGGCCCCTGCAGCAAGCGCCCGGGCTACGACGTCAGCAATCTGGATCTGGCCACACTGGGCCGCTCCCACCGCTCGGGCGTGGGCAAAGCGGCGCTGGGCAAGGCCTGCGAGGAAACCGCACGCCTTCTGGGGCTGCCTGAAGGATACCGCGTGGGTGTGGTGCCCGCGTCCGATACCGGCGCGGTGGAAATGGCCATGTGGTCGTTGCTGGGCGAGCGTCCGGTGGACGTCATGCAGTGGGAGTCATTCGGCAAGGGCTGGCTGACTGACGTCAACAAACAGCTGAAGCTGAAGGATGTGACCCCACTCGAGGCCGATTACGGCCTGCTGCCCGACCTGAGCAAAGCCAATTTTGATCACGATGTGGTCTTCACCTGGAACGGCACCACCTCGGGCGTTAAGGTGCCCAATGGCGACTGGATTCCCGATGACCGCAAGGGTCTGTCCATCTGTGATGCCACCTCCGCAGTATTCGCCATGGAACTGCCCTGGGAAAAGCTCGACGTGGTCACCTTCAGCTGGCAGAAAGTGCTGGGAGGGGAGGGCGCTCACGGTATGCTGATTCTGGGTCCGCGTGCGGTTGAGCGGCTGGAATCCTATACGCCGCCCTGGCCGCTGCCCAAAGTCTTCCGTATGACCAAAGACGGTAAGCTGATCGAGGGTATCTTCCGGGGCGAGACCATCAACACGCCTTCCATGCTGTGTGTGGCGGATTACCTGGATGCACTGGCCTGGATCGACGAGATCGGCGGCCTCCAGGCGGCCATTGGCCGCTCCCAGGCCAACCTGGCGGTATTGGCCAACTTCGTTGCCGAACACGACTGGATCGATTTTCTGGCCAAAGACCCGGCGACCATCTCCAATACCAGCGTTTGCTTTACCCTGGACGCCGAGCCGGACCGGGTGAAAGCGATGGTCAAGCTGCTGGATAAAGAAGGCGTGGCCTACGATATTGGTGCCTATCGCGACGCCCCTCCCGGCCTGCGCATCTGGTGCGGCGCCACGGTGGAAACCGCTGATGTCGAGGCGCTGCTGCCCTGGCTGACCTGGGCTTACGAACAGACCGCCTGATTTTTCGGATAATAAAAGGGACAAATCAATGTTCAAAGTGAAAACCTACAACCAGATTGCGGTAAAAGGTCTCGATCGATTCGAGCGGGATCAGTACGAAGTGGCCAGCGACATCAACGAGCCGGATGCCTACATCCTGCGCAGCCACAAACTGCACGCCGAGCCCCTGCCGGCCAGCGTCAAGGCCGTGGCCCGGGCCGGTGCCGGGGTCAACAATGTGCCGGTCGAGGAGTACACCAAAAAGGGCGTGGTGGTCTTCAACACTCCCGGCGCCAACGCCAATGCCGTCAAGGAGCTGGTGCTGACCGGGATGCTTCTGTCCTCGCGCGGCATTCTGCCCGGCATGGAGTACGTGCAGACCCTCACCGACATGACCGATGCCGAGGCCATGGGCAAACTGCTGGAGAAGCAGAAGTCCCAGTTTGCCGGCTCCGAATTGCGCGGCAAAACCCTCGGGGTGGTCGGGCTGGGTGCCATTGGTTCGATGGTGGCGGAAACCGCCCTGTCTCTGGGAATGGACGTGGTCGGTTACGACCCGGCTCTGTCGGTCGAGGCGGCCTGGCGCCTGCCCAGTCAGGTGGGGCGCATGGAAAACCTGCAGTCGCTGCTGGGCCGTGCGGACTATATCAGCCTGCATGTACCGGCCATTGATGCGACCAGGCACCTGATCAACGAAGAAACCCTGAAATCCGTCAAACCCGGGGCCGTGCTGCTCAATTTCGCCCGGGAAGCCATTGTCGATGCCCAGGCCGTGGTCGATAGCCTGGATGCGGGCCATCTGGGCCGCTACGTCTGCGACTTCCCCGAACCCTGCCTGCTGTCGCGCAAAGATGTGTACGCCATGCCGCACATCGGCGCCAGTACCGCCGAGGCTGAAGAGAACTGCGCAGTCATGGCCGCCAACCAGCTCAAGGACTTCCTGGTTCACGGCAATATCTTCAACTCGGTGAACTTCCCCTTTGTCGCCATGGAGCGCAATGGTGATCTGGACGCCCGGCTCACCTTTTCCAATGAAAACGTCTCTGGCGTACTCGGGCATGTACTGTCGGTACTGGCCGAGCACGACATCAACGTGGTTGATATGGTCAACAAGAGCCGGGGCGATATCGCCTATAACATCATCGACCTGGACCAGGTGCCGAGCGAAGCGGTGCGGCAGGCGGTGGAGCAGGTGGAGCATGTGATTTCCGTGCGCGTCCTATAAATTAATTTTCGGAGTCTAACCCTGGTCGCCCGGTGGGCTAACCCCTTTCCGGGACACGCTGTGAATACGTCCCTGTAAGCTCGTCGGCGGGGTCCCTCCCTTCGACGGTCCCGGAAAGGGGTTAGCCCACCGGGCTTAGTGCTATACGGTTAATTCTGAACTTCGGTCTTGAGTTTCAAGGCCCCTAAAGCGGCAAGGCGGAAAACCCTTGCCGCTTTTACATTACTATTGATTCTACTCCCTTCCTGTTAAATTCCTTTAAAATCAGTCAGTTAATAATAAATCTCAGTTTTGGCACACGCTTTGCTTTGTTATCGGTAATGAAACTTTGTTGCCGCTCAGGAGGCACGCATTATGGCCATCTCATTCGATTCCGCACTCGGCAATCACGAAGCCGCCTTCAAGTTACGCGCCCAGCGCGCGGAGTTGCTGGCCGAGAATATGGCCAATGTGGATACCCCCAACTACAAGGCCAAAGATCTCAACTTTCGCCAGGCGCTGGCCCGCGAAACAGGGGAGGGTTCCCAGTTCGGCATGGCGACCACCCATCAGGGCCACTTGGCCACCGACCACGGCAGCGAGACGGGCCACCCCGATGTGCAGTATCGGGTCCCCAACCAGCCCTCGATTGATGGCAACACGGTGGAAGAGCAGATTGAACACGCCGAGTACATGAAAAACGCACTGGACTTTCAGGCGAGCTTCACCTTCCTGAACAGCAAGTTTAAAGGCTTGAACACCGCGCTGCGCGGACAATAAACACACGAATTCTGACAGATAGCACTGCGGGAGTTAGAAATATGTCACTGGTCAATATTTTCGACGTCGCCGGATCCGGCATGAACGCACAGACTGTGCGTCTCAATACCACGGCCAGCAATCTGGCAAATGCCCAGACTGCTAGCTCCAGCATCGATCAGGTCTATCGCAACCGCCAGCCGGTGTTTGCCCAGATGCAGCAGCAGGCCATGGATCAAGGGAGTTGGGGCCAGGAGGACGGTTTCGGCTGGGAGGATGAAGCCTCCGGTCGCGGCGTCCAGGTGCTGGGCATCGTCGAAAGTGATTCACCCCTGGAGCGCCGCTTCGAGCCGGACCATCCCCAGGCGGATGAAGAGGGTTATGTGTTCTATCCCAACGTCAATCCCGTGGAAGAGATGACCAATATGATCTCGGCCTCCCGTTCGTTCCAGATGAACGTGGAAGTGATGAATAACGCCAAACAGATGGTGCAACGAGTGCTGACCCTGGGTCAGTAGGAGAGGGAAGCATGAGCCAGGTTAACAACGATCCGTCGGTCAACAGCGTTCTGAGTAATCTAAACGTCGCCAACAAAAACAAGGACGACGAAAAGCCCAACGAGATGGGGCAGTCGGCGTTTCTGGAGCTGATGATCACCCAGATGAACAATCAGGATCCGCTCTCGCC
This sequence comes from Marinimicrobium sp. C2-29, assembly GCF_038419845.1. Classification (NCBI taxonomy): domain Bacteria; kingdom Pseudomonadati; phylum Pseudomonadota; class Gammaproteobacteria; order Cellvibrionales; family Cellvibrionaceae; genus Marinimicrobium; species Marinimicrobium sp. C2-29. The sequence continues at coordinate 167,114 of NZ_JBCAQT010000011.1, forward strand.
CCAGGACAATACCGAGTTCATTGCTCAGTTGGCCCAGTTCAGTTCCGTGGAGGGGCTTGAGCGCCTGAACAGCAACTTTGAAGATTTCAGCGGCAGCTTCATGTCCAACCAGGCGCTGCAGGCTTCCTCACTGGTGGGCCGCTCGGTTACCGTTCCGACCGAGTCCACTCAGCTGCTTGAGGGCGGAATCGTCAATGGCAGTGTCGATCTGGAATCCTCGGCCGGGGACATGCGCCTCAATATCTACGATGACAAGGGCGCGCTCGTGGCCAACGTCCCCATGGGAGCCCAGCCCGCCGGCGAGCTGGCGTTCCGTTGGGATGGCCAGAATATGGAAGTCAACGGGGAGCTGTTGAAGTGGCAGGGAGGTGAAGAGCCCGTCGCTCCCGGAGAGTATCGATTCGAAGCCATTGCAACCCAGAATGGTGAGAGTCAGCAGCTGGATACCGCCCTGAGCGCCAACGTCAATAGCGTGACTCTGGGTGATGATGGTCAGTTGACACTGAACCTGGCTGGCGTTGGTGCCGTCAATCTCGGTGATGTAAAACAATTCAATTAAGCGCTCCAGCGCGTAGCAGTGAGGAATAGACTATGCCTTTCAATACAGCTCTCAGCGGTATTCGTGCCGCCAGCTCCGACCTGGACGTTACAGGTAATAACATCGCGAACGCCAGTACCACCGGCTTCAAATCCTCCCGCGCGGAGTTTGGTGATATCTATGCCGGCAGCATCCTGGGGTCGACCGCCAATACGCCAGGTAGCGGCGTGAGCCTGCAGAACATTCGTCAGCAGTTCAGTCAGGGCAATCGCAACTTCACCGATAACTCGCTGGACCTGGCCATCAACGGCCAGGGCTTTTTCGTGACCAACAACTCGGGCGATCAGCAGTACACTCGCGCTGGCGCCTTCGGCCTGGATGATGAGGGCTTCATGGTTTCCAACGCAGGCGCTCGCCTGCAGGGCTTCGCCGCCGATGGCGACGGCAATCTTGATGGCGCGCTGAGTGATCTGCAGGTGGATGTCAGTGTCCAGGCCCCCCGACAGACCACCTTGAGTGAGGGGCGTTTCAATCTCGACGCCAACGAACCGGTGTTGGCCTCAACCGGTGCGGAATTTGAAACTGACGGAGCCGTCATCGGCATTGCCCAAGAGGGGCTGAAGGAAGCCACCTTTACCACAACGGATCTGGGCGCCATTGCCACGCCCATCAATTTCGCGAGCAATCCCACCAGTTTTGAGCTGGAGCTGACCGGCTCTTCGCCCGCCTCGGGCAATGGCACTGTGACCGTGGATCTCAGCGCTTCAACGGCCAACTCGGTGCAGGATATTGCCAATCTGATCAACAGCGAGATTTTCAGTGCCCCCTCACCGATTAACGTGCAGGCCGTGGCCGAGGGCGGTGAGTTGCGCTTTCAGGATCTGACCGAGGGGGTCAGCTCTACCATCAGTGTCAACACTCCAACGGGTACCAATGATCTGTCCACGGCTCTGGCAGGTGCCCCGGCCTCGGTTGCGGGTATTCCGGCTGTATCCAATGGCTACCTGGCACAGACCCTCGAGTTTGAGGGCCCGGATGGCAACATTACCAACTTTACCAGTGAGGAAGGCGCGTCTGCGGCCAAAACCGCTTCCGAGCTCAACTCGCTCGCCGGAATCACCGCCTCGGCTCAGACGGATGCCACTGTACTGGCGGGGACCTTCAATAACAGCAACAACAACTTTACCCTCAATGGCGTCAACCTGAACTCGACCACTCTCGACGGGCTCGCCAACGAGATCAACGATCTGGGAACTTCTCGCCTGGCCGGCATCAGCGCGGAAGTGAACGGCACCGGGGATCTGGAGATCACCTCGGCGGTGGGCACCGATCTGCGTTTTGCCTTTACCGGCACGGCGCCGGCGGGCAGTCTGGATGTCGTGGGTCGAACCGGAACGGGCATTCAGACCGTCAATGATCAATCCAGTGCGGCCGTGATCGGTGGGCGTCTCAACATCCTGATGGAAGAGGGCTACAGCCTGGAAGGGGCGAACCCCAGCGTGGGCAACCTGTTTGCTCCCCTGACCGAGGACAGCTTCTCTGATGTAGTGATCAACGCCTTCGATCCGGATGATCAGGCGACGTTCAATCATTCCACCAATTCCACGGTCTACGACAGCCTGGGCAATCCGCATACACTGGAGCAGTACTTCGTACGTCAGCCCTATGATCCGGGTGATGGGTCCACCTCGCCCAACCATTGGCAGATGCATGTTCAGGTCGATGGCCAGAACGTGGGTGATCCGGACCCGACCCTGCCGTCGCCTCAGAATACCGAGCCGACCATGGCAACCTTCAATGTGCACTTCAACAACGATGGTTCGCTGAACGAAGACCTGACCGATCCCATGTTGATTTCCAACTGGATGCCGCGCACCGAAGACGGTGACCCGGCCGGTGCCCTCGGCCCCTTGAATGTCCTTCAGGGCGGCCAGATTCCCGTCGAGGACCCACCCGCGAGCTCCAACTTCGAGATCAGTCTGGATGGAACCACCCAGTTCGGTTCCAATTTCGGGGTCGAGAGTCAGGACCAGAACGGCTACACCACCGGGCGTCTGTCCGGTGTGGACATCGCCGATGACGGCATCATCTTCGCCCGTTTCACCAACGGTGAGGCCCAGGTGCTGGGGCAGGTGGCTCTGGCCAACTTCAACAACATTGAAGGCCTGAAACCGGTGGGCGATACCTCCTGGGTGCAGTCGGCCGATTCGGGTGAGCCGGTCGTCGGCGCGCCCGGCTCCGCCTCTCTGGGGGTCATCAATGCCGGCGCACTGGAGGAGTCCAACGTGGATCTGTCCAGCCAGCTGGTGAATCTGATCATCGCCCAGCGGAATTTCCAGGCCAGCTCCAAGACCATCGAAACCGCCAACCAGATTACCCAGACTATTATTAACCTTCGGTAATAGCGTGCGGTGATGGTAATGGCGGATGCGCTTGACGCTTATCCGCCCTACATAGACCTCGAGGTTTCCGTAGGGCGGATAAGCCTAAGGCGCATCCGCCACAACCAACCACATTCAAAACCACACCCCGCCACCCACTTGGCACCCCTCTTGCATTATTCCCCCCAAGCGACAGTTTTTTGCCTCCTGTCTATCCATCCGCACGAGGCGTTAACGTTTCAGGGGAAGCACCATGGACAAGTCACTCTATATCGCCATGACCGGCGCCAAGAACAATATGATGGCGCAGACCAATCACTCCAACAACTTAGCCAACCTCAATACCACCGGCTTTCGGGCCGACTTTGCCCAGGCGCGCAGCATGCCGGTGTATTACGGCGATGGGCATCCCACCCGTGCCTACGCGATGACCGAAAGCCCGGGCAGTGATTTTTCCCAGGGGCCACTGAACGAAACCGGCCGGCAACTTGACCTCGCCATCGACGGTGAGGGCTTCATTGCTGTCCAGGCACCCGATGGCACCGAAGCCTATACCCGGGCCGGGGCACTGAATATTGACCCTCTGGGCGTGCTGCGAACCGCCGACGGCAAGCCGGTCATGGGCAACGATGGGCCGATTGCCTTGCCTCCGCTGGAGCACTTGGAGATCGGCAGCGACGGGACTCTGTCCATCGTGGCGCAGGGGCAGGGCCCGGAAGCACTGGTGGAAATCGACCGGATCAAACTGGTCAATCCGGATCTGCAGGAAGTGTCCAAGGGCGAGGATGGTCTGTTTCGCCTGAATGACAACCTGCCAGCCGAGGCTGATGCCGGCGTCAACGTGATCAGTGGTTTCCTCGAGGGGAGCAACGTCAACGCCGTGGACGAATTCACCCAGATTCTCAGCCTGTCACGCCAGTACGAGATGCAGCTGAAATTGATGCAGAACGTTGAGCAGAATTCCGAGAGTTCGGCACGGCTATTGCAATCTCAATAATAAGCGGACTTTTCAGTCCTGAACCGGCCGGCAAGCGGAAAGATCTTGCCGCTAAACAGGCCACACCGGCAAACACTTCAAGAGAGACACTGTCATGCACGCAGCTCTATACGTCAGCAAAACCGGCCTGAGTGCGCAGGATAAGCAACTGACCACCATCTCCAACAACCTGTCCAACGTGGGCACGGTGGGGTTCAAGCGCGATCGGGCGGTGTTCGAAGACCTGCTCTATCAAACCCAGCGGCAGCCCGGCGCCCAGGCCAACCAGAACAACGAATTGCCCTCCGGCCTACAGCTTGGTACCGGTGTGCGCGTGGTTTCGACCCAGAAAGAGTTCACCGCCGGCAGCCTGGAAGTGACCGACCAGGCGCTGGATGTGGCCATCGACGGCCGCGGTTTTCTGCAGGTGCTCAGGCCCGATGGCACGCTTGCTTACACGCGCAATGGACAACTGCAGATCAACGGTCAGGGCGAGCTCGTCACCAACAGCGGCCTTCTGATCGAGCCGGGCGTGGTGGTGCCGGAGAACACCAGCCAGATCAACATCAGTGAAGACGGCATCATCTCGGCGCACTTTGCCAACGATCCTCAGCCGCAGCAGATCGGCGACATCCAGATGGCCGACTTCATCAATCCGGCCGGTCTGGAATCCATCGGGGGCAACCTCTATGTCGAAACCGTGGCCAGTGGCAACCCGGTGCTCGGGGCTCCGGCTCAGGAGGGTATGGGCAAGTTGATGCAGGGCATGCTGGAGAGCTCCAACGTGGACATCGTGCAGGAAATGGTGGACATGATTTCCACCCAGCGTGCCTATGAGCTCAACTCCAAGGTCGTCTCCAGTGCCGACCAGATGTTGCAGTACATCAATCAGACGCTGTAAGACAGGCAACGGGGCCATGGCTATGTTAGGGCATTTACGCAAAGGGTTTTCTTTCAGCGCGCTGCTGGTGGCGTTGGCCGGGCTGTCCGCCTGCGTCACCTACGAGCGTCCGGTGCCGGGCGATCCCTACTATGCGCCCACGGTGGCGGCCACGGCGGATCTTCCGCAGCGCACCGAAGGGTCCCTGTATCAGGGCAACTACGGCATGGCGCTGTACACCGACCGCAAGGCACTCAACGTGGGCGACATCATCACCGTGACTCTGGCCGAGCGCACTGTCTCGAGCAAAAGCGCCGGCGTGTCGGTGCAGAAAGAAAACAGCATGGATTTCAACGCCGGGCCGCTGCTGGGTACCAACCCCAGTTTTCGGGGCAATACCCTGGAAACCAACATGGAGCAGAATCGCGATTTCAATGGCGATGCCGGCGCCGATCAGAGCAATAGCCTGGAGGGCAACATCACTGTGACCGTCGCCGAAGTACTGCCCAACGGCGGGTTGGTCGTGCGCGGCGAAAAATGGATCACCATCAATCGCGGGGATGAGTTTATTCGCATCAGCGGCATTGTCCGCCCGGACGATGTCTCACCCGATAACACCGTACCGTCCACTCGTCTGGCAAACGCGAAAATATCTTATAGCGGCACCGGTACGCTGGCCGATTCGCAATCGATGGGGTGGTTGGGTCGTTTCTTTAACAGTGGTTACTGGCCCTTTTAATGCTGAGGTGTAAACCCATGTTCAATCGACTATTGCTGGCCATTGTATTGCTACTGAGCAGTGCTTTCACTCAGGCCGAACGGATCAAGGACATTACCACCGTCGCGGGTGTCCGCTCCAACAAGTTGGTGGGCTATGGCCTGGTGGTAGGCCTGGATGGCACCGGGGACCAGACCAACCAATCGCCCTTTACCACTCAGTCGTTCAACAACATGTTGCAACAGTTTGGTATCACCATACCCGAGGGCACGCGCGTGCAGACGCGAAATGTGGCAGCGGTGATGGTTCAGGCCGAGCTGCCGGCCTTTGCCAAACCGGGCCAGACGCTGGACGTTACAGTCTCCTCCATCAGTAATGCCGACAGCTTACGGGGCGGTAGTCTGTTGATGACGCCGCTCAAGGGCGCTGACGGTGATATTTATGCACTGGCTCAAGGTAACCTGATAGTGGGCGGTTTCGGCGCCCAGGGGCGCGATGGCTCCAGCATCACCGTCAATATTCCCAGCGTGGGCCGTATTCCCCAGGGCGCCAGCGTGGAGCGGGAAGTGGAAACCAACTTTTCCTCCGGGCAGCCCATTGTGTTGAATCTGAACCGGGCTGATTTCACCACGGCCAACCGGGTCGTTCAGGCCATCAACGCCATGCTGGGGCCGGATGTGGCACGCGCCCAGGATGCCGTCTCGGTTGCGGTAAGCGCTCCGCAGGACCCGTCTCAACGGGTGGACTTCCTGTCGTTGCTGGAAAATATTGAAGTCACCCCCGGTGAAGAGGCGGCCAAGGTCGTGATCAATTCTCGTACCGGTACTATCGTGGTAGGGCAACATGTGCGCGTGTCGCCCGTGGCCATTACGCACGGCAGTCTGACTGTGTCCATCTCCGAAGACTATACAGCCGTGCAACCCAACCCGTTAGGACAGGGCGAGACCGCCATCGTGCCGGGAACGGATATAGAAATCACCGAAGAAACCAATCCCATGTTCAAGTTTGCACCCGGCAATACCCTCGAGGATATCGTGCGCGCGGTCAATAACGTAGGCGCTTCGCCCGGCGACCTGATGGCCATTCTCGAAGCGCTCAAACAATCCGGCGCGCTCAAAGCCCAACTGATGGTGATCTGATGATACCGCTCGATACCACTCAGGTACGCCAACAGATTCAGGATACCCACCTGAACAGTCAGGGGATGGAAGCCCTGCGGGCCAAAGGGCGCGAGGGCGATCCGGAAGCGCTGAAGGAAGTGGCCCGACAGTTCGAATCCATGTTTGTGCACCAGATGTTCAAGCAGATGCGCTCGAGCAATGAAGTATTCGGCAAAGACAGCTACTTCAGCAGTGAAGAAACCAAATTTCACCAGGAGATGCTCGACCAGCAGATGTCATTGGAACTGACCAAGGGCCGCGGCCTGGGCATGGCGGACATGCTCTATCAGCAGATGAGCGCGGCTTACGGCAAACATCTGAATACACCGGCCGAATCAGAGTCGCTGCCGGGTGACCTTTCGCGCAATGAGAGCCTCAATGCAGCGCCATCAGTCACTCGATCGGCCGCGCCTGCGGCGACCAGCGCGGTTGAACAGCGAGCGCCTCTGGGCGAGACCCCCCATGATTTTGTTCGCAGCCTACGGCCTCACGCCGAAGCCGCCGCGCAGCGGCTGGGTGTGAAGCCCGAGTCACTGATCGCCCAGGCCGCACTGGAAACCGGCTGGGGACAGCATGTGGTACACGGCAAGGATGGCGCTAACAGCCATAACCTGTTCAATATCAAGGCCGACCAGCGCTGGAGCGGCGATCGGGTCAATGTGTCCACATTGGAATACCGCAATGGTCTGCCGCAGATGGAGCGCGCCGATTTCCGGCAGTACCCGGATTACGAACAGAGCTTTGCCGACTACGTCGAATTTCTGCAGGACAATCCGCGTTATCAGGACGCCTTGAAAGCGGGCAACGACCCCGATCGTTATGCCGAGGCACTGCAGGAGGCCGGCTACGCGACCGACCCGGCTTACGCGGAGAAAATCAAATCGCTGTTGCGCTCGGAGCCAATGGCGACCCTCTCACAGGGTCCGGTCGATGAACCCTCCGATCCCAACGGCGCTTAACAGGTAACCACCATGGCGGGACTTCTGTCGAATGCAATATCCGGTCTGCAGGTCAGCCAGAATGCGCTGCGCACCGCCGGGCACAATATCAGTAACGCCAATACGGACGGCTATAACCGTCAGCGTACGGATAGCATTGCCCGTCCGGCGGAACGCCTGGGCACCGCCGGTTATGTGGGCAGTGGCGCCTCGACCCAGTCCGTCGAGCGGATGGTGGATGAGTTCGTCAACACCCAGCTGCGCACCGACACCACCAACTTCAATGCGCTGGACAAATACAACACCAACATCGGTAAAATCGACAAGTTATTGGCGAACGAAGCCACCGGTCTGGCCGGCGGCCTGAAAAGCTTTTTTGCCGCGGTCCAGAATGGCGCGGATGACCCCTCTTCGTCACCGGCGCGACAGTTGATCATTACCGAGGCCGAAAGCCTGAGCAACCGGTTCAACACCCTCTACGATCGGTTCGCGGATATCGAGCGCAACGTCGTGCGCGAGATGGATGCGGTCACCACGCAGATCAACGATCTTGCGCGCAACATTGCCGATCTCAACCAATCCATCATGGACAAGTCCGGCTCCGGTAATGTTCAGCCCAACGATCTGCTCGACCAGCGCGATCAGGCGCTGCGCGAGCTGTCGGAACTGACGGGTATCCAGGCCGTGCGCCAGGGCGATAACAGCATCAACGTCTTCATGGGGCAGGGCCAATCGCTGGTGGTGGGTACCAAAGCCAATGCCTTCAGCGTATCCAATTCGGGCGAGGTGACCCTGGGCCAGGGTACCCGCGTGCGCAATGTCACCGATGATCTGAGTGGCGGACAGCTGGGCGGCCTGGTGGACTTTCGCGATGGCATTCTCCAGACGGCCAAAAACGAGTTGGGGCGCCTGGCCATCGTGCTGGCCGATGAATTCAATCGCCAACAGCAACAGGGACTGGATCTGGACGGGGACTACGGCCAGCGGATGTTCAGGGATATCAACGATCCCGAGCTGCTCAGCCAGCGCATCGAAGAGGGCGACAACGTCGGACCGAATGATCGGCGCCTGTCGCTGTCGATCACCGATACCAACCAGCTTACCACCAGCGACTACCGCTTCAAGATCCTGGACAATACCAACAACTACGTGATCACCCGTCTGAGTGATGGCGAAGCGATACAGCAGGGCATGATCTCCGGCAGCCAGCCGCAGACGCTGAATTTCGAAGGGCTGGAGCTCACCCTGGAGAGTGGTTCCTTTCAGGGTGGTGACAGCTTCACTCTCAAGCCCACCAGCGCGGGCGGGCGTTACATTGAAGCCGAGCTGACCCGCCCGGAAGATCTGGCCTTTGCTTCGCCCGTGCGTACCGGCTCAAATACCGGCAACCAGGGTTCGGGCAGCATCAGTCAGGGGGCGGTGTTGAGCAAGGTGGATCGCAACGGCGAGATCCTGCCGACCTTTGCCACCCCCGGCCAATTGTCGCCGCCGGTGGTGGTGCGCTTCACCTCCGAAACCACCTACGAGATTCTGGACAACTCCGATCCGGCCAACCCCCGCCCGCTCGAGCCGCCCATGCGCGAGCAGACCTTTGTGCCCGGTCGGGAGAATGTGCTGTTTGGCACCGAGCCGGGGCAGACCCGTATCCTGGGTGAGGGCAGTCGGCTGGGGCTCCCGGATGGACGTGATGCCCAGGTGGTACCCACCGGCGGTGCCGCTCAGGCCAATGGCTATCCGGTAGAACAGCTGCGCTTTCGGATGACCGACCCGGAGACCGGGGCGGTGAGCACCCGCAACCTGGTCACATCCCCGAACGTGTCCGCCGCCAACCTGGCGGATCAGATCAGTCGGGTCTCAGGCGTATCGGCCAATGCCTTTACCCAGGCGACGCTGAGCGACATCAACATTGAAGATTTCAACAGCCCCCTGCAGATCACCGTCAATGGTGAGGACCTGCTGGAGTATCAGGGCGGGACGCTGAGCACCAAGGTTCCCAACCCCCAGACCGAGCCCGGGGCGTTTCAGGACTACCTGGCCGAGCGCATCAGCGACAACCCCAACCTCAAGGCGCTGGGATTCCGGGCCGAGAGCGGTGCCAATGCGATCACCGGTAACCCCGAGTTGCGCCTGGTGGCCTCCTCCGGGGTGGACATGGATATCCGCCTCGAGGCCGACAATACCAATCTGAATCAGCTCAGCGTCAATGACAGCAGCGGCAACCCCGACGTGCGACTCGAGGGGCAGGGCGCCGGCAGCCAGTCCACGGTGACCGTGGGTGGACGCGTGGATCTGAGCCTGGCCGATGGGGTCACTCTGGAAACCGCACCGAGCAGCAGCCAGCTCTTTGGCGACAGTACCGCCGAGGATTTCGCCCAGCCGTCTTTCATGGGATTTCAGGCCAGCATTAAAGGTCAGCCCAAAGCGGGCGATACCTTTACCCTGGGCTTCAATAATGATGCCAGCAATGACAACCGCAACGCGCTGGCCATGGCGGACCTGGAAACTTCCAAAGTCATGGGCGGTGGCAAACTGGGGCTGAGCGATGCCTACGGGCGTCTGGTCGAGCAGGTGGGTACTGACAGCGCTTCGGCGCGCAGCAATACCCAGGCGGCGCGAAGCCTTATGGAGCAGACCCAGAACATGCGCGAAAGCGTGTCCGGGGTGAATCTGGATGAAGAGGCGGCCAACCTGATCAAGTTTGAACAGATTTACAATGCCAACTCCCGCGTGATCACCGTCGCGCGGGACATGTTCGACACCCTGTTGAACTCGCTTTAATTGAGGCCATAAACCATGCGTGTTTCCACCTCACAGATTTACAACATCGCCGATGTGGGCATGCGCAATGCCCAGTCGGCGGTGAACAAAACCTCCGAGCAGATCAGCACGGGCAAGCGTGTGCTCAGCCCCGCCGACGACCCGGTGGCGGCCACCAGCATCCTGCGTCTGAACCAGGAACTGGGGCGTCTTGAGCAGTATGACAAGAACATCAATGCGGCGGAAAACGCTCTGGAGCAGGAAGAGGTGGCGCTCGATTCCATCGTGAATCTGGTCCAGCGCATGAAAGAGTTGGGCGTTCGTGCCGGCAACACCGGCGTTTTGACTCCGGAGGACTATCAGTCCATTGCGGCTGAAGTGGATACCCGCATTGAAGAGCTGATGAACCTGCAGAACACCCGCAACAGCTCCGGCCAGTATATTTTTGCCGGCCACCAGGGCGACAAGGCGCCGTTCAGTGCCGATGGCGGAGGCAACTTCTCCTATCACGGCGACGAGGGCCAGATGCGCATTCAGGTGTCCAACTCGGTGAATGTGCCCGTGGGCGATTCCGGCAAGCGGCTGTTTGTCGATATTCCCAGCGGCCACAACACCTTCAACACCCGGGCCAGCAGCGCCAACCAGGCCAATCCCCCCGCTGAAATCAGTGTGGGAGAGATTGTCGACCAGGAGGCCTACGACGAATTCTACCCGGGCGACATGAAGATCACCTTCAATGCCCCCGAGACCCTGACGCCGCCCCGGGCCAATTACACCATTACCGATGACAAGGGCCGTGTGCTGGTGGCCAATGAGCCCCACGACCAGAGCGATCCCATCGAGATCAATGGCGTCCGCTTTCAGGTTACCGGCCAGCCCTATGCCGGAGAAGCCGCCACGCCCGCCACGCTGGACTTTGGCGCCGTGGGTGCCGTGGATTTCTCGACTTCACCCGAGACGGTGACTCTGACCGTGGGAACCCGCTCGGAAACCCTGTTGCTGGACCGGCCGGTCAACAATGCCGCCGACCTGGCCGCCGCGCTTAACAGCACTACCGAAACTGTCGGCGGCAGCGGCGCCGACCGCAACGCGGACAAGCTGGCGAATCTGGGCATTACCGCCGACGGCACGGGCCTGAGCGTGACCAACGGCCAGAACCTGACAGTGCGCAATGGCACCGCCAACACCGATACGGCTTTTGGCTTCGCGACCCAGAATGAGGGCAGCACTTCCACCGATGGTGAATTGGCCGAGCCGGGCGACAGCTTTCATATCGAGTCGAGCAACAAACAGGGCCTGCTGACCACTCTGTCGCGCCTGAGTGAAGCCATGCGCAACGTGGAAGCCAATCCGGAAAGCAAGGCGGAGCTGGGCGATGTGGTGGCCAAAACCCTGACCAACCTCGACAACGCCTTGACCAATGTGATCTCGGTTCAGGGCGAAGTGGGTGCCCGCCTCAACACCCTGGAGACATCGCGGGACCTGAACGCCGACACCAAACTCTACAGTGAAGAGGTCCTGTCGGATATCGAAAACCTGGACTACGCCGAAGCCTCCACCCGCCTGCAGATGCAGAGCATGGTCCTCAGCGCCGCCCAGCAGAGTTTTGTGAAGGTCAGCGGCCTGTCGCTGTTCAACTATCTATAGGTGAAAGCCGCCACCGGCAGTTTATAAGTGGACGACCGCGACCGGCAGTCCATAAGCGGTAAGGCCGCAACCGGCGGTGCCCCCTATGCTAAACTCTAACCTTTGGGGGGCAGAGCGAATCCACAAAACAGAATCCGAGGCCGAAGTCAGCCATGTCCAGTGACAACCTATTGGAACCCGTCTACCAGTTCCGCGCCCAGACCGAACAGCTGCTGGAGCTGGCCCGCGCCGGCGACTGGGAAGGCTACGAGCAACAGGCGCCCGAACGCCAGGCGCTACTGGCCAAGCTAAACGACAACCAGTTCATGATCGACGTCGCCGAAGCCGGTCTCGCCGACGAGCTGCGCGAGCAGATCGCCGACATCCAGACCCTTAACGACGAACTCGGCCGCCTGGCCGAACAGACCAAATCCGACATCGCCAACGACCTAAAACGCCAGAACACCAACGACAAAGCCGTCAAAGCCTACAAAACCCCCTAAAATACCACCCATACTAATCGTAGGGCGGATAAGCTGTAAGCGCATCCGCCGTAACCCAAGGCGCATCCACCCCAACCCAAACGCCTACACCGCAACCCCCGGGCTGCCCCCCATCCCCCTGTAGGGTGGGCTCCGCCCACCACCACCCTGGCCAAACATTGCACAAATTGATCAAAATAAAACCCCTCCGTCCCCTTTTGTCGTGGCGCATTTATCCTTTTTCTGTTAGAGTGTCGAAAATATTGACACAAGCATCAACCCTTCTGAACACCACATTCACCCAACAATCATCAAATCCCTGAGAGGTACTATCGCCTATGCCGGGCAAGAAGCTCATTGCGACTGCCGTCACCATCATCATCCTGTCGCTCCTGATTACGGGGGGCAATGCGCTCTGGGGACTGCACGAAAGCCTTGAACCCGCCGCCGGTGGCGTCTACCTCAACGGGATCACCTGGATGGCGGGATTGATTGGAGCCATCCTTGTCGGCTGTGGCCTGGCGTTGCTCCTGAGCCTCGATAAGGCCGGCAAGCTGGCCCATCTGATCCGTTGCCTTCGTGAGGAGTCCACCCACAGCGCCCACCAGCGGGCACAACTGGAGCAGTTTTTTGCCATTTCGCCGGATATTCTCTGTACCCTGGACCAGGAGGGTGGCTTTCTGCAGGTAAACCCCGCCGCCGGCGACATTCTCAGCCGCCGGCCGGAGGACATGGCGGGCACACCCTTTTTGAGTATCATCTGCGACCAGGACCGTCCGGATGTGGTCAAGCGGATCACCCAGCTGCTCTCCGGAGAGCACCCGCAGGTCACTTTTGATGCGCGCACCCGTACCGCCGACGGCGACCACCGCTGGGTAGAGTGGAGCTTCGTCAAGGTCGACTGGGAAACCCTGTACTTTGGTTACGGTCGCGACATTCACGACCGCAAGGTCATGGAAAAACAGCTCCAGCACAGCGCCTTTCACGACAAGCTCACCGGCGTGGCCAACCGGGAACTGTTTCTGGATCGCCTGGACCAGGCCATTCACCGCTCCCGGCGCCGTCCTGCGCCTTACGCCGTGCTGCTGATGGACATCGACAATTTCAAAACCATCAATGACAGCTATGGCCACCAGGTGGGGGACTCTCTGCTGAAACTGTTCTCCCAGCGGATAGAAGAGCAACTGCGCCCGGAAGACACCCTCGCGCGCTTTGGTGGGGACGAGTTTATCCTGCTGGCGGAGCAGGTGGCCGATTACGAAGCCGCCGCCAGTCTGGCCAGCCGCATTCTGGACAGTCTGCGCCAGCCCTTTACCGTGGACGGTGTCGACTTTGAGGTGGGCTCCAGCCTTGGTGTCACGGTCGAATCCGGTACGGAGCGCAGCGCCGATTCACTGATCCGCAAGGCCGACCTGTCGCTCTACAAAGCCAAAGAGGGAGGGAAGGGCAGCTATTTTATCTTCGACCAGGTCCTGAATAACGAGCAGCGCACCCGCGCCCGCCTTGAAACCGAACTGCGTAAAGCCTTGCAGAATCAGGGCCTGAAAGCCCACTTCCAGACCATCATCGATGTGGCCACCGGTCAGCCCAGTGGCTGTGAGGTGCTGTGCCGGTGGCATCATGAAGAACTGGGCGCGATGAACCCGGAGGAGTTCATCCCCGTGGCGGAAGCTTCCGGTCTGGTGGCCGACATCGGCCGTCAGATGCTCACCCAGGCCTGCGCCGCCCTTCAGCAGTGGCGCGACAACGGCGCCGTGCCCTGTGAATTTGCCATCAGTGTCAACCTTTCGCCGCGCGAGTTCTTCCAGGTGGACCTGGTTCCTTTTATACAGCAAACGCTACAGGCCTATGGGCTGAACGGGCGCCACCTGAACCTGGAAGTTACCGAAGGCGTCCTGATAGAGCGCGACGGCGAAGCCAGTGTCATCCTCAATCGTCTGCGCGAGCTGGGGATCAGCATTTACGTGGACGATTTCGGTACCGGCTACTCTTCACTGAGTTACCTGCGCACTCTACCGGTGGACGGCATCAAGCTCGATAAAAGCTTCATGGAGAAAATCGACTCCGCCAGAAAAAGCCAGGAGATCGCCCGAACGGTGTTGGAGCTGGCCAAAGTCCTGAAACTGCGTTCCATCGTCGAAGGCATTGAAACCCCCGAGCAACTTGCCTTCGTTACCGACGTAGGTTTCGGCTACGCCCAGGGCTACGGCCTCCACCGCCCCTGCGACAAAGACACCTTCGCCCTCTGGATGGCCACCCAAGCCACCGCCGCGTAGGGTGGGCTCCGCCCACCACAACCCACGCTATTGGTGGGCAAAGCCCGCCCTACAATCTGATTACCTCCCAGTAGGGTGGGCTTGAAGTGGTCTAATGATTCCGGACACCATTTAAGGTGGTATTCTACCACCCTAGAAGAGGTGT